>JAFASY010000154.1 GCA_019244235.1 Chroococcidiopsidaceae cyanobacterium CP_BM_ER_R8_30
TCATAAGCCGCGGCAATCAGGGCTTTGTGGACCTTTTCCAGAGGCACGTCGTAACCGAGGGTAATACTGGTATGTAGCATCAGAGAAACGGCATGATCTCGATCGCTAGCGCTGTAATTGATGATCTGAGTGTTGAGTACCTGAGTATTAGTTAAGGTGACAATTTCATTTTCGACGGTGCGAATGCGAATGACAAGCAAGGTTTTGTCGATAACGCAGCCAGTAGAGTCAGCAATTTTGACATAATCACCCACTCGGAAGGCACGGCTGTAAATGAGGAGAATGCCAGCCAGAAAGTTAGCCACGGCTCCAGCAGAACCTAAGGTAATCAGTAATCCAAACAGCACCGAGAAACCTTTAAATGCATCGGAGTTGTATCCCGGTATTAGAGGGAAGAGTAGAGCCAGGGTAAAGCCAAGAATCAGCAACGATAATAGTTGGGCAGTGGTTTTGGCCCACTCGGGATAAAACCTTGGAATGGTAAGCTGACCCCGATCGATAGCATCAAAAAAAGTGTTGACTAATAGGATCACAATTCTACAGAGCACAACTGCCAGAGCAATAATCAACAAGTTTGGGATAGATGCTAATAATTCATGTCCAATGGTGGTCAGGGTCGTTAGAAAATTCCACTGGATGGATGCAGCCAGCCTTGCGCTCCAGGAAAATTGGCTGAAGATAAAAATTGCATAGATGACCATTAAAATCAATAACAGCCCCAGCTTGAGTAGCGTTAGACTACCAATCAATAAACTGGTAATGCGATGGACAGGATCCCGTCTAGCCTCGTCAGCACTCATTCCCATCGCGTGAGTTTGTTCCCAAGCTTTTATCCGAGCATAAATTCTAGGAAAGATCTGGATCAGGATCAAGAAAATTACAATGAAAGCGCTGGTTACAGCAGCCATAGAGGTGAGGGAGGTGAACAAATCACTCCGGAGGAATTTTTTTTGATATCGCTGAATACTTGCAACCATCTTCAGGCGATCTTCGTTAGCCAGTGCCTCCTGGGTTTGACCAACTGATTTTGCATCTGCTGCTGTTACAGACAAAATTGCCTGATTGCCGACTACGATTATAGGACCATCCGGTTTGTTCACAATCTGCAGCGAGTCTTCCTGAACCGTTGGGTTGTTGGCAAGGTTGGACAGCCGATTACTCACCGCGGTTGCTCGGTCCTGTACAGAAAATGATCCAATCCCATTATGTAGGAGAATTACAATCTCATCGCCTAACAAGACAGGAGCTTGGTGGGTGGGGGGAGCAGGAACTGGCTCACTTTCCTGGGAATTGACCAAGGAAGCCGCAATCGCAATCCAAAATACAATGAATACAAGGATGAGCAATCCCTTTATTCTTTGGAACCAGAGGTATTTCATCATAAGCAAATCTATCTTGTTTTTGAGAAAGAATTCCTACAAAATCCTTTTTCAAAAAACCTTCTAGTGTATATAGATTTTAGGAGATCTAACAGAGCAGACGCGGAAGCGCAACAAATTATTATAATTTGCAGTATATGTTTTGGAATTCTACTAAAATAACTGTTTCAATAGCGCCTAAGGTGAGGACGGCATAAACCCCAACCAAGCTCAACTCAGAACAGTTAACTGTTCTCGAACAAATCGTAGCAGAAAAAAAAGACGCCACATTAGCTGAACTATGTGCTGAACTCGCACAAAAAAACAGAGTGCTGGTGAGTCGTTCAACGGTAGACAGAATGCTCAAGCGGCTGAATTTAACCGTCAAAAAAACAATACAGGCTACTGAGAAATACAGTGAGCAAGTGCAACAAAAACGGGTAGTGTTACAGAAAATTTAAGAAACACTAATAGCCCATCCACCTTGGCTTTACTACCCATATGGGTATGAGGGGGAAGTTTTTGTAAATCGCTCTAAAATGGCTGGCTTACAGAGTATTGCAGGCTTAATCGCTGGAATTCTCCTGGGCAGAAAAATTCATCAAGCACACGTCCCTTCCCTGAAAAGTTTTCTCTCCGGGCTAAGTGCTCTAACAGCAGGGATATTTGCAGTTGATGTCACAATCAAATTTATTTCTCAATCATTGCCTTTGTATCTTGCTCATGCTTTGGCGTAGAGCGAATGCTATCTGGTGCCAAGGGATTGTGGAAAAATGGTCCAGTTTGGGGTGGTAGCGTCGGATCAAACACAATCTCTGCTAGACTTTTCCCGACACCAGTGAGCGGAATTGCTAAAATCACCCCTAATATTCCCCCCAATTTGGCTCCAAGGATCAAAGATACAAAGATAATTACTGGCGATAGACCTGTCAAGTTGCCCATAATGCGGGGTGCCACCAAATTATCTTTCACTTGCTGTAGCACCACCCCTGCTGCTAATACTTGCAGTGCTAACCACCAGTTAATGAACGCTACCACAATGGTCACTGTTGCGATCCCTAGCGTCGCTCCTATGAAAGGAATAACTTCCATCAGACCGATAAAGACAGCAAATAGTAGAAAAAAAGGAACTCGCAATACCCAGAAAGCTACTGTCAGGGTAACAGACATAAATAGACCCAATAATAACTGACCAGAGACAAACCGCTGCAGATTGCGTTGCAGCGCTTCTGTCCACTTGGGGCGGATCTGGGGCGAAAAAATACTCGTTAAGCCGCGCCATACCCGTTCGCTATCAATGAGCATGTAAAACGAAATAACTAGAATCAGAATTAAGTCTAAAAACCAGTTAAATGTGCCCAAAACCAAGCCCAAGCCTGTAGTCGCGATCACCTCGGCTTGAGTTTGCACTCGCTCCGATAGCTGCGCGGCTAAAATCTGTACGTCAAATGGCAAATTGCGCTGGGCACTCCAATCTTGGAAGACAATCAATTGCTGCCGAGCGCTCTCCAGCAAGGATGGTAAATTGGTCACAAATAACCGCGCCTGACTAAAAACTGGCGGCACCAGTGTCAAGGCAATGAGGACAACAACGAAACCTGCTGCCAAATAGACGAGTATCGCTGCCACATTCCGAGGCAAGAATGGTCGTAGAGCAGCAACAGCGTAGTTAAGGAGAAATGCAATTAGCCCTGCCGTGATTAAAATGCTCAGTAGCTCTGCTACATAACTTAAGGCAACCAGTGTCACCCAACCTGTCACTAAGACCAGTAGCCAAGTGATCAGGAACTGCTGGAGAGGTGAAAAGACACGATTCATCTCTTAAAGATTTGGGCTCTATAATCATTTAGCACTGGAATCCGAGAATTACGCAACCATTGATAAAAATTTACTTTATTCGCGCTAAATCCCTTTCTGAATCGCTAAAAAAGCCTCCTGAGCTGCTGCTTGTTCAGCTGCTTTAATTGAGCGTCCTGTTCCTTGACCTAGCTTCTCTCCCTGCAACCAGACTTCGGCATAAAAGCGCTCAAGCTCTAGCCCTCGCTGCTCAATTTCTTGAACCCGATATTCTGGTAACACTTTGAACTGGGATTGAGTCCACTCTTGTAAGGCAGCTTTGTAATTGAGTCTAGCTGGATCTGCATGGACTTGTGCTGCTAGCCGTTGAAAGTGAGGTCCTAGCCACGGTAGCACAAGTTCTAGAGTATGTGTGCTGAGATAGAGAGCGCCCACTACAGCTTCAAAGGCATCTGCCAACCGCGACTCTTGCCCTACTCGGTCGTTAACAGCACTACCCGCAACCAGTAGGTATAGCTCCAAGCCATATTCTGTTGCCAAAGTTGCTAAGAAGCGATCGCTCACCAGCACAGAACGAATTGCCGCAAACTCCCCAACTGGCCATTCAGGATAAGCTTGCCATAACACCTCAGAGGCTATCAACCGCACCACTGCATCTCCCACAAACTCCAACTGCTCATAATTCTCCTGGGCTGAAACAGTTGGATGAGTTAGTGCTAAGTCAAGTAGGTGCCATTGGACTAGTGCTTGTGCTGGCAGCCCTAATTTTCGCGTTAAGTTCTGGAGCTGCCGTTGGCGGCGAGGGTAACTGAGGGTCATAGGAGGTGGAGAGATGGGGTGGGGAGAGAGCAGGACATAAGCCGGGTTCTGTTCTTAGAAGTGGCATGACCACTTTTAAGGGCGGTTATCTATCTGGGACGCCTGTTACCAGACGCCTCTAGCGGCTCTTAGGCAGTGGAATCGGTAAAAGACCAACCGTGTTCCTTTGACCTTGCTCCCAACCGGGGTTTACCGAGCCAGCGCCTCTCGACGCTGCTGGTGCGCTCTTACCACACCTTTGCACCCTTACCTGCAAGCAGTCAGCTTATGGCTAATTGCTGCATCGGCGGTATGTTTCTGTGGCACTTTCCTCACGGTCACCCGCACTGGGCGTTACCCAGCAAGTTTGGTCTTTCGGGAGCCCGGACTTTCCTCAGACCATCTGCCTTAACTGGTCTGTAACCACCTGCGCCTACTCTCTCCCTAGATTAAGTCTAGTCGCTGTTTAATCCTGTTTGAGGGTCGAAAAATTCTCAAACCAGCCACGTCGCCAGAAAAAGAAGACTAACCCAGAAGCGATCGCAATCATCACTGCCCAACAGAGGGGATAGCCCCAATACCAGGTAAGTTCTGGCATATTCAAGGGCGATCTATCAGGATCGAAGTTCATCCCGTACACTCCGACAACAAAAGTGAGTGGAATAAAAATCGTTGAAATCACAGTCAGAAGTTTCATAACTTCATTCATCTTGTTGCTGACCGCGGATAGATAGACATCCATCAAACCCGCAGCCAGTTCTCGATAAGTTTCCACCATATCCAAAACTTGAATTGCATGGTCGTAAGAGTCTCGGAGATAGACCCGTACCTCGTCACTCACTAGAGTGTTGCTATCTCGGATCAAGATATTAATTGCATCCCGTTGAGGCCAAATGGCGCGGCGTAGAGCTAACAATTCTCGCTTGACCTGATAAATTTTTTTCAGGGTTTGGCGCGTTGGATTCACGACCGCTTCATCCTCTAGATCCTCAATTCTCTCGCTATAAGATTCCAGCACAGGGAAAAAGCCGTCAATCAGGGCATCTAAAAGCGTGTAAACCAAATAATCAACTCCGTGCTTGCGAATAAGACCTTTGTTGGTGCTAATTCGTACCCGCACAGATTCAAAGCAATCACGCTCTGGCTCCTCTTGAACCGTGAGCAAGTAATGTTTGCCAAACACGAAACTCACCTGTTCGCTATGAAAGCCAGCTCCCTTTTCCTTAGGTGTGACCATCCGGGCAATAATCACCATCTGAGAATCGTACTCCTCGACCTTTGGACGCTGAGGGACGTTAACTATGTCTTCCAACAGTAGCGGATGTAACTTGAATGCCCGCCCTAGCCGCTGCAAAATATTTTCATTGCCTAAGCCCTGAACATCAATCCAAGATACCGACTGGGTATCTAAAAAAGGAATACACTCTTCCGGCATTGCGACGGACTTGCGCGTGGAACTAGTCTCGTCATAGTCAATCAACACAATCTCCGGTGCTGGAGCGTCTGCCGCGATCTTGAGACTTCCTGGCAAACTGCTGAGTTGTTCATAGAAGAAATCGATATCGGGTTTGTCTCCGGCTTTGGACATGAAAAGAGGTATTTTTGCCATGTATTGACTTTACAAGAAGCGATTTATTTTTCGTATAACAAAACAAGAAATCCACCTAGATACAAGAGGAGGATGAGAAAACTCTCAAAGCCAATATTACCAATACCGCTCTTTTCCCGTTTCAATAAGCCTAGTAGCAAGATACCAGTCAGCAACATAGTTAAGGCAATGATAAAAATTTGCTCTGTCGTGATGGCGTGGTAGATAGAGCCCGGACGATAGGCAAAATCTGAGAACGCCACAAACAACACATCAAAGCAATTGCCGCCTATAATGCCACTGACTGCTAGGGTGAGCGCACCCCGTCGCACGGCAGCAATGGAGGTGACAAGTTCTGGTAGTGCTGTGCATAAAGCATTTAGCAATCCACCTACAACAGTTTCAGAAATGCCAGTCTCCTTAGCGATCGCCACCCCAGTTTCTGCCACAACATAACCAGCTGTCGCAATAATGATGGCTGATACAACGAATCCAAACCATAACTTAATCAATCCCTGTTCGCCACTCTGAACTAAATCTGGTTCATCAAGACGGGTCTCCGCAGTGTGCTTTGGTCTCCACATTGGTGTGGTTTGAGCTTCAGACACCAACTGTAAGCCAAAGATATAGGCAGCAATTGTGATGAACGAGGCTGGATGAACCCCGAAAATGCTGACTTCTGGTCCCGCCATTGCCAGTAGCGGTATTGATAACAAAGTCAGGAGCAGTGTGACTTGTGTTAGACTCGTCGCTGAAGCAGCGGCATGTTCTAGATTCGCCTTTTGGTAAGTGATATCTACGATTGAGAGAAAGAAGGTTTGGGCGGCAATTCCTCCTAAAGCATTGCTAATTGCCAGTTGAGCATGACCTTGAGCAGCAGCAGTCATGCAAGCAACTAAACCTGCTAAGGAAGTGCTGCCTCCCAAGAGTAAAGCACCGACAAGCGCTTCACCAAGTCCAGTGCGATCGGCTAGCCGATCGGCGATCGCACTCATTTGGATGCCAATAATGGCAATGACTAAGGCCGCACTAACAAACAGACTAATGCTAATCGGTAAAGATTCCATGCGAGCAACGACCTAGTCTATAAGTCCCAACTCAGTAAATCTACCATCTTAGAAGATCTTTACTTCCCTGCATCTCCCTCTTACAGTCGTCTGCACCCAGAGAAAACTTCGATAAAATGTGAGATCTTGACCTTGAGGGTAAAGACATGGTGAAGCGAGCCTTCGTGACAGGAGGAACAGGCTTTGTCGGCGCTAACCTAGTGCGCGTACTGCTACAGGAGGGATATGCGGTGCGAGCGTTAGTGCGTCCCTCTAGCCGCTTGGACAACCTGGAATCTCTGGAAGTAGAGATTTTCAAAGGAGATCTGAATGCTCCAGATCTGTGGCAGCAGATGGCTGGATGCCAGTTTCTGTTCCATGCGGCTGCCCACTACAGTCTCTGGCAAGCAGACCGAGAATTGCTCTATCAGCACAATGTACTAGGGACACGCCACGTGTTAGCTGCGGCTTCGCGGGCAGGAATCCAGCGGACTGTCTATACCAGCTCAGTGGCAGCGATTGGGGTGGCGGCTCCTGGCGTAATCGTAGATGAAACCCATCAAAGCCCTGTCGATGAACTTGTTGGTCACTACAAGAAGTCTAAATTCTGGGCGGAGCAGGAGGCACTCCAAGCGGCGGCGACTGGTCAAGATGTCGTGATAGTTAATCCCACGACTCCAATCGGAGCCTGGGATATTAAGCCCACGCCCACTGGTGATATCATCTTACGTTTTTTACGGCAGCAAATGCCTTTTTACATGGATACTGGTTTGAATTTTATCGATGTTCGTGATGTAGCCTACGGACATCTGTTAGCTCTAGAACGAGGTCAGTCTGGAGAGCGCTACATCCTTGGGCATCAAAACCTAAGCCTCAAAGCTCTGCTCGATCAACTCGCACAGCTAACAGGTCTAAGGGCACCTCAACATACTGTACCCAGTTGGTTACCTCTAAGCGTCGCATGGATAGATGAGCAGATTCTTGCCCCCTTGGGTAAATCGCCTTCTATTCCCTTTGACGGTGTTCGCATGGCTAAACAGCCAATGTATTACAATGCCTCGAAAGCGGTAAGAGAGTTAGGTCTACCCCAGACCCCCCTCATATACGCTCTTAAAGATGCTACAGAATGGTTTACCGCTCATGGATATGTAGACCGAGCGGTTTTGCAGAAATAGGTGGAGGAGTTTATGGCAATTCAATTACAACAAGCCCTGGAAGTCGGGAAATATTTAGTTACCCAGAGGCTGAAAGGTCGCAAACGTTTTCCCTTAGTTTTGATGCTGGAACCTTTGTTCCGCTGCAACCTCGCATGTCCTGGTTGTGGTAAAATCCAGCATCCGGCAAATGTACTCAAGCAACACCTGACCCCTGAACAGTGCTTTACCGCAGTAGAAGAGTGTGGTGCCCCGATTGTCTCAATTCCTGGAGGCGAACCGCTGCTGCATCCCCAAATTAAAGAGATTGTTGAGGGCTTAGTAGAACGTAAGAAGTTCGTCTACTTGTGCACTAATGGGATTTTACTGGAAAAAAGCCTAGATAAATTCCAGCCTTCTCCCTATCTAACTTTCAGCGTTCATTTAGACGGGTTACAAGAGCAGCACGATAAGTGTGTCGATCGTAAAGGTGTCTTTGACATTGCCGTACAAGCAATGCGCGTTGCTAAAGCAAGGGGATTTCGTGTTACGACTAATACCACGGTATTTGAAGGGACCGATCCTAAAAAGATGCAGGATTTCTTTGATTTCCTCAGCACTCTCGACATTGATGGCATGATGATTTCCCCTGGCTATAGCTATGAGTGGGCACCGGATCAGGAGCATTTTCTCAAACGCGAAGAGACGCGCAGTCTGTTCCGGGAAATTTTAGCACCGTTCAAAGCTGGTCAAAAAAATTGGAACTTCAATCTCAGCCCACTATTCTTAGACTTTCTGACAGGTGAGCGGGACTATGAATGCACCCCTTGGGGTATGCCTAGCTATAGTGTTTTAGGTTGGCAAAAACCCTGCTATCTCTTGAATGAAGGGCATTATAGCACCTTTAAGGAACTGCTAGAAGAAACTGACTGGAGCAAATACGGTCATAAGAGCGGTAATCCTAAGTGTGCTGACTGCATGGTGCATTGCGGCTATGAGCCGACAGCTACTACTGACGCAATGCAGCCTTCTAACGTAGCTCGCTCAGTGATGCAGTTGTTTAACTAGCACTTTAGCTGTTCGCTAACAGCTCGATCTTATCGGCGGTGAGCACAACTAGCTTGCCGCCCTTAATTAACTTCAGCCTACGACCGCGCCATTCAATATTGTTGCCTAAAAGGCTGTAACACCATAGAGCGAAGCTGAGGAGGTCTCGCAAAGGCACAAGCCAGAGGCATCCTCTAACGACTGCATCTTGGAGGCTTTTAACTCCAACAATCCAAGCCATCGCTAGCCTTGTACTCCAAGTGAGAACCAATATGACCCAGCCTAACATCGACCCTTTAGACGCAAATAAAAATAACAGGCTGGTAGCTGTGCCGTGCGTAAAAATTAGCCCTAAATAACCCCAAATTCGAGAAACTCGAATACAGCGAGCCCAGCGGATCTGACGCTGGATAAGATCGCTTATGCTTTCTGTTGCTAATACATGTTCAACCACATAGTCAGAAATGACAACTTTGTAGCCTGCCTGTGCCGCTAGGTGACCAAGTTGGTAGTCATCTGCTAGGTAGTCGGCAATAGCTTTGAACCCGCCAATTGCATTCAGCGCTGCTGTGCGGAGCAAAATGGTTGAACCTAGAGCAAAATTCAGCCCGTCCAGTTGCCTAGCAACCAAAACGCCAGGTTGGAATTTGGTGGAAATCTCCAGCGCTTCAAAGGCTGCCACCCATCCTTGGACCAACGAACGGTAAAGACAGGTAACAACACCAACGCTCTGATCGCGCAGTGGTTGGATGACGCGCCGCAAGTATTCTGAACCGACGCGAATATCACTGTCTGCAATCAGTAAAAGCGGATATTTGGCTTCTGCGGCAGCGTTGGCTAAGTTACTTACTTTTAGGTTAGCGCCAATCGTGCGATCGCTTACAACTAGCCGCAGGTCGAGTTCTGGAAAGTCTTCAATGATTTGCTTAACGACTGCTATGCCTAAATCTTGCTCATCACGCACGCCAAAGACGATTTGGTACTCTGGGTAGTCCTGTCGGCAAAATGAGGCTAGGTTTTCGTAGGCATCGCTATCAAGACCACAAATCGGTTTGAGGATCGTAACTGGTGGGTGAAAGTCTAAGTCAATTTGGTGGGAACGACCGAAGAAATCGATGGCTGCGTAGCTAGAGTAGCAGTAAAAGCCTACTGCTGTCAGACTCAGTAACAGCAATGGCAGAAAGATACTAGTTAAGCTCCTATCTGCGTAGGCAAGATAAGAGACTATAGCTTGTGCCAAGATCTCAGGTCTCAAATATCATCTTTTGCATTTTACCCGACGCTTGAGTTGAGCGAGACCAAGGCAACACCAATGCAAATCAACAGAGTTCCGATCCATCGCTCTTTTGTGACTTTCTCTTTCAACAGAAATTGCGCACCTAAAACATTGACAACATAGCCGCTTGCCGCCATAGGGATTACTAAACTCAAGTTAGCCCAACTCAGTAGTGTCAGGAATAGAAAAAAAGTGCTAGCTTGGAATATGAAACCAGTCCATAGCAGGTGATTCGTTACTATACGACGGACAACTCTCAATAATCTTCGTGGTTGCAGGGAGGAAATTTCACCAACCTGCTTCATTCCCTGGGCAATTAACAGAGTGCCAATTGAGTCTATCAGCACTAGTACGATAATCGCAATCCAAATTCTCATGCTTTACCCGTTGTGTCTGCGACTTTCATTTTGATAGCTTGGGAAGCTAGTGCATTGTGTAGATAACTTTAAGGTTTTTTGCCGACTTTTTCTGTGTTCACTCATACTAACAAATAAGACCCCAAGAGCAATCGTAAGTGTTCCTGCCCACCTAGTCGCAACAATTTCCTCATGCAACAGTCGCCATGCTAGTAGAGAAGTCAGCACGTAGTTTATTGCCGTGATTGGCAGCATGTAGCTTAGATCGAGCCACGAAAGTGCTGATAGAGATAGCAGCGAGTACATCAGCAGAAATATGACTGCCAGACCAACCCAAGGGTCAGAGATCGTTCTCAGCCCAACGGCAAGCATTGCCAAAGGATGGAGCGGATTCACCTTACCCACTTCTCGCATTCCATGGCTCAGGCAGACATCGCCCAAGGACTTAAAGATCACGATCAAAGACATGATTATGAAACTCTTCACGGCAGTGCTACGGTTATTTTCTTCCTCAAGTTAGTCCAAAGTTCTATCTGAAGCAAGGCGTAAATTTACTTAAGCACAACAAGTTTAGATCAAATTTCTCTCTTTAATAGTAAATATTTATATAGAAGTAAATACCCATACTGAAATCGCCAGACTTGTCCTTTAACTTCATCTGTCTAAGGATAGGTATCCTAGCTTGAACTGTTCTACTGCTCCTAGTCGTCTGTAAAAAAATCGTCCTCATCATCAGCTACAGAACTATCTTGTCCAGCACCAGCAAGGCTCCAGAGGGGTTGGAGCAGCGCTACGGTGATTATCCCTACACAGGTACTAGAAGCTAGTACTAAGCCCACTGGCAACTGAATCGAGTGAAAGTTGAGAAATGTCAGCGATACTGGAACAGCGTTTTGGACGGAGAGAATTGCGCTTGCCGCAATCCAAGCGGCTAATATCAGCAATATCAACAGAATGGTGAGAGTTTTGATCACAACAGCTTTCTCTATTTAATAGGTAACATTTAAAACAGTTGTGCTTACCAATGGGGCAATCAGCTGTTCTATCTGGGAGATGATTTGATTCTGTTTATCTTCTGTATTGGTTTCCAAATAGATACGCATCAAGGGTTCAGTGCCGGAAGGACGTAGAAGGACCCAACTGCCGTCTTCTAAGTAAAGTTTAACGCCATCTTTGCGGCTAATGTCTTTAATCATAAGACCAGCGATGGCTAGTGGTGGAGCAAGAGCGAAGGATTCGATAATGACTGCTTTGTGAGCGTTGTCTAGCTTAAGGTCAAGACGCTTGTTATAGAAGGGACCCCTGGCTTCGGCGAGCACTTCTGCTGCTAGTTGGCTAAGAGGCTTGCCTTCATACGCGATCGCCTCTGCTACAAGCAGAGCGGCTAAAATGCCGTCTTTTTCAGGAATATGCTCGCCGATGCTTAAGCCACCCGATTCTTCTCCTCCAATCAACACAGTCGTTTGACGCATTTTTTCCCCAATATATTTGAAGCCTACTGGGGTTTCGTAGATTTCTAGCCCGTACTTGGCTGCAAGGTTGTCGAGTAGGTGGGTGGTGGCAACCGTGCGGACAATTGCCCCTGTCTTCCCTTTATTTTTCATCAGATGGCGTGCTAGTACCAACAAGACTATATTGGGAGATAGAACGTTGCCTTGTTCATCAACCATCCCCAAGCGATCGCTATCTCCATCGGTTGCTAAACCTAAGTCTGCCCGATCTCGCTTGACTGCTGCCACTAAATCAAGCAGTTGTTCTTCTTTAGGTTCTGGCATCCCACCGCCAAACAGGACATCTCGATAAGCATGAAAGGTTTCTACCTCGCAACCGCAGTGTTCTAAGACAATATCTAGGTAGCCGCGAGAAGTAGAATAAAGGGCATCATACTTGACCCTCAATTGGGCAGTGCGAATCCGATTGACATCCAGTAGGGTATAAATGAATTTCAGGTACTCTGGTTTCGGATCGAAGGTAGAAATTTGACCAGTTTGGCTAACGATAGATGACATATCTACATTGGCGATATTTGCCACAATTGAATCAGTGATCTCAGGAGTTGCAGGACCAGCATAATCAGGAATATATTTGATGCCACAGTAATGGGCAGGATTGTGGCTAGCCGTAAACATTAATGCCCCAGCTGAATGTAGGTAACGTGCATTGTATGCAATGACTGGGGTTGGGCAATCTCGCTCGGCTAGTTTCACCGTCCATCCCAGCTCAGCTAGCACCTGAGCAGCTGTATGAGCGAATTGGTCCGCAAGGAAGCGGGTATCGTAGGCAACCAGAACAGGTCTATCCTTGTTATAGGCAGTTTCGAGGTAACTAGCAATTGCTCGCGTCACTCTTCGGACGTTAGGGAACGTAAAGTCATCAGCAATAATCCCCCGCCACCCGTCAGTGCCAAACTCAAGGCAACGCCTGTGGGTGCTCTGGCGCGGCGGATGAAGGGACGCCTTTGTAGCCTCGTCCCAACCGCTTCGACTTCCACAGAGCTGCTCGATCTTGTAGGAATCACTACTAGCGCTCATTATTTACCACTTGACTTTTGTTCATCATTAATACTATAAGCAGCCATTGACTTTGCTGTGTAGCCATTATTCGATCCGCGTTTCTACTCACTGATACTCAGCACAATGCCAATTTCAAAGCGGCTCTTCGCTAGTTATAACCTTTGGTCCTTAGTTGCTCCTGCTGTAGGGCAGGAACGCTGGCATTGTCAAATGAAACGAGGATTTATTAAAGCGCGGCAGCATGAACCAGCGGTTAAAGCGCTACTCGCTCAAGCCACTCCTCCTCAAAGGATTGGTTTACTTGCCCAAAAAGGTGTCTATGAATTTCATCAGCATACTCAATTGTTGCAGCTACCAGATGGGGTGGAGAGAGTGGCGCAGCTACTGCGATTGAGCAAATCGGCTTCTGAGGTGCAGCAGCGTGTTATACAAATTTTGAAAAACTATCGCAATGCTCCGGTGTTAGTAGGGAAACGAATTGTCCTCTTAACTAGAGGGGATGAGGGGTTCCCCAGACCAATTCCGATCAAGCGGGAAAATTACCGCTTTCAGCTGTATGCATCGATGGATTGCATTTTTACTGAAACTGATAGAACGTTACATATTTTAGATTTCAAAACTGGTAAATCGGCTTTCGATCGCAGGCAGGCTTTAGTTTACTTACTGGCAGCTCGCTATCTCTACCCGCAGCATCAGGCAGTGGCTTCGTTTTACAATTTAGAGCAGTGTAAGCAATCAGACCTGATTCATCTCACTTCTAGTCAACTAGACGGGGTCGAAACTCAACTAGCATTGGTAGCACAAAAACATCAGCAAGATTTGAGCCAGTACCGACAAAATCCTCATGAATTTAGTCAGGTTTTTCCTGCGAATCCGGGCTTTCACTGTCGACATTGCCCGTTTCATTCAATTTGTGAGTTTTCTGCTGTTAAGCAGAACATGCACTAACCGTTAATCAAGTTTTTGGATGGTTAAAGATGGCTCGGTAGGGTTTTGCTGAGGAGCAGGAAGACTCAGAGCTAGCTGGTAAAGTTGGCGGCGGGAATGAGCAGTCACTTTTGCTAGCTGACGGCTAGCTTGTGATCGCGACACTCCCTGCGCCATGATCTGTAGCAGCTCACTTTTGAGTTCTGCTTCTGTGAGCTGGGGTTTAGCTGGCGGTAGACCAGCAACAACTAGAGTGTATTCTCCTTGAGGCTCACGCTGGCGGTAATAAGCGATCGCCTCTGCGATGCTCCCCCGCCAGAATTCTTCATACAGTTTAGTTAACTCTCTTGCCAGTACCAGTTGCCGCTCTCTACCCAAAACTGCCTCTAGATCTTGGAGGGTTGGCCGCAGACGGTGAGGTGCTTCATAGAATACGAGAGTACGAGATTCTGTCTGCATTGCTTGCAACCGCTCTTGCCGAGCTTGACCTTTTGGTGGTAAGAAGCCTTCAAAGACGAATTGTGCTGTTGGCAGTCCAGATGCGCTGAGTGCGGCAATTGCCGCGCTAGGTCCTGGAATCGGTACTACAGGGAATCCAGCGGCAATACAGGCTTTAACGAGATCGTATCCAGGGTCGGAGATTCCAGGAGTGCCAGCATCAGTCACCAAGGCAATAGCTTTCCCCTGACTGAGTTGCTCGATTAACTCTGGAATGCGACTTTGATAATTGTGATCGTGATAACTCAGTTGAGATGCTTTAATCTGAAAGTGTTGTAAAAGGTTTCCGGTGTGGCGCGTGTCTTCTGCTGCTATCGTATCTACAGTTTGCAGAATTCGCACTGCACGAAAAGTGATATCTTCCAGGTTGCCGATGGGAGTTCCCACTATGTAGAGGGTTCCAGGGGTTGGTTCAGTAGGCATGGTTGTTGATGTACAGATGAAACCGAATGCAACTCATTGTGGATTATTTGTTGGCTTGGTTACCTTAGATTTGGTGTACCTCGTAACCTCAGCTTTGAGTGATAATCAAAAAATTGTTGCCTCTGACTATACTGTCGCAGCTGGCGGTCCGGCAACAAATGCTGCTGTCACCTTCAGTCGATTGGGGAATCAAGCAAATCTACTGGGTGTTGTTGGTGCTCATCCTATTACGCAACTCATTCAAGCGGATTTGGCAAGTTATGAAGTTGCAATTGCTGACCTCGATCCCGACCGATCCGAGCCGCCATCTATCTCCTCTATCATTGTTACCCAGAGTACGGGCGAACGGGCTGTGGTTTCGATCAATGCCCTCAAGAGTCAGGTGGAGAGCGATCGCTTACCTCAAGATCTTTTATCGGGGATTGATGTTGTGCTAATTGATGGACATCAAATGGCGGTTGGACAAAGCGTTGCTAAGCTCGCCAAGGCAAAGGGTATCCCCGTGGCGATCGATGGTGGCAGTTGGAAGCCCGGATTTGAATATATATTGCCTTTTGTCGATTACGCTATTTGCTCTGCTAATTTCTCTCCGCCCGGTTGCCACGATACTGTGGAAGTCTTTGCGTATCTTGCTGCGGCTGGAATTCCCCACATTGCAATCACTCAAGGGGAGAAACCAATTCAATACCTTGTTGGGGGTAAGTCTAATACTTTAGACGTGCCTCAAATTGACGCAGTTGATACACTAGGGGCTGGCGATGTACTCCATGGAGCATTCTGTCATTACATTCTTCAGAAAGGCTTCACTGATGCCCTAGCAGCAGCGGCAAAGGTTGCTGCTCGTTCTTGTCAATTTTTTGGCACGCGTCGTTGGCTGGAGCATAGTGTAGACGAATGAAAGACTTACAGGAAATCTTGACAATTGCCCGTTCTGTTGGCTGGGGAGCATCATATCTCTTACGGTCTTACTACCATGGCAAACTTGAAAAGGGCAGTCTGGAAATTCAATCTGGACAAGATGGACCTGTCACTGCGGCAGATCTTGCCGTCAATCGCTACATTTTGGAGAGATTACAAGCTAATTTGGGCGAGCAAAACTGGACTTATGTTAGTGAAGAGACTCATGCAGCTCAAGCAGATAAGCAACCAAACCAGTCTTGGGTGTGGATTATTGATCCCTTAGATGGCACGCGAGATTTTATTGACAAAACAGGCGAGTATGCAGTTCACATGGCTTTGGTTAACGAAGGACGTCCAGTGTTAGCAGTAGTGGCATGGCCTGAGGCTGAAAAGTTGTATTATGCCACAAAAGATGGTGGTACGTTCATGGAAACTCGCGATGGTAAGCATCTGCCGCTAAGGGTTTCAGGACGCGACAGAATTGAAGATTTAACTCTGGTTGTCAGTCGGACTCACCGGGATAAAAGATTGCAAGCACTCTTGCAGCAGTTGCCGTGCCAGAATCAACGCTATGTAGGTAGTATTGGCTGCAAAATTGCCCAGATTGTTGAACAACAGGCAGATATGTATATCTCGCTTTCAGGTAAGTCTGCCCCTAAAGATTGGGACTTAGCAGCGCCAGAGCTAATACTGACGGAAGCGGGTGGACAGTTCACCCATTTTGATGGCACCCCCTTGCAGTATAACCAGGGCGATGTCAATCAATGGGGGGGCTTGCTTGCTAGTAATGGCACCTGTCACGCTGCGCTATGTACTGAGGCTGAAAGAATTTTGGCTGAATTAGATGGGTGATTAAAAGTTCAATGTCATAATTACATGCTTGCAGTTAACTTTTCTTGATTAAAAATAGTTCAGTTACTATAGAAGCTATTCATGCTGATTTAGTTAAATTCTTTATGACAGTTCGCGCGAACACAATCTGGGAAAGTTTTTTAGCCCCTGTGGTGCGGTTGATGATTGACGAGGAGGGATTACGGCGCTACGCGAAAAGTATTGACTGGCAAAAAGAGAGCGATCGCTTCCGGCGACCAGAAGTAACAATCCCCACTTACTACAGTGACCAGAACTTTCACGGCATCAAGGGCGGATATCTCAACGCTGATGCGGCGGTTTCTTATGACCCAATTACCCAGTATGTTTTGCCTCCTAACGAGACAATGGTGCGCCAAGGCTTGATAGATGCTATTCAGGGCACTCCTAGACGAATTCTAGACTTAGGTTGTGGTACTGGCTCAACAACGCTCATGTTGCAGCAAGCTTTCCCTCAAGCAGAAGTTATAGGTTTGGACTTATCTCCCTACATGTTGGTTAGAGCTGAAGACAAAGCTCGTCAAGCTGGTTTAGGTATCCAATGGTTGCATGGTGATGCTGAACAGACTGGATTTAGCGATGCCTCTTGTGATGTGGTAACAGCTTCGTTGTTGTTCCATGAAACACCACCAACTGTCTCTCAGTCAATTCTGCGCGAAAGCTACAGAATACTGAAAGTTGGTGGGGAAGTTTTGATCTTAGACGGTAATCAAAAGACTCTGCGGCAGCTAGAGTGGCTCAATAATGTGTTTGAGGAGCCATATATTCGGGACTTCGCTGCTGAGAGTGTGGATGAGTGGATGGGAGCAGCGGGGTTTGAAGCAGTTCAAACTCAAGAGCTGTGGTTAGTACATCAAGTGACTCGTGGCGTTAAACCTATCCCAACTACAGCTGCTTCGGCATCAGCTCGCCATAGGGATAGGTATACGCCTACCTATGGAGATAACTGGGAGGGAGTTCCAGCACCAGCATGAGGCATGCTTAAGGCAGTTTTGTTTGATTTCAATGGCATTATTATTAACGATAAGCTGCTCCACGAGCAGCTCATCGAGCAGATCCTGATTGAGGAAAATCTCCGACCTCAACCGGGAGAGTTCCGCCAAGTCTGTCTTGGTAAAAGTGATCGCGCCTGTCTTAAGGAGCTACTCACTCGTCGGAGCCGAGTCCTCAGTGAAAGCTATTTAACCCAATTGGTCAACCATAAAACTCAAGCCTATCAGCAGCAAGTTAAGCAATTGGAAAAATTACCTCTCTATCCAGGCTTAAAGGATCTCATTTTCCAGTTGAGAGCTAAGGAGCTAAAACTCGCGGTGGTTAGCAATAGTCTACTTGAGGAAGTGAAATTGGTGTTAGACCAGGCAAAACTGGCTGAATACTTTCAGGCGCTCGTAGCGGTGGATGAGGTTATAACCAGTGAGCCAGAACTGGATGGTTATTTTCTAGCAGTAGAGCGTTTGAATCAGCTCTATCCTGACCTCAACCTCCAGATGTCAGAATGTCTCGCAATTGAACATACGCCGATAGGGATTGAAGCGGCGCAGCGGGCTGGAATGCAAGCGGTGGGAGTTGCGCATACTTATCCTTTTCATATGCTTCAAAGACTTGCCGACTGGACAGTGGATTATCTTTGCGATCTAGAAGTTGAGCGAGTACAAGAGGCTTACTCTTGGTTTGAGACTGGGGTTGCTCAAGGCTGAGGCTGTACTAGCGATTGAAGTGCTGGTTGATCAGAGACAGCATTGCTTGTGCAATCTTTTGATTCACACTTGGAACAAAATGTCCATCAGGAACAAAGTTACGCATATCGGTTGCAGGCGCAATTGTATGTGAACTTATGTAGGGAATAGAATTGCTTTCTAGAGTAGGCTTTAAAGCTTGAAACAAGTGATCGGCATATCCCTGATCGTTGAAAAGCAGCAGGATAGGTAATTTACCAGATAGATCAAAGGGTTATAGAGCTGACATGAATGCTTGGAAGTTAGACCTCAAGCGAGGCAGCCTCTTGGCATGAGCAGACCGAGGCAGCAAGAGGTATAGCTATTCACAAATGATAAAATGGTAGAGGTATTGAGGGGAATTAGCTCAGCTGGTAGAGCGCTGCGATCGCACCGCAGAGGGCAGGAGTTCGAATCTCCTATTCTCCATTGATGTTGTCATTTGACACGTTATTTGGCTGCGATGACACATTATTGTCCGCGATGACAGATTAGTGTCCTTTCACCTATCGCTTGCCTTCCGCTCATTTTGTAGGAAGCATAGCATGTACGATCGCAGCGCTCCTTTCAACCCACCTTGCCATATTATCTACAAACTTCCCTCACAACCATACTCTTCACTAAAGCTAGACCCTAATCAACGGAAGCTTTCAACCCGCCTCTAGCTGGAAGGAAAGTTGAAACTCCCACGTCAGAGTGGGGACAACACCTCTCGGTTAAGCTCATTACTTCCCAAATCTGCTGAAAAAATGTGCCTAAAACCCTTGAAACTCCATGAGAGAAAATCAATTCAGTGTCCTTAACCGAGAGGTATTGGTTCCTCAATATCCTAAATTGGGTGTGCCGGAAAAGAGATGTGTACTTTGCCAAAGTTAATTGCAATGGCACTTCTCAAACCTGTCCTAGATGTGATGCCGATACTCCCAAAGATTTGGGTGTAAGAGTGCATTTATGTCCTGAATGCCAGTATCAAACTGATAGAGATGTAGCAGCAGCCCAAGTTGTAAAAAAGCGCGGAATCTTATCAATAAGTACCGAGGGACAATCGGGAAATCAAAAAAATGTCTGTGGAGGGGATATTGGCTCTTTGCAACCCTTTGAAGCAGAAAAAACTAACAGCGATGTTAGAAGCCCGCGCGTTGCATTGCGTAGCAATTAGCGCCGGGAGGATGTCACGCGGACTACGTGGAATTTTTATTTGCTACGTGCCAGAGAATCTTATTCAGTTGTACTGCTTGCTTGTTAGACTTTGCCCTTCTGCTGTAGTAGTAAGTTTGAATCATGTAGTTAACTAGTACCCGTCAATTGCTTAGTACTTATTTAACATACCATTTGTTTGTATTATCATATCAGTGTAGTGTAGTGGTATGGATATGAAGCAGTTACGGCTTAGATCTAAAAAGAGAGCTGAGGAAGTGGCAGCAGAGCTTGGGGTTGCTATTTCCACAGTTCGCAATTGGGAACAGCACAAGAACGTTCCTCGGATGACTCCAAAGGGGTTGCAGAAACTGATGGAGATCTATAACTGCACTTTTGAAGAATTGATTCAGGCTGAGGCTGAGTTAGAGGCTGATAGTAAAACGCAAGTGCCAAGTGTAGAAAACACTCTCACTGCTGGAGGTGCGCGATGACAGCAGGACTAGATAGCATTGACGCTAGACTGGCACAAATGGTAACTGCCATATCTCAGTTGGTAGAAGGTTTATCTGAGATTAAGGAAACGGCGCAAGCGCAACTACGCACTGCTGAACGGCAGCAGCAGAGTATTGAGAAGTTCGCCAATATCGTCGCTGAACAAGCACGGGCGATCGTCGAATTGACTCGGACTGCTAGAGATGCGGTTGAAGCATCCCGGATCGCAGCACAAGCCGCGCAGTCAGCAGCCGTCATCGCTCAGAACAACCAAAACGCTGTTCGTGACCTAATCGAGGAACTGCGGCAGAGTCGTACCTGACTCGCCATCACCATGACTCAAAGCCTGAAACCATATTAGTTGAGAATGGCTGTAGCTCTTGTTCTATAAGGGCTTTAGACTACTAGTATCTGCGATCGCACCGCAGAGGGCAGGAGTTCGAATCTCCTATTCTCCATGGATTTCAGCAATAGCTATTTCCTACTGGATTTAGACGCATTGTACTTGGCTGAGGACTGCTCACCAGCTAAAGCCCCCAGTTAGAGCAGCTTAAAAGCGATTCAGATCGATTCCAGCTTCTTTCGCCATCGCAGCTAAGCCTTTGGTTTCTAAGGTTTTAATTGCTTTTGTAGAGAGCCGCAGTCTCACCCAACGATTGCCCTGAGACCACCAAACTCGTTTCCACTGTAAGTTAACTTCTTGCAGCTTTTTCGTGCGGCGGTGAGAGTGAGAAATGGCATAGCCGTTATTGGCCTTTTTACCTGTGAGTTGGCACTTACGAGACATAGGGGACTCCAGATTTGGTTGGTTTGAAGCATAGTGCAGTCTACTATTTTAGATCCATAACTGGTAATGATGGTTATTGTAGATATACCCTACGAAATCAGTAAGGTAAGCAGCGCCCACCTTACTGATATGTCCTCTAAAGAGGACTGGAGCTATTCAACTGCAGTTTTCCTCCTAACTAGCGGCACGTTCCGTTAGCCGAGTCAGGACTTGATTGGAGCGCTCTACGAAGTCTTTCATCCCCTCGGCGTCAAACCCTTTTTGAGCCATCAGCGCCAAATCGTAGACATGGTGACAAATGAGGTCAGCTAGTTCCCCTGATGGAGATTGACTACCTGAGCGCAAGATACTACCTTGGCTAAGATTGACTAAGTTCTGGATCAGTGGGTGAGCCGTGTTGACAAGCAGAATATGCTCTTCAGGGAACTGAACAGCTTGCTGCTGCATCAAAGCATTCATCTCCCGGAAACGGCGCAGCACCTCTGGCAACAGAACCATAGCTGGTGGGGTTCCCTGTGGGTCATCTGATTTCAGGGCTTCGGTTCGAATATTGACCTTGGGCTTATTCAAGGCTTTCTCGAACAGCTCTTTGATCAATTCGCTACGAGTCTTATTTGTCTTAGGATCGACAATTTCACCTGCTTTATCCTGATCGAGCAGAGACTGATCAAGATCAGAATCCACGCGAGAGAACTTCACATCTGGATATTCCCGCTCCAGAAATGTAATGAAGTGAGTGTCGATGAAGGAGTCCATGAACAGGACTTCCAAGCCCTGGTTTTTGTGCAACTCTACGTAAGCTGCCTGCACCGCTTCATCAGTACAGTAAAAAACTCGGTTCTCGTGACGGGCTTTGTTGCGTTCTAGGTACTCCTTAAGGGTGGTGTAAGGAGGAGTAGAAGAGGCGTCAGGAGTGTTAGATGCTGGGGGAGGTGTGACATCTTGCCAAGCGTCACCTTCTTGAGATTGTACTTGTACAGCGGTGTTTTCCTGTGCCTCAGCGTTGTTACTCTGTTGCTCCCCTGCCTGATAGGTCGTGCGGAAAATAACAATATCTTCGACTTGCTTTTTAAATTTGTCATCGTTGAGGGAACCAAATTTGACAAAAGTTCCAATGTCTTGCCAGCACTTAATGTATTCAGAGCGGTTGTCCCGGTAGAGTTCTTTTAGGCGATCGCCTACTTTACGAGCAATGTAATCAGCAATTTTCCGCACTGTGCGGTCTGTTTGTAAGGCACTGCGAGAGACGTTAAGGGGAATATCGGTGCTGTCAATCACCCCGCGCATCGGCAATAGGAATTTTGGGATGATTTCTTCACAATGTTCGCTAACAAAGACTTGATTGCAGAACAGCTTGATTTGCCCTTGGGTGACGTCAACGTCTGGTTTCAACTTTGGAAAGTAGAGAATTCCGTTGAGGATGAAGGGATAGTCTGTATTGAGGTGCACCCACAGCAAGGGCTCTTCCTGGAAAGGATAGAGATAGCGGTAGAACTCCAGGTAGTCTTCCTTAGTCAAGCTACTAGGAGACTCTCGCCATGTTGCCTTTTGCCGATTAATGACCTCGCCGTCTAGTTTAATTGGCACTGGTAAAAAATCGCAGTAGGTTTTGACCAGCTGCCGAATTCTGGCTGGTTCTAAATATTCCAGCTCTTCATCCTGAAGAGTGAGGGTAACAGTGGTGCCGCGCTCTTGGCGTGACGAATCTTCTAAACGGAATTCTGGGGAACCATCACAAGTCCAGTGAACAGCCTGTGCCTCTGCTTTATAGGAGAGAGTATCTATCTCAACCTGTTGCGCCACCATGAATGAAGAGTAGAAGCCGAGACCAAAATGACCAATGATCGGCTGATCGACTTTCCCTTGGTATTTCTGAATAAATTCCTCTGCACTGGAGAAGGCTACCTGGTTAATATATTTCTTGACTTCCTCTGCCGTCATGCCAATACCATTGTCAGTAATGGAGAGGGTCTTGGCATCTTTATTGATTGCTAGCTTGATTTCTGGTTCACCGACATCTCCTGCATACTCTCCAGATCGGGATACCATTTTCAGCTTTTGGATTGCATCCACAGCGTTGGAGATCAGCTCCCGCAAGAATACCTCGTGATCTGAGTAAAGCGACTTCTTAATGATCGGGAAAATGTTTTCGGTATGTATGCTGATTGTTCCTTGTTCCAGCACAGTCATGGCACCTAAATCCCTTGGTTATACAGTCTTAAATATTGATCTTGCGTGATCACCCTGGTTTTTGAGTAGGTGTTGGATCACCCCACTCGTACAGAGATTTCCGTACCATGATGCTACATGCAAGGATTAGGGAGGTGAAACCGGATACTGAGGAACTTTCTAGAAAGCTACCACGTCTTGCGCAAGGTTACCTTTTGTCAAGATTGCTAGCACAAAGCAAATCTTGGAAGTTATCTCGTTGGGCAGATATCGAGTAAGCTTCGTTTTAGTACCTTAGAAATGTTTGTTAATAGTCCATTTAAAGGATTAGGCTAGACATATCTAGAGCAGATTTTCTGCTTTTGGTTATACAGTTTTTCTATTGCTCGCAGTCAGGTTCTGATTTTTTACTCCCTATCTTCATCATCCCTTAAAACTGCCTGATTCAAGTGAAGAAATTGTAAAGTATATGTCTAGACACTAGGCAGTATTTATAAATGTTAATATATTGGCTGAAGTTCAGAACCAAATTCGATTAGAGAGGTAGCTGAAGATGAGAAGAATCAATATATTGAATATTTGGATTGATAATTTGTCTAAAGCGGAATCATTGGAACAGATAAAGCATGGTGTTGTTTTTACACCTAATGTCGACCACTTGATAAAACTTCAAAGAGACAAAGAATTTCTCCAGGCATACAGCATTGCAGATTACAAGTTGTGTGATAGTCAAATACTGGTGTATGCATCTCGATTTTTGGGAACTCCAATTAAGGAAAAGCTCTCTGGTTCCGATTTCTTTCCTGCCTTTTATGCTTATCACAGAAATAATGAGAATATTAGAATCTTCCTGCTAGGGGCAGATCGAGGAGTAGCGAGTAAGGCTCAGTATAGAATAAATCGTAAAACTGGTAGAAATATTATTGTAGCTTCACACTCTCCATCTTTTGGATTTGAAAAGAATGAAGAAGAGTGTCTAGAAATAGTTGAAATGATTAATAACTCAGGAGCTACCGTTCTAGCAATCGGCGTTGGTGCTCCCAAACAAGAGAAATGGATATATAAGTACAGGCATCTACTACCGAATATCAAAATTTTCCTAGCAATCGGCGCAACCATTAATTTCGAAGCAGGAAATGTTAAGAGGGCTCCGAAGTGGTTAAGTGATACTGGTTTGGAATGGTTATATAGATTGTTGGCTGAGCCTAGAAGACTATGGAAAAGGTACTTGATAGAAGGGTTGCCTTTTTTCTGGTTGGTCTGGAAGCAAAAGTTTTTTGCTTCTGAAACTCCTAAAGAGGAGCATAAGACAGTAGCTTTGAATAAAGAGTAAAAGAGTAAGGTAACTGTTACCTTACTCTTTTTACTTATATATCTTTAACTACATCTCGTTCCGTACGAACCCACTGAGACTGCGGACGAACTAGAAAAGCGAAATAGATAGGAACTTTCCATAAAACGTACAGAGGAATTCCTAAAAGAGCTGATAGTGGCAAGTTAGCACGACCAAATTTAGCCCAGGCTCCAAAGACAGAGAGCAAAAGGAGCGTTCCTGCAAGTACTAACGGTACAATTGGTGACCATCCTGCTCCCAGTATCCCAACTAACAACGCTACGGCCATTACCACTAACCATGTCATAAATAGCAGTGATAACGGCGGTACAAATAAGTCCAGCGCTAAGGTAAAAAGAGTGAAACGTTTTTGAAGCAGGGCAGCTTTCATTAAACGGGGCACTTGTGTTAGCAGGGTTTGTAAATGACCGTGTTCCCAGCGTGTCCTTTGACTCTTAGCTGCATGTTGCTGTTGCGGCAATGCCCCTGTTACTCTCCCCTCTAAGCACAATAGTGGAGCAAATCCTGCTATTGCTAGATCTAGACCAAGTTGCATATCCTCAACAATGTTGCCGCTAGCTAAAGAGACAAGCTCAATTGCCGACCAAGGGAGAGCCATTCCTGTACCTGTAAGCAGACAAGGCAGCCCTAATCGGTCTAGCCCTCGAGGGCGAACCAGGTTCTTGACTAAAAATGCTAACGCCGATACTGCCTCTTTCGGCTCTGGATGAGCTTTTGGGGTTAGCAGATAGGTTGCCTGCACTGGACGACCTGTAGCAAATGCTAGACAAGCAAGCTGGTCAACTGTACCTGAATGAACTATCGAGTCAGCATCAATTAGCAACACGACACTGGCTGAGTTTTGAGAGTCACCAGGACTGTCACAGGTATTCCCTGCGGCAAGAAACTTCAGACCATAGTCTAAAGCGTACCCTTTACCTCTGCGATCGGGTTCCCGCCGCTCGATGACATCAACACCTGCAGCACGGGCAATAGATGCCGTTTCGTCCTCACAATTATCGGCTATGACCAACAGTTTATCCCGATCTTTAAGCTGGGGCAGCAACTGTTCCAGAGTCGCTTTCAGGATTGGCGCTTCATTATGAGCTGGAATTAAAATGTTGACCTTGGGACGATGAGATGATCCCTGCTGCAACAACTTCCGTCTTGGGGGAAAAAGCGCTGCTGTGCATTCAATCCAGAGAATAAATGTTGGGACAATCAACAAGAGCGCGATCCCCATTAGGAGATCGATCGCTCTGAACGCCAACCAATCAGCGATCATCTTCGGCTTCCTTCATTACCGCCAGTACAGACCGATTGGATGTTTTTGAGTTGCTTTCTGTTGTGGGACTGAGACGATGCTCTTGCTCATAGTAGGGGCTATAGTGACTACTCACAGCGTATTTGGTTTCCCTAACATGATTAGCAACCACACCCAAGACTGGTAGATGCAAGGAATTCAGCCTACTTATCGCCTGTTTCACCAAAGAGCGTTCCGTCTTACCGACTGCCACAACCATTAGGATACCGTCGGTATTGGCTGCTATGAAGTTAGCGTCTGCTGGTCCCAAATAAGGCGTGTCATAGATTACCATGTCAAATGCGGCTTCAAATTCCGACATCAGATTCTTCATCTGAGTACATGGCAGCATCTTAATTGACTCGGAGCGGGGTTTACCAGAGGTTAGGATAAACAGTTTGTCATTTAGGAGTGAGCGGCGGATCACCTCTTTGGGGTTGATATTCTCACTCAGAAGGTCGCTGAGTCCTTGTTCTTGAGACAGATCTAACTTGTTGTGGATATCTGGCAAACGCAAGTTTGCATCTACCAGTAATACTCGTTGACCTAGGGCTGCCGCTGTTTGAGCCAGATGCAAAGCTACGGTAGTCTTACCATCTCCAGGCGTTGCCGAACTCACAACGAGAGAACTTACCGGGGGAGCAGAAGCCAGAAACCGGATACTGGCATAGAGCGAGGTGAAAGATTCGACAAACAGAGTTGCTTCAGTCTGTTCAGCCTCAGCTTCTTCAATTGAATTGACAAATGCGGAAGATTTGATAATTTGTTGGATGTTCGGCTCAAATGGTATCACTCCCAATAAGGGCAGATTTAAACCTTCTTGCAGGTCATCGCTGGTGTAGAAGATATTGCGATATTTCTCTTTCAATACAGCAGCGCCTAATCCCAACAGGAGACCTCCAAGGATTCCTAGCAGTATCTGCTTGCTTGTCTTAATAGGAACTGGAATGGGGCGACCATTAGCATCGACAGGTATGCCTGGTTTAGAAACAACCTCCCAAGGTTCCTCTTTCTGAGCATCATCAACTCGCAGGGTAGCCCGCTGGATTAGGAGCTGGTTAAGTGTCTTGGTAGCAATATCTAGCCGCCCTTCTAAATCGCTAAACTGACGCTGAATCGCTGGAAACTGCTTGACTTGTTGCCGAAGCGCAGCTTCTCTCTGGTTCAGAACCTGGTCGCGCACCTGTAGCACCTGTATTTGGTTCCGAACACCTACTGCCTGAGTAATAAGTGACTGACGTAAAGGACCTTGGTAAGTTTGGACTTGGGGATCTTTTAACGAAGTTCCAGCAATTTTTTGCCCTTCTTGATTTAGGAGAGCGGTGATATTCCGCTGCTGCTCTAGTAGGGTTTGTATCATTGGGCTATCAGCTCTAAACCGGGCTGATTCAACTGCAATCTGACTTTCTATTTTTTTCTCTTGTTGAATGAGATCTT
>JAFASY010000190.1 GCA_019244235.1 Chroococcidiopsidaceae cyanobacterium CP_BM_ER_R8_30
TCTTAATGCCAAAGCTACGGTGTACTCAGAAGATGAGTTTGGTCTGTTGGCATCTGAATTTAACGAGATGACCAGAGTTATGTTCGCCACAGTTAAGGAGACGCAACGCAAGGCGCAAGAGCAGGAGCGAGCTAAAGAAGACTTGCAGCGTCAAGTCATTCGGCTTTTAGATGATGTTGAAGGAGCGGCTCGAGGAGATCTGACTGTGGAAGCCACAGTGAGTGCTGACGTTTTAGGAGCAGTCGCTGACTCATTCAACCTCACTATTCAAAACCTACGGCAGATTGTGCAGCAGGTCAAGCTAGCAGCTCGCCAAGTTAGCAAAGGAGCAGTCGATAGTGAGACATTTGCTAGAGCTTTGTCTGGCGACGCCTTACGGCAGGCAGAGGAATTGGCAGTAACGTTGAACTCAGTTCAGGCGATGACGGACGCGATTCAGCGGGTAGCGGAAAGTGCCCGGGAAGCAGAGGTTGTAGCTCGATCTGCTTCTGCCACAGCGAAAAAAGGCGGTGAGGCGGTAGAGCGAACAGTGGCAGGGATTTTAGAAATTCGGCAAACTGTTGCCCAGACAACCCGCAAGGTGAAGCGACTAGCAGAATCGTCACAAGAGATCTCCAAGATTGTGGCATTAATTTCCCAGATTGCTTCTAGAACAAACTTGCTGGCACTAAATGCCAGTATCGAGGCAGCCCGAGCTGGTGAAGCGGGTCGTGGCTTTGCAATTGTAGCTGACGAAGTGCGTCAACTGGCAGACAGGGTCGCTAAGGCACTAAAGGAAATTGAACAGATAGTTAGACAAATCCAAAGTGAAACAGGTTCTGTAATGACAGCTATGGAGGAAGGCACGCAGCAAGTCATTCAAGGGACACACCTAGCAGAACAGGCCAAGCGATCACTAGAAGACATTGTGCAGGTATCACAGCGGATCGACACTTTGGTGCGCTCAATTACTGCTGATACAGTAGAGCAAACTGAGAGTTCCCGTGCTGTAGCTGCTGTAATGCAATCAGTAGAGCTAACAGCGCAAGAAACTTCTCAAGAAGCCCAGCGCGTTTCTGGTTCTCTTCAGAGCTTAGCAAGCGTCGCGGGTAGCTTGCTCAACTCGGTAGAGCGCTTCAAAGTGGAAACGACAGAATCGAAATAGGAGAGTTCTTCTATGCTGCCCGAACAAGACCAGCGAATCTTAGGCTACTTCATTGAGGAGGCCAAAGACCACCTGCAAACGATCGAGCAGGGGATGTTGAATTTACAACACACTCTTAAAGAGCCAGAAATGGTTAACGAAATCTTCCGGGCAGCTCACTCAATAAAAGGAGGGGCAGCGATGCTAGGCTACGATAGCATCCAGCAAACAGCTCATCATCTGGAAGACTATTTCAAAATCCTCCAAGAGTGTCCCACAATTCCAGTAGACCAGAAATTAGAGTCTTTGCTACTGCGAGTGTTTGATACTCTCCAAGCCTTAATCGCTCACTTAGCACATAAGGAGCTGAGTGCAAAAGGGACGGAGCGTCTGATGTCAGAAATGACACTAGTCTTCAAATTGCTTGACCAGCATTTAAGTTTATTGGCAAAATCTGCTAGTAGCTCTAGAGAGAAGGTTAGCTCGACCACGCTAGCGGCGGCTTTACCAATGTTTGAAAATTACGTGCTGCAACAGTTGCAGCAGATGTTACAACTGTTTAAGCAAACTGAAACGCTAGAGAATCGCCAACAGCTCCAGGCATATGCTCAAAAGTTAGTGCGACTGGGTGAAAAGCTGAATCTGCCAAGTTGGTGTGCTTTGTGCCAGACCGTGGCAAACGCAATCTCCAATCGGGAAAACGCCTATCGCACCCTAGCACCAACTGTGATCAAGGAACTCAAACAGTCTCAGGAATTGGTTATGGCAAGTCGTGAAGCTGAAATCAAAGCGAGCCCACAGTTACAATCACTCTCTGGTACATATCTTCCGATTCGCTCACCGCAAAAGAGCTAGCGCTAAAAATGAATTCAGCTTGTGTTTTAACTAACAATCATTAACTAACAATTGCCATGCTGCCGGAACAAGAACAGCGGATTCTCAGTTTTTTCATCGAGGAGTCCAAAGACCACCTAGATACAATCGAGCGGGGAGTACTGAACCTACAGCACATGCTCAAAGCCCCGGAAATGGTTAACGAAGTCTTCCGGGCAGCTCACTCCGTGAAAGGAGGAGCGGCAATGCTAGGCTTAGGTAGCATTCAGCAAACGGCACATCACCTGGAAGACTATTTTAAAATCCTCCAAGAGTGTCCCGCAATTCCCGTAGACCAGAAGTTAGAGTCTTTACTACTGCGGGTATTTGATGCTCTTCAAGAGCAGCTCGAACAACTAGAGAACAACGGGCTAAGCGTAGAAGTAGCTAGGCGCTTGATGTCAGAGATTGAACCAGTCTTTGCAGCGCTCGACCAGCATCTCGCACTACTAGCATCTCAGGCAGATGGCATGCATACCCTGAGAGCTAATAAAGCAGATGTATCCCAGGGCTTGGTTCACAAAGAAGCTGGTAGCGATCTATTTGATGATTTATTTGATTCGCAATCAGTAGCAGAGGAACTTGACGAAGTCAACGCAGCTTCTGCCGTGGCACGGCAGAAGAACGTTGACTTATCAACAGCTTTTGCTCACATCTCCTTTAAAGAAGCAGCTGACATGAGTTCTGTCTCCTCTATTGAGGACGATTGGTTTAGCTCGTTAGATGACATTCTCTTCGATCCAGAAGAGCTACCAGAGCCGATAGCAGAGACGACTATAGCAGCTGGAGACCTTGCAGCCGAAGTCAGCAGTTTAGAAGACTTTGCTGAACTGGAATCGTTGCTAGAAAATAACTCCTCAAACTTGGCTGAAGCTACAGTTGACGATACATTTTCTGAACTAGACGCCCTACTAAATTTAGTGCAGTCTGATGCAGTGCCGATGACACCAGCCACTGCCGAGGCAGCAACCGTACCAGAGGTAGTAGACGACGAATTTAGTGAGTTGGATAGGCTAGTCGGGGAAACTGAGGCAGCAACCGCACCAGAGTTAGCAGACGACGAATTTAGTGAGTTGGATAGGCTAGCCGGGGAAACTCAACAGACGGAGGATGAAGCCCCATCTGACACAGACTCTATCTCAGCCATACCAGAGCAGGAAGCCAAAGCTGCTTATCATCCCCAACGCATAACGTTTGAACAAACGATGCGAGTGCCAGTCAGGCAATTAGACAATGTTAGCAACCTGGTAGGGGAACTGGTTGTCTATCGCAATAGCCTAGAACAGGATCAACTGCGGCTGCGGCAATTTCTGGATAATCTGCTATCGCAAGTGCAGCAACTTAGTGATGTCGGTTCTAGGATGCAAGAACTTTACGAGCGATCACTACTAGAAGCCTCACTCCTGAATGGGGGCAACAGTTCGCGTCCGGCATCGCTCTTAAATGCAGCCACATCATCAGGACAACACGCGACTGGCATGGACTTTGACTCCCTGGAGATGGACCGCTTCACGAGCTTCCACACCTTATCCCAGGAGATGATCGAGCTGATTGTCCGGGTACGAGAATCATCTTCTGATATTGAGTTCATCACTGATGAAACCGACCAAGTGGCACGTCAATTCCGGCAGGTGACAAACCAGCTACAAGAAGGATTGACGCGATCGCGCATGGTGCCCTTTGCACAAATTGCTGACAGGCTACCTCGGGCAGTGCGAGATATTTCTCTGCAATATGGTAAGCAGGCAGTGCTGCAGCTTGAGGGTCGAGAGACCTTAATCGATAAGGTAATCCTTGAGCAACTCTACGACCCAATGACCCACTTAGTCAGTAATGCCATCACTCATGGTATTGAAACTCTAGAGGAGCGCGTTGCTCGGGGCAAATCGCCTGTTGGTCAGATCGCGATCCGTAGCTTCCACCAAGGCAACCAAACTGTAATTATTGTTGCCGATGATGGAGCCGGGATTGACTCAGAACGGGTTAAGGAGAAGGCAATTCAAAAGGGGCTCATCTCTTCTGGGCAGGCAAAAACCATGTCTCGCCTAGACGTGTATAACCTCCTATTCCATCCAGGTTTTAGTACAAAAGACCAGGTGGATAATTTTGCTGGACGCGGTGTAGGGATGGATGTTGTGCGCACAAGCTTGAGCGAAATGCGTGGGGCAATCAATATCGACTCTATTCCAGGCAAGGGCACAACCTTCACCATTCGCTTGCCACTTACTCTCAGTATCTGTAAAGCACTTTGCTGCCTCAGTGAGAAGGCGCGAATCGCCTTCCCTATGGATGGGGTGGAAGACATGATGGATGTACCAGAAACAGACGTGCAGCTGAATGCAGCAGGGCAGTCCTGTGTTCTCTGGCGTGATTCTCTGCTTCCATTCCGACCCTTAAAGGAACTTCTAACCTATAATCGCCAGCTCAGTCGGGGCAGCATCTATGGCAGTAACCGCGAGGATGGTATGATTTCTATTGTGGTGCTCCGCTCAGCGAATACCCTTGTTGCTGTCCAAGTCGATCAGGTGCTGGGCGAGCAAGAAATTGTGATTAAGCAATTTCAAGGTCCTGCGCCCAAGCCAGTTGGAGTGGCTGGTGCCACCGTACTGGGCGATGGTCGGATCATGCCGATTGCTGACGTGTTAGAGCTGATTGACCTAGCTTTGGGACGGATTAGTCGCGAAGACAGTACCAAGCTTTGGACTCTGACTCATCGAGATACACCAGCAGAGACACCAACCTTGAACCGGACTGAACCTACAGTGTTGATTGTAGATGACTCAATTACTGTACGCGAATTGCTCTCCCTCACCTTTGGCAAGGCAGGCTACCGCGTGGAGCAGGCACGTGATGGTCAAGAAGCTTGGGACAAACTCCGCGATGGTCTTCCTTGCGACCTCGTCTTTTGTGATATTGAAATGCCTAAAATGGATGGGCTCGAACTGCTCTCGCGCATGCAGAAAGACCCTAACCTCAGCCATGTACCTGTAGCAATGCTAACTTCCCGAGGTGCAGATCGACATCGGCAGATGGCAATTCAACTAGGTGCTAGTGGCTACTTTACTAAACCTTATCTGGAAGAATCTTTACTGGATGGGGCAAAACGCATGCTAAGAGGTGAGGTGATGGTAGCGAGTAGTCATGCTGGTACCCCCCACGGGTAGCTCATTATCAATCTACCACCTTAGAATCTCAAGCGCAGGGAGTCTCATACCATGTCTAGCGCTCGCACCAAAAAAGCCCAGCGGTCGGCAATTTCTGCAATTATCTTGGTTGTTGGCTTGCCAGCCCCGTGCCCTGCCTTCGTTTCAATTCTGATTAACACTGGTGCTGCACCTTTGTGAGCAGCTTGCAGGGCGGCGGCAAACTTGAAACTATGGGCAGGTACCACTCGGTCATCATGGTCTGCTGTCGTAATCAGTGTTGCTGGGTAGGATGTCCCAAGCTTGAGATTGTGTAGTGGGGAATAGGCATATAGAGTCTTAAACTCCTCTGGATTATCAGGGGAACCATACTCAGGCTCCCAAGCCCAGCCAATTGTGAACTTATGGAACCGCAACATATCCATAACCCCCACGGCGGGCAATGCGGCACCGAACAAATCAGGGCGCTGAGTCATACAAGCACCCACCAACAACCCCCCGTTACTGCCACCAGCGATTGCTAGTTTTGCTGGAGAGGTGTACTTGTTGGCAATCAGCCACTCTGCTGCCGCGATGAAATCATCAAAGACATTTTGCTTGTTGAGCTTCGTTCCTGCCTGGTGCCATTCCTCTCCATATTCGCCACCACCACGTAGGTTTGGCACAGCATAAATACCTCCCATCTCCATCCATACCAAAGTGCCAACTGAAAAGCTGGGCGTTATGGAGATGTTGAAACCACCATAAGCGTACAGAAATGTAGGATGACTTCCATCCAATTGCATCCCCTGCTTATGGGTGATAAACATAGGCACCTGAGTGCCGTCTTTGCTAGTGTAGAAGACCTGTTTTGTCTCGTAATCTGCTGGGTTGAAATCGACTTGAGGCTGACGAAAGATCGTACTTTCACCGCTCACCATGTCGTAGCGGTAGATAGTTGCTGGTGTCGTAAAGCTGGTGAAGCTATAAAAAGTTTCTGTATCGTAGCGCTTGCCGCCAAAGCCTCCAGCTGAGCCAATGCCTGGTAGAGCCACCTCGCGGACAAAGGAGCCGTCTAGATTGAAAATTTTGATTTGAGTCTGGGCATCTTTAAGGTATTCGGCAACAAACTGGTTGTTGAGTAGGCTCACACCTTCAAGTGTCTCGGCAGCTTCGGGGATAATTTCTTGCCATTGGTCAGGCGTTGACTTATTGACGTCTATCGCGATCACGCGACCACGGGGAGCATTCAAGTCTGTCCTGAACCAGAAAATGGAGCCGTCATTGTCGATGAAGCTGTAGCTAGCATCAAACTCACTAATCAGTTCCACTACTGAGGCATCTGGATTAATCAAACCCTTATAGAATATGAGATTTTTAGTATCAGTTCCCTGCCATACAGAAATAACTAGGTAGCGTCCATCCTCAGTTACACCTCCGTTGAAGCCCCACTCCTTCTGATCGAGGCGGTGATAGATTAACACATCTTCTGACTGTGGATGACCCAATCGGTGATAGTACAGCTTTTGGAAATAATTAACGTCTTCTAATTTTGTTTGCTCGTTTGGCTCGTCATAGCGGCTGTAGAAAAAGCCTTGACTATCTTGAGTCCAAGACGCGCCGGAAAACTTAACCCACTGCACATGGTCTGATAAGTCAACGCCCGTCTCGACATCCCGTACTTTCCACTCTTGCCAATCCGAGCCAGAGGTGGACAAACCATATGCCATCAATTTGCCATTTTCGCTGATTGCTACACCCGAAAGGGCAACTGTGCCATCCTCTGAAAGCTGGTTGGGATCAATTAGCACTCTTGGCTCAGCATCCAGAGAGGGCAAGGTATACAAAACGCTCTGGTTCTGGAGACCATCGTTTTTAAAGTAGAAATAGTGATTGCCCTCTTTGAACGGAATTCCAAATTTTTCGTAGTCCCACAATTGGGTTAGACGCTGCTCGATTTGCTCTCGCGCTGCAATTTCACCAAGATGGCCAAAAGTCACTTGGTTCTGAGCCTCAACCCAAGCCTTTGTTTCCTCTGAATCTGGATCTTCTAGCCAACGGTAGGGATCTGCAACTTTCGTCCCATGATAGTCATCAACTTGCTCAACTTTGTGACTGCTAGGGTAGACGAGAGGCTGGTCAGGGTTAGGCATAATGTGATTGGGGCAGTGCTATCCATTCCTAGCTTAGCTGAGTAATTCAGGAGTCCGACGACTAAAGAACGAACTGGTGCGTCTCTATGCAATTCTCAGTTTCAGCAATCGCCTAATTGCATCTCTTCTTGCCTGTTTGGCTTATGGAAATGACCTAAAGGTTATTTTTCTACAGATCCGTCCACAGATAGGTATTTTTAAAACGCTCTCCCAGCTATCTTGATGTGTCTTAATCTGCTACCTAAGCAGCAGAAAGCTTCATAGTTGCTCGTTGTAATGTAGCCTTACTATTGGTCTACCAACTGTTACCTATGGCATTCATCACACAAGTTCTTGCTCTAGAACCAGTCTCAAAGGTTTTTGGTCAAGAACCAATCATTCCGTTCGCCATTCTGCTAGTTGTCATCCTAGTCGTACCAATTTTGTTTGAACGGCTACGAATACCAGGGCTGGTGGGTCTCCTAGCCGCCGGAGTTGTGCTTGGACCTCATGCACTCAATTTACTTCAGAATGAATCGCCAACAATGAAGCTGCTATCAGACATTGGGATAGTCTACTTGATGTTTGTTGCTGGGCTGGAAATTGATATGGAGCAGTTCCGCAAAACCAAGTATCGCTCTATGGGATATGGCAGCTTAGGCTTCTTAGTTCCTTTGCTGATTGGAGTGCTGGTTAGCCGTTTGTTTAATTTTGATTGGGTTGCAGCAATTTTGATTGGCTCTCTATTTGCTTCCCATACTCTCTTAGCCTATCCCATCATCAGCCGCTTAGGAGTGATTGGAAACGAAGCTGTCATCGTGACAATTGGAGCCACAATCTTTACAGACATTGCATCGCTATTAGTACTAGCAATTTGTGTCGGCATCCATGCAGGAAATTTCTCAATCATCAAGCTGCTTACCCTTTTAGTGTCGTTAAGTATCTACTCTGTGGTCATCCTCTTTGGCTTTGATCGAGCGGGAAGAGAATTTTTCCGTCGTTCTGGAAACGAAGAAGGGAATCAGTTTTTGTTTGTCCTATTGGCTTTATTTCTTGCCGCCGTGGGTGCCCAGCTAATTGGGGTGGAGAAAATTGTGGGTGCCTTCCTAGCAGGTCTAGCAGTGAATGATGTGGTAGGCGAAGGATCTGTAAAGGACAAGGTCGTTTTTGTTGGCAGTGTCCTTTTCATCCCCATCTTCTTTGTGAATGTGGGTTTACTCATTAATCTCCCTGCCTTTATCAGCAGTATTAGCTCAATTGGGCTGACACTGGCACTAGTATTAGGACCTATTTGCGGGAAGTTAGTGGCAGCATTAGTTACCAAACTTATTTACCACTATAACTGGCGGGAGATGCTCACCATGTGGTCTCTGTCATTACCACAGGTAGCAGCCACCCTGGCAGCGACGCTAGTAGGTTATCGAGTTGGAATATTGAACGAGTCAGTTTTTAATAGTGTGATTGTCTTGATGTTGGTCACAGCAACTCTTGGTCCAGTAATTACGAGTCGAGTGGCCGTGGGACTAACTTCCCCGCAAGCAAGTGTTGAGACAGAAACAACCTCATCTGATTGGGACACTGAAGCAGATAGCCCTTTTACGGTGATAGTCCCTGTCTATAATCCTAAAACGGAGCAGTATTTAATTGAAATGGCGGCGTTACTAGCACGTCAAACAGATGGGCGGATTGTGCCTCTAGCTATTACGAGGGCATTCACGCAGATGAATTCACCCCAAATGGACACCGCTTTGCAACGCAGTCAGAAGTTACTAGATAATGCCGCTGCACTATCCCTGGAACTGGGAATTGAGGCTAAGCCGCTACTGCGAATCGATGATGGGGTCGCCATTGGCATTACCCGTGCTAGTCGAGAACAAAATGCAAGTTTGATTGTTATGGGTTGGGCTAAACGTCAGGGCTTGCGTACTCACATATTTGGCAACCTAATTGATGGTGTCATTGCAACCTCACATTGCCCGGTTGTGGTGACGCGCCTTCAGGACTCACCGACAAACATTCAGCGCATTCTGGTACCAGTGGAAAACTTAACGGCGCAAGTGATGCAACCCTTACGCTTTGCTCTCATGCTGGCAAAGGCAAATCAGGCTCAGGTGACTTTATTGCATGTATGCGATCGCCGAGCTTCTGCAAGTAAGATAGCTTGGATACGCTCACAACTAGCTTTGGTGGTTTCTAAGTTAGATCTAGCGAACCAATCAGATATTCAAGTGCTGCCTCATGAGAATGTCGCTCAAGCGCTGCTAAAAGCAGCTCAGGAGTATGGTTTGGTAGTTTTGCGCTTGCGTAACTTCTCTGCTGGAGAATTACGACAGCGCAACCTTGCAGGCTCGTTAGCCTTTGGTGACATTAATAACCAACTAGTTGCTGCGCTTACTTGTTCGCTCATCATGTTCGCAGAACCCCTGCCTACCTACAATACTGTCTCTCCAAAGCAGTTCCAGAAAGTGTTACGGTAAAAGATTAGACTGCCTTACAAACAAACACCATTGCCCTAAAGCTGGATTAAGATCATCAATCAAATCATCTGCATGCTCAAGCCCGACGAAGATGTGCAGCAGGTTTTCAGGAGTTTTGGTGCCTGAATCTCGTAGAAATGAGAAGCGAAAGACAGTAAGATACTGTTCGAGTTTAAGTCATAAGGAGCATGTTGTGCATCGTATAGCTGCAACGCCTGGAGGGTGGAACCCTGAGGCAGAAGGCGTCATTTTTGTAGAGCAAACACCAGCTCCCTTGGTATTGCTCACTGCAGCTGATACTGATATTCAAACCCTAGCAGCAGCTTTGCCAAAACTACCAGACGGATTTCCAGGACTGCGAATTGCCAATCTCTTGCAGCTACAGCAACAGCTAACAATTGACACTTATGCTGAAACAGTATTAGAGCAAGCCCAGGTAATTATCCTGCGATTACTGGGAGGACGTTCTTACTGGTCATATGGGTTAGAGGTGTTACAGGAGACTGTGCAGAAGACTGGTGCAGCACTGATCGTTATGCCAGGGGATGATGCACTTGACCCCAATTTAATCACTCACTCCACCGTTTCTCTAAAAGCCGTTAACCAGTTGTGGCGCTACTTTACTGAAGGTGGCGTTGATAATATCGTTAACGCCATCAAGTTCGTTGCTGATCTTTGCCTAGAAACATCCTACAGTCCACCCTTGCCTCAACCAGTTCCGCGCGTTGGCATTTACTCCCCCCTGGAGTTGCAACCCCAGGTTACTGCCAAAGTTGGCATTCTGTTCTACCGGGCTCATTACATAGCCGGAAACACTGCCCCGATTGATGCTCTTTGCCAAGCCTTAGTCCAAAGACAGTTGGAGCCAGTGCCGATTTTTATTTCTTCCCTGCGCGATCCTGATGTACAAGCAGAGCTGTTGCCGTACTTTATACCAAAAGATGAGGCAGGGATTCAGTTGCTGCTGAATACAACGAGTTTTTCTCTTGCCCGGTTAGAAACTGAAACACCCCAACTCGATCTGTGGCAAAAACTAGATGTGCCAGTGTTGCAGGTCATTTTTAGCAGTAGTCCGGTTGAGCAGTGGGAATCTAACTTTCAAGGGCTTTCACCAAGGGATATAGCAATGAATGTGGCTTTGCCGGAGGTGGATGGACGGATTATTAGCCGTGCTGTTTCATTTAAGGCAGTGCAAACTTGGAATCCAGAGCTTGAAACTGATGTGGTGGTTTATGAACCAATAAGCGATCGCGTTGCTTTTGTCGCTGAGTTGGCGGCTAACTGGGTTCGCTTACGTTCCTGTCCGCCCAAAAAGCGGCGAGTTGCTCTGATTTTGGCAAACTACCCTTGCCGCGATGGACGTCTGGCAAATGGCGTCGGGCTAGATACCCCAGCTAGTTGTGTTGCAATCCTCAAGGCGCTCCAGGCGGCTGGATATGCTGTGGAAAATTTGCCGCAGACTGGGGATGAGTTGATTCAGCGTCTGACGTCTGGGGTGACGAATGACCCGGAGGGTTGGGAGTTGCGACCTGTAAGGCAATATCTGACTGGGGAGGAATATCAAGAGTATTTTGCTATGTTGCCTGAAGGGGTGCGGCTGGGGATTGATGGGAGGTGGGGATTCAGGGAAACGAACCGCGGAGGAGCCAGCCGCGTGGGCGGGTTTCCCGACTTGAGGAGCCACTGCGTTGCGGGGGTTCCCCCCGTTGTAGCAAGTGGCGTCGGACTGGCGTGCGCTGAGGACGCAGAGGGGAGATGGGGTGATGAGGAGAATTCCTCTTCTTTTCCTATAGCAGGGATTCAACTAGGTAATGTGTTTGTGGGGATTCAGCCAGCGCGAGGATATGATGTTGACCCGGCTTTGAATTATCACGCTCCGGATTTAGAACCTCCTCATGCTTATTTGGCTTTTTATTGCTGGTTGCGGCAACATTTTGGGGCTCAGGCGGTGGTTCATGTGGGGAAGCATGGGAATTTGGAGTGGTTGCCGGGTAAGGGTGTGGCTTTATCAGCTAGTTGTTATCCGGAAGTGGCGCTGGGACCGTTGCCCCATCTATATCCGTTTATTGTGAATGACCCTGGTGAGGGCTCTCAAGCTAAGCGTCGGACTCAGGCTGTGATAGTGGATCACCTGACTCCACCAATGACGCGGGCTGAACTCTACGGTCCTCTACAACAGCTGGAGGGTTTAATTGATGAATATTACGAGGCTCAGAGTTTAGATCCTTCTCGGCTGCCAACAATTTGTGATCGCATTGCTGCCCTGGTAGTCCAAGAGAATTTCCACCGCGATTTAGGGTTTGAGAAACTCGGTTACACTCCAGACTCATACTCAGTACATGACAATTTTACGGAATTTCTCAGTCGAGCTGATGGCTATTTGTGTGAATTGAAGGAAGCCCAAATCCGGGATGGTTTGCACATTTTAGGGCAGTGTCCTCAAGGACGCCAATTGCGGGATTTAATTGTAGCAATCGCCCGCCATCCCAGCACTGGTCACATTGGAATAACTCGTGCCTTAGCTCAAGCGCTGGAATTAGACTTCGACCCCCTAACCGCAGATTTAAGCAGTCCCGCACCAGAGAGCAAACACGAAATCCTCAAATCTTGTCGCACCACTGGCGATGTCGTCGAGGTATTAGAGCAACAAGCAGCCCAACTAATAGAACAGCTCCTCTTCCCTCCGCGTCCTTGGTGCCTAACGCCTACGCGCTCCGCGCATGCTTCGCAAACGGCTAACACCTACGGCAACGCTAAGTCGCTAACGCTACGCTGGGGCGGTTCGTTCCCCCAATCTCCTCCTCTCCTCTCAGAATTAAACTGGATACGAGATCACCTCCTTCCAGCCCTGCAACAAACCAATCAAGAAATTACTCAGCTGTTGCACGGATTAGATGGGCGCTATATTCCAAGTGCCCCGGCTGGTGCGCCTACAAGAGGGCGTCCAGAGGTGTTGCCTACTGGTCGTAACTTTTACTCGGTTGATATTCGAGCGATTCCAACAGAAACGGCTTGGGATGTTGGTCGTAAAGCTGCAGCTACACTGATTGAACTCTACACCCAAGAACATGGGGAATATCCCAAAACTCTGGGCTTATCTGTTTGGGGAACCTCCACAATGCGGACTGGAGGTGATGATATCGCTGAGGCATTGGCTTTAATTGGCGTTCAGCCAGTCTGGGATGGGGTTTCCCGGCGAGTGGTAGATTTTGAAATTATGCCACTCTCGGTTTTGGAACGCCCCCGTGTGGATGTGACATTGCGAATTTCTGGCTTTTTCCGCGATGCTTTTCCTAACCTGATCGATCTATTTGACCGGGCAGTGGCAGCAGTGGCAGCGTTGGATGAACAAAGAGAGCAAAACCCTATAGCAGCACAAGTCGCTCACGAAACTGAGTTGTGGCTACAGACAGGGTTGACGCCACAACAAGCAGAGTTGCGATCACGCTACCGAGTCTTTGGCTCTAAACCAGGAGCCTATGGGGCAGGACTCCAGGGTTTAATTGAGGCGCAAAATTGGACGGATGACCAAGACTTAGCTCGTGCTTATATTAACTGGAGTTCTTACTCTGCTACTGATGGTCGCGCTGCCCCGGAAGCATTTGAGCAGCGGCTGTTGCAAATGCAGATTGTCTTGCACAACCAAGATAATCGCGAACATGACTTACTGGATTCTGATGACTATTACCAATTCCAGGGCGGTTTAACAGCAGCAGTGCGCTCAGTACGAGGGCAGAGTCCTCAAACCTATTTTGGCGATAATTCCATACCCTCAAATCCACGTGTTCGCCAGCTTAGAGAAGAAATTGCGCGGGTATATCGTTCCCGTGTGGTTAATCCTAAGTGGATTGCTGGGGTGATGCGCCACGGTTACAAGGGGGCGTTTGAGATGGCAGCAACAACAGACTATCTCTTTGCTTACGACGCTACAGCTAGATGTGTGGAAGATTATATGTATCAAGGAGTGGCAGAGACTTACCTATTTGACCCAGTTGTTCAGGAGTTTATTCAACAGAAAAACCCTTGGGCTTTGCGTGATATGGCAGAGCGATTACTAGAAGCTCATCAACGCTCTTTATGGCAAGAAGCCGATGGGGAAGTGTTGGAGAAGTTAAGAAGCATAGTTCACCAAGCTGAGGCAGAGATTGAGGGGAGGGGGAGTTGACTAGAACAATTCGCAATAACGCTTCGCTTCGCCTAACGCCTCCGGCTTCGCTACGCTGGCGGCTAATGTAATTCGCAATTAAACAGCAACTGAATAAATTCAGGGGGAACCCAGGCTGCATAATTTTCTTGCTAGAGCCTGATAAGTAAATGGGAGTCTTAAACCTAGGTCACGGTAAGTATGTGTTGTTCTTTCATTAAGTAAGTTCAATGATGTCAGCGTAATTGCCAGTTTTGTCATTTAATTAAATCAACTCGTCTTCGGTAGTCGTCGTGACAAAGTTAGTGGTCCTTAAGATAGGGGAAGGAAACTTTGAGCAGGGGTTTGCAGTAACGTTGCAAATCGGAGAGGACGGCGATCGCCCCTCAACAGAAACCATGGGTAAGCTACCAAAAGCTCCGGAAGTTCTGCAACACTACCTCTACTGGCAATCTGCTTATCACAGTCTAGGATGGCGTTCTCGCTTAGAAGCCGCAGCCGCTCAAGTCACTAATGTTTCGCTGGTTCAGGACTGCCACAGCGCTGCTCAGGCAGTGTGTGGCAGTTTGAATTCGTGGCTCAACTCTGAGTCGTTTCGCTCAATTAGAGAGAAACTACTAGAAAAGTTGTTGCCATCTGATGAAGTGCGGGTGATCTTGCAAACCGAAGATGTACGGTTACAGCGGCTCCCCTGGCATCTGTGGGATTGGTTTAAATGCTACCCCAAAGCGGAAATTGCCCTGAGTGCTCCAGTATATGAACGAGTAGGACGAGCCTCAACTCCCAGTAGGGATAAGGTTAAAATCTTAGCCATTCTAGGTAATAGTACTGGAATTGACATTCAGGCAGACCGAGTTTTGCTAGAGCAATTGCCCGGTGCCGAAGTGAGTTTTCTAGTGGAGCCACAGCGTCAGGAACTTACCCAAAAGCTTTGGAGCCAGGGCTGGGATGCAATCTTTTTTGCCGGACATAGTTCAAGTCAAACCCCTCTACGGCAGAACTCAGGTGAGAATGAGAAAACTCATTGGATTCATATCAATAAAACTGATAGTTTAACTATTCGCGATTTAGAATATGCCCTCAAAACAGCTGTTGAACAAGGCTTAAAGCTGGCAATTTTTAACTCCTGTGATGGGTTAGGATTGGCACGAGAGCTAACTAAATTACATATTCCGCAACTCATTGTCATGCGGGAGCCCATACCGGATCGGGTAGCACAAGAGTTCTTGAAGTATTTCTTGTCAGCTTTTGCACGGGGTGAGTCTTTATATTTAGCAGTCCGGGAAGCGCGGGAAAGGCTACAAGGTTTGGAGGAGCAATTTCCTTGTGCAACCTGGTTACCAGTCATTTGCCAAAATCCAGCCGAGGTGCCGCCGACTTGGCTCTCATTACGTGGTGTCTCGACAACGGGCGATCGCAAAATCTTGTCTACTAGGCGTAGTCTCCGCACACTGCTGGTAGCGAGTATAGCAACCGCCTCCTTGCTGCTGGGAGTACGGCGGATGGGAATCCTCCAACCTTTGGAGTTGCAGGCTTTCGACCAATTACTCCAACTGCGTCCAATTGAAGGTCCAGATCCTCGCCTCCTAGTGGTTACCGTAACTGCGGCAGATGTTCAGTCTCAAACGCAGAAACAGGGTTCACTGTCGGATCGTTCACTCGCTCAACTTTTTCAGAAACTCAGACAGTTTAAACCACGAGCCATTGGCTTAGATATCTATCGTCCTTTCCCAGTAGAACCCAATTACGCAGATTTACGTAATCAACTGCGGCAGAACGATAGCTTAATTGCTGTGTGTAAAGCAAGTGAC
>JAFASY010000284.1 GCA_019244235.1 Chroococcidiopsidaceae cyanobacterium CP_BM_ER_R8_30
AGAGTTATTCCCAGTAGCCCTGACCGCAGACCCCCATACCAGGTACTTGTCGCTACAGCAGCATAGAATAGTGGTGCTAAAGTCGATAGCAGTAGGGAGTGCAGCAGCCATGTTAGCAGTGTGGCACATCCTACGCTGAGTACAGCCACACCATAGCTCCTTAGTGGAGAAGGCACTACTCTTCCAATCATCGGTATCCAGGACAATCGATTAGTGATGGCAGAGTGGCTGAACATGGTGAACACTCCTAATGGTGGCTCTTATGTACGTCAGCGTACCACTTTTAGATAAATATTTTAGTTCATTGTGCTACCTTACAAAAAAAAAGGAGGCATTTGGTCAATGCTTTTAACTGGAATAAAACGGCAGCAAAGGACATTTTTAGGCAGCTTCAAGGTTGAATTTCGATTTCCAAGATACAGTAAAAATTAAGAAGATAGTAAGAGAAAAGTAAGAATCTTCTTATTATCAGTAATATTAAAACTTGTGTTACTTTAGCCTTAATATAACAAAATAAAATTAGAATGAAATCCTTTTGTTCCATGAGAGATGAATCAGAATAACGCTGCTTAGAATTCCTACATATCTGGAAGGGGAGCTAGACCAAATTGGGAGCCGCCTATGTGTTGCGGCTTGCAAACAAGGCAATTTCTATCTCAAATTAAGGTTTTTGTCTAATTCCTGCGAGCATCACAAAGCATTCCAGCGTGTGGTTCAATATTTTTGATGACAAGATGTTCCCCTTGCTGATGGAAAGAAAACCAAGATGGATTGGTAGAGACAAATGAGTTCCCAGAAACCAAAAATACAGTCAGCCAAAAGAGCCAAGCGACCGAATGTAGATTTGTTAGAAGAGCATTCTCCTATAGAGGGCTCAGTTGTCGCTGTTACCATCCCTCTAAAAAAAATTATCAGTACCGATTCTCAGTCCCGGCGCTATTTTGACCCTCACACTATGCAGTCCTTGATTGAATCAGTTCGCTGTAACGGTATCCTTCAGCCTCTATTGGTGAGACCTATTGAGGGAGACAAGTTTGAGCTGGTGTTTGGTGAGCGACGATATCGAGCGGCACTGGCTGTAGGTTTAGCCGAGGTTCCGGCAATCGTGTGGCAGATGTTTGATGAGCAAGCCTATCAGTACTCCCTAGTTGAGAACTTGCAAAGAGAGGATTTGAGCCGGGTTGAGGAGACTGACGCTATCCTTCAGCTTTTGGCGATGCGTTTAGGCTCTGATATCGCTGGAGTCACTTCCTTACTCTATCGATTGGAAAATGAAGTGAAGGGGAGGGTTACCCAAAACGTTTTAGGTAGCGCCGAGGCTGAGATTGTTGAGCAGGTGTTTGCTTCTTTGGGTCGTATGAACTGGCAATCATTTGTTCACACCCGGCTCCCTCTGCTCAAACTTCCCGAACCCATTCTTGAGGCTTTAGGTACAAGACAAATTGAGTACACTAAAGCTAAGGAGATTGCCAAGCTAGAGTCGGAGTTAGAGCAGCAGGATTTACTCGAAGAAGCGATCGCTCAATCCCTGACTCTAAGTCAAATCCGAGAGCGACTGAAAGCTGACCAACCTCTAACAGAACGAGAAGAGCTTCAAAACCGCTTGTTATCTACCTACAAGAAAGTCAGAAAGTCAAAGTTGTGGGACAATCCCCACAAACGTCAGGTATTAGAGTCTTTGTTGACTCAGATGGAAGCTCTGATTGCTGAGGAGGACAGAGTGTAGCAGTATTGATTGCTGTGATTTGAGCCTGCTCAAGGAAGTCGCGCCTTGCCATCTCCGGCGAACCCTTGAGTGCCGAGAGCTGACAATTTCAGTCTTCTTAGACAGAAAATCCTAATTTACTATTTATTTATATAGCAATACTGCTCAATCTCTATTGATGGTTTTATCTAAAAAATTAACTTTCTTAGTGTGGTTAAATGTGATTTTTATCAACTATTTATAAAGATATTCTGGTAGAATAACTCTTGTTCTTAGTAGAGATTCACTTCAACACATTATTTAAGCCATGTAACTATGTAATGAAAGCAGCCCGAAAACCTTAAATGATGTAGCCATTCTCAATAAAATTTGAGTTTTTCAAGTTCCCCTAAATTTAAACATGTAGTTAGAAGTTGGAGTTTTCTTGATGATGAAACCCCCTATTTTTACCAGTGTAGCTTTAGGTTTGGTTGTTTTCACAACTGGAGCCATCGTAAAATCCTCAGCTAATGCTCAAAATCACATTAAACTTATAAAGCCTAGCTTCCACTCACCATCTGTAGTATCTATATCGAAGTCTATTAGTGTTGCTCAGGTAAATTCTACTGATTCTCTAGATCCTCTGGAACAAAAGGCTTATGACCAGGTGAATCAATACCGAACATCTAATGGTTTATCGCCTCTAAGTCTCGACTCTCGCATTACTGAGCAGGCGCGAAAACATAGCCAGGATATGGCAAATGGGCAAGTTCAATTTGGTCATGATGGCTTTTCACAAAGAATTCAAGTAATCGAACAAGTAATTCCTTTAAGCGCGGCAGCTGAAAACGCCGCCTACAACCAGGGCTATAGCGACCTAGCTTCTGTCGCTGTTCAGGGATGGCTAAATAGCCCCGAACATCTAACGAATATTAAGGGGCAGTATGATATGACTGGAATTGGTGTTGCTAAGAGCGCTCAAGGTGCATACTATTTCACTCAAATTTTTATTCGCAGCTCTCAAAACTGAAAAATTGTCGATGTAGTAGCGATAAATTTTTGCAACAAAACCCCCTAGAAATTATCTCCAACTGTAATGTCAGGGATTCACACTCGTGCTCAGGTTCAGTCTCAGCGCGATCATGCCTACCAACACAATGAAGCCGAGCGCTCGACGGAAGTAGTTAACTCCCTCGAAAAGCTCCTGCCATGCCCATGTGAACAAAGCGCCAAACGCCACTAAGTCTACCCCTGCCTGGGTTTTACCGCTTGGGAGAATGAGTTGAAGTAAGGTTCCTGCTAACCCAACTAGAAGTGGTAGATTAGGCATCTGAGCCAGAACAATCTTGCCCTCGCTGTCACGAAAAATGCGGTCTAACAACGTGGTTTCCTTTGCCTCAAGTTTCTCTGAATCACGGTTCAATTGAGATGACATATGCCTTGCCTGAAATACTACTGAAATTTCATGTTAACGCTGTTCCTCAGCGCGATGATTAAAAATGTGTTACTCGTCAGGTTGCCAAAAAGCATATCAAGGGTAAGCAACAAGACAAATAGATATCACAAAGCACGTAAGGCTTTAGCTAAGCAACATTTTAAGATCAGTAGACAGTGTGAAGACGGGGCTCGTAAGTGTTGCCGGAGAGAATCTATCCCGCTCGTACTTCATAGGATGTCACTCGCCTCCAAACCAAGCTGCTTTATCCTTGCGTGGAGTGTCCCTTTCTTGAGTTCATGTTTGGCTTGCTTCCCGCCCCGTTCTGAGTTACAATAGTTACACTGTAAGCAAGGCATGTCACTATGTCCCACGTCGTGAGTATCCGCTTTAAGGATAGCCAGATGGAGCGCCTTAGACGCTTGGCGCGGCGGCTTGGGCGGACCCCAAGCGAGGCTAGTGCGCTTCTCGTCGAGGAGTCCCTACGAGAAGCCGAGTTCGGACACATCGACTTTAGAGACTCGCCTTTGGGTCGCCAAGCATACGTGAAAGGAAGTACCCTTGCCGTGTGGGAGGTGGTGAAGCTTTCAACAAGCTACGCCATGGATGTCACGAGAACCGCACGGCATCTTGATTGGTTTCCCTTCCGGGTTCAAGCAGCGCTTAACTACGCTCAAGCGTTTCCTGAGGAGATAGAGGAGGCGATTTTAGATGCGGATAAGAGCGATTTTCAGGCACTGTCTCACATGCTTCCCCAAGTAGAAGAGTGGGTAGTGAAGAGCGAGGAGTAAGTGCTTCGTCTTCTCCTTGACGAACATATCTCACCCACTATTAGTGTGCAGTTACGGGTAAAGCGCTCCCAAATGGAGGTTTTAAGCCTTAAGGAGTGGGGATACTTGGGTGAAAGTGACGAGGTTATCCTTAGCTGTGCGTATGAAGAGGGGCTTACCCTTGTAACCTACGATCTCAGGACAATTTCACCCCTTCTTAAGTCTTGGAGTGAAGTTGGAAGGACGCATGGGGGAGTAATTTTTATTGACTGGAAGACGATAGCCCCGACTAATTTCGGTGCACTTATTCGTGCGCTCTCCTCTGTGTGGGACAAGGATGCTCAAACGTCCTGGAGGAACCGGGTAGTGTACCTTTGGGGCAGCTAAGCATGAGGACACTGCTACATGGGGAAAAGGTAGCGAAGATGCCGTTGGCGAATTCACCAGAGGGAAATTAAGGTTAGAGGTCCTGCTTAGGATAAGGGTAAAGCCCCACCGCCAAGACAGGTGCATTATGTCCATGCAGCCCCAACCAATTCCTCCAGTCCCAGAGGACACAGCCGCATTGCACGAGCTGCCTTTCCTAAAGGCAACCTTTACCTCCAAATTCGGGACACCCTTGGCAGCATCTACCAGGACGAAACCTTTGCCTCACTCTTCTCGAGACGAGGACAACCGGCTCAGGCTCCCTGGCAATTAGCTTTAGTTGGCGTGATGCAGTTCATTGAAAACCTCTCTGACCGCCAAGCTGCAGATGCGGTTCGTGCTCGTATTGATTGGAAGTATGCCCTCAGTCTGCCACTTGCTGATCCAGGGTTCGATTACTCAGTTTTGAGTGAGTTCCGCTCTCGTCTGATTGCAGGCAATGTAGAACAATTGCTGTTGGACAAATTGTTAGAACAATTACGCCAGAAGAAATTGCTCAAAGGACACAAACGGCAACGAACGGATTCCACTCATGTTCTAGGTGCAATTCGGGTGTTGAATCGATTAGAGACGTTAGGAGAGACCTTTCGTGCTGCGCTCAATAGCTTAACGGTTGTGGCTCCAGGCTGGCTCCAGAAGCATCTACAAGCGGAATGGTTTGACCGTTATAGTCGCCGTACTGAGAACTATCGATTGCCAAAACTAGACAGTGAGTGAGAAGAATTGGGGCGCACGATTGGCAAGGATGGATTTGCCCTATTAGATGCAATTTATCAGCCCTCAACTCCAGAGTGGTTACGCCAGGTGCCAGCGGCAGAAACACTCCGACGAGTTTGGCTCCAGCAGTTTTACGCAACCGATGAAGAGGGACGAGTACAATGGCGAACGCCCAAAGATATGCCGCCTTCAACCCTTGCGATTCATTCTCCCTATGATCTGGAAGCCCATTACAGTTCAAAGCGAAGTGTGGATTGGGTAGGGTACAAAGTTCACATCACTGAAATCTGCGACCAAGATTGTCCACACTTTATCACTGGAGTTTGTACAACCTTATCCACAAGAACAGATGATGCAGTGGTTGATGATATTCATCAGACTTTATCTCAGCAACAATTGCTACCTGTGGAGCATCTGATGGATGCAGGGTATGTAACGTCTGAACACATCGTCAACTGTGAAAACAATTATGGTGTTAATCTGATTGGACCTGTTCGGGGTAATCCGAGTTGGCAGAGCCAAAAGAATTCAAAGTTCTCTGCCGAACAGTTTCAAGTTGATTGGGATAACCAAGTGGTGACTTGCCCGAAAGGACATCAAAGCATCATCTGGCGAGCTAAGATTGACAACCGAGGCTTACCTGTGATTCACGTCCATTTTTCCCAATCTGATTGTCGTCACTGTCGAGTGCGAAAGCAATGTACCCATTCAAAATTCGCTCGCCGAGTTACCCTGCAACCGCAGGCGAAATACGACACTTTACAACAACGACGGCAGTTTCAAGAAACGTCAGAGTTTAAGAAGCTCTATCAACAGCGAGCAGGTGTGGAAGGAACTTTATCACAGGGGGTGAGACGGTCGGACTTGCGACAATCTCGTTACATTGGATTAGCAAAAACGCATCTTCAGCACATCCTGATTGCGACTGCCCTCAATTTGATTCGTCTAGGAGCTTGGTTGTCAGGAGTTCCCCACGCGCCAACTCGGCAGTCTCGATTTATGGAGCTTAAGCCTAAAATTGCCTAGATTTTTCTCTGATGAATTCGCCAACGGTATCTTCGCTACCTTTTCCCCTATGTACGGCGAGTGCGAACAGGGCTGAGTATGAGCCAAGGTGAGCTTGCCAAAAAAGCCGGAATTCACTTACAGAGCCTAGGCAAAATTGAGTTGGGTAAAACAGCTCGGCTCAGTACCAAAACTACAACCGGATTGTCCAGAGCTTTGCAGATTCCTCAAGAGTATCTGGAGGCTGTATGTAAGGGAGTGTCAGTAGCATCAGTGCAACAGATGAAGATTTGTCCCCACTGTTGGGTGCCGGGAACGGAGGCTGAAGCCATATGGCTCAATCCCCGCTCCAAGTATTGCTTTGCTTGTGGCATGAAACTAAGTGCTCGTTGTCTGAGTTGCAATGGACCAATCCTGTCGCTCAAGTTCAGATTTTGTCCTTTGTGTGGTGTACCGTACAAGGCTCCTGAGAAGCTGGCTAGAATGTCTGTCAAGTAGGAGTTTCAGGCAAGCGCATTGTTCTTTTATTCGATTGCTAAACATACGCCTGCTCCGATTCACTGCGGGCTAGAAAGCTGTTTGACATGAGCAGAAATTTCCTAAACTATTGCTACTTTCCAAGCAACCAAGCTGCCAATTGCAGTTGGTCCTTGATTGTCTTCATCGACTCTTCAACAGCACTATGCTCAAAACCACTGTGCATCTTGCAGTTTTGACAGCGATGGTCTTGGCGACTTTCCCAGTATGCCCAGTCGGTCTGATGCCAAAAGTCTTTCCAGTTCTCAAAATAGCCCTCGCCTTCAATGAGATAACAGGGAGCTTTCCACCCCTTCGGCGTATAATTGACCGTGGACCAGGGTGAGCAGGGCAATTCACGCAGACCCGCCGCGAACTCCATGAACATCGGGGTGGCATTGAGCTTATACTGATTCGAGAACTCGCGGATAGCCTGGAACTTTTCGTGGATTTGCTCCTTGGTAAGGAAAAGATCGCTCTCTACACTCTCATACTCATAGCCAGGCGCGACCAAGATGCCGTTGGCCTTCAGCTCGTCCACAAGTTGGCACAGCGCTTTTACCTCTTCCACCTTCGTTTCTTTATAGACAGTGGTATTCAGGTAGATGTGGTAACCAAGTTCCTTGCCCTTGTGGATCATTTCAATGGCTTTGTCGAAAACGCCCTGACGGTTACAAACGAAATCATGTGTCTCACGCGTCCCGTCAAGATGGATCATCAGGAAAAGATGAGAGCTTGGTGAAATCACGCCGTAGAGCTTGCTGTCTAGTAAAAGAGCGTTGGTGCAGAGGATAATGTATTTGTCGCGGTCAATTAGGCCAGCAACTAATTCCTTAAGTTCGGGGTAGAGAGTGGGTTCGCCACCGCAGATGTTGACGATAGGTGCTTCGCAGTCGTCTACAGCCTTGAGACAGGTTGAGAGTGTCATACGGTCTTTAAGCTTACCTGTATGACGTTCGACTGAGCAGCCAAGACAGGCTAAGTTGCAGGTGTAGAGTGGTTCAAGCATCAGCACTGTTGGATAGCGCTTTCGGTTCGCTTTTGCCATTCGGGCCCGGTGTCTGGTCTGCGTCAGAGTAAAACCAATGGGGAAACGCATACTCCTCCTTAAGATTTGCAAGGGCCCTTCACAACCAATTACAGAGGTGTCAGTCTAGAATTTATGACGAGTTGGTCGCGTTGGAGTAATTATGACAGCTCATTCGTATTTGTCAAGCTAAATTGACGGTCCAAGTCTATTGATGTTATGTCTCATCCGTCGTCCATGCGTCGCCTACCTAAACAGCAACGAGGTAAGCAACGAGTTGAAAAGATTCTGGATGCTGCTGCTGAGATTTTTCTGGAAGTCGGTTATGAGGCGGCAACCACTCACGCGATCGCGTCTCGCGCCAACACGGCAGTTGGGTCACTTTATCAATTTTTTCCCGACAAATCAGCGCTCTTCCATGCACTAGAGGTGCGCCACGTTGAGCGGGTACGTGCCATGTGGGTTAAGTTCAATACGCCCACGCTCGTTCAGCTTCCCCTAAGACTGATGGTCCACACACTTTTAACTGCTGCTGCCGAACTGCTTGAGCAACCCACGTCGCGCGTGATTTTTGTCCAATTCTTCACAGGACCACAACTCTTCCAGACGATTGACGAGAGTTTTACGGCTGAAGCCGTCAACTTCACGGCTAGCTTACTAAAACAGCGCAATCCTACCTTAGAAGATGAACAGTGTAGTCTGCTAGCCGAGGTTTGCGTTCATTGCAGCAATACGTTAATCCTGATGAGCTTACGTAGCGACGAGTACCATCGCCAGCGACTTGTGCAACAGATTGAGGAGCTGATCGTGTCCTATCTGAGCCCTTATATTGAGGACGAGCTATTGCACAACAAAGTAATGAAAATTATGAAATGTCCTGAGTGCAAATCCGAGCAACTTTCTAAGAATGGTCATCGGCATGGCAAGCAGCGTTATCTTTGCAAGGCATGTGGTAAGCAGTTTCCACAAGACTATGCTTTTAGGGGTTACTCCGCTGCGGTCAGAGAGCAATGTCTAGATTTACATCGTGGAGGAATGAGCTTTCGAGAGATTGAACGACAAATAGGAGTTTCCCACAACACAGTCATTCACTGGATTAAGCAAGCGGGGGATTTTGACATCCACAAAAATCATCCCAACTGAACCGCGCCGGTGAGCAGTCAGTTTGAAGTGCCAGTCTTTCCAAGTGTCTGAAAGCTTTTGAGTGATTCTCTCTATCTGTAATTGGGATTAAGCCGAGATGTGGCAAAAAAAGTGCCACGACCCCTTAAAAAGTCTTTGAACGTAAAGCTTCTAGACGTTTTGACGGAAAAAGGAGAACTTGCCCAGAAACGATGAATGAATTGCCTTGAATAAGAACGGTAGAATCAGGCTTTCACGCCCGATCACTCTCAAACTTGCCCAGAAATGAACCATTGGGGACATGTTTGAGCAATTCCGGTTAAAGAAACGTTGAAAGCCTTATTCAGTAAGACTTTTTAGTGGATCGTGGCACCTTTTTTGCCACATCTCGGCTTAATCCCTAATTACTCAAAAGCTGAAGTTATGTCGATTAGAAATCAAACTCGACCGTTTAGTTGGCACTCTATACTAGCTTCGCGTTTATCAACCTCAATTGGCGAGGGCTCTACAGGCTTAATCCCCGTCCCATCTCCTTTTCGGGTTTCTGTTGGCGTGAGTACTCTCTTGCTTTGGCTTGGATTTCCCGAAGTCTATTCTGGGCTTCTTTTGTGTTGAGGTAGTCTCGCAGGCGCTCCATCTCCTGAGTTTGAGGTGAAGTCTGCCATTGTTCAAAGCTGCGGCGCTGCTGCTCTAATTTATTCAGTTGTGACTGGGTGCGCTCCATCTCCTCTGCTGCCCCAATGAATCTGGCGGCAGATGGCAACGGCGACCAGCGACAGCGTGCAACGGCATCGCCCGACTGATGCAATGAGTAGAGGGAACGGGTTGGCGATGAGAAGCTTGACCACAATTGGCTCTTTGCACTCTTGCCCAGCTCGAACTTCAAGCAGCCAAGTGCTTGTCCTCTAACCATTCCAGTAGTTGCAGCTGAGTTGTTGTGAAGCACTTTGAGCGCTGCAAATTGGCGAGAAGATCATATTCAATCGGCTCCA
>JAFASY010000041.1 GCA_019244235.1 Chroococcidiopsidaceae cyanobacterium CP_BM_ER_R8_30
TAGTTCAACGAGGTATCTCTGCTGTCGGACAGCCAGTAGAGTTCCAAATTGCTTCAGGAGGCGTACTGTCGGGGATTAATGGCAACATTAGTCTAGATAAGTGCCCGTGAGAGAAGAATCCTCGGCGTTAACGCCGAGGAGTGTCAAAAAAGCTAGATTTCACACTCATTGATACCTGAACGGGCTGAGCTCAATTTAAAATCAGCTCGTTTTTTTTTGTCTTGACGATTTGAATTAAAATTTCAACTGACAAATTTTAATTCAATTCAATTCATACTCTTTACTAGAGTGAACCTAAAAAAAATTCATCGGTCAAGGTAGACGAAGTAGGTCGGGTCAATCTTGTTAACTATCAGATTGCACTACCAGGGGCAGGTCGGGCACAATTCAATCATTTATTGGTGCCTGCCTCGAAGCTCAATCAACTAGTTAATCAAGATTACAACGTTAACGTGAACGCTTTTTCAGGTCGCCGATCAAGTCAAGATAATATACTTTCCTGTGACTTCTTTGACGGGAAAATCAGCAAAATTCAACCGGGTATCACATTGAAATGCGGGTTGATCGGAGAATATAGCAGCCAATACATTAACTCTTCCAGTAATCCGAAAGGAAACGGACACCATCTCCAATCTTAGCGGTCAACCTGTAATACGAAGCCGCAGGCATTAGCCTTGACAGCACAGCAAAACTAAGCTCCCGAACCCTAGACAGTTTCTGCTCCATTCACCTCAGCTGATCTACCTGCCGTAGCATCTGCTCCGACACATTCTGAGAATTCTACTCTGGATTACGTCTAATGACTAGGAAGGAAAGTGCGTCATTAAAGAAGCATTCCCTTAAGCTAAACTGATGAGGTTTCTGCTTTTGCCAAGTCAGCGATGCAACCGAGTTCAACCGGAGATCAAAACAAACAAAAAGTCAACACCCCCTCTGCCGCTGTGCCGCTCTCAGTCTATCGAGAACTAGCAGCAGAATTGCAAGTAAAGGAGGCGATCTTGAACTCTCTTAATACCCAAAACCAACAGTTAGCTGCACAAAACCAGCAACTGCGGCAAGAGATTGCCAAAGCTGTACAGTCCGTTCTACAGCTGAGGCAGTTTGCTGATGCAGCTAAGATGGGGTTACCAACTACAGGCTATATAACCAATTCCACTTCCCCTCCCAGCCGTCCTAAAACAGCCCCACGTTCAACGAACCGCCGTCCTCATTCGTCTGTCGCTACCCAAAAAGTAGCAGTCAGGAACCTGCCTGTTAGGAAAAATAGCTTAGCCCCAGGAAAATTGTTTACGGAACAGCAAGTTAGCCCGTATCGTCGCCGTCCTCAATCAGAGAATACAACAGAAATTAACGGCTGGTGGCTGATGCTCATTATTGTGCTAACTATGCTTACAGCTTTCAGCGCTGGGTACTTGGTCGTGCGCCCGCTTGTGCAGCGTCGTTGAAAAATATCTATTTTTTCCGCTTGGTAGCACGCTGCTCAGCGGCCTGACGACGGCGATCACGCCACTCTACTGTAGTTAAATAGGCTATGCCACCTGTTACAACCACCAATAGACCAAAGGCACTGAAAGCAAGAACACTTAAAAGTGGCGTTTCCACGTTAACCCTATAGTCCGTTACGACCCCAAACGACCATTGCAATTGACCAAGTAAAAACAACCAAGAGCGAAACCCAACCTAACGTTAAAATTTCCATAGCCGTTACATCAAATCTATATTACTAACCGATTTTACACTACCAGTTGCTCCCAGCCCGATCCCATATAGCCATATGGTGGAAAAATCTCTGGATGCAGAATTTCTGCCAAAATTTCCTGTGAGTCTGCCAGTCGTGGTCCTGGACGATTAAAATACGAGTTACCATCGGTGATATACACTCTCCCAACCTGGGTTGCCTGCAAGTTTTGCCATTCTGGACGCTGAGTTAACAGCATTGCTTCTTGACGAGTACGGTTTAAATCTAGACCGCAAGGCATGAAGACAATGACATCTGGATTAGTTGCGACCAGTGTTTCCCAGGAAAGCTGGAGAGATGACTGACCTGGAGCACTAAATAGTGGTTTTCCGCCAGCAAAGGTCACCAACTCTGGAACCCAATTAGCAGCACTCATCAATGGGTCAGTCCACTCGATACAGGCAACGGTTGGTCGCTCTTCTGTAGAGAGGGACTGAGTCTTTTGCTGGCAGATATTGATGCGAGCCTGTAAGCTATCTAGCAATCTGCGCGACTCAATCTCCGTTGCTTCACCTACCCGCTTAATATCAGCCCAGATATCAGCCAGAACATTAGGATGTAGGGAAATAATTTGCGGTTGGCTGTGGGTAAGAGTGGCAACAGCTTGCTCAACATCTTTGAGACTGACAGCACAGACATCACACTGATCTTGAGTCAGGATGTGGCTTGGCTGTAGTTGCTCTAAAACATCTGTTTTGATTTGGTAGATGCTAAGGGCAGATTGTAGGAGCTGACTAACATCGTCATGAATTTGAGCGCTGGTAGCGTTAGAGTTCAATCGGGCTTGAGTGCAAACCGGACGGTCGACAATTTCTGGTGGGTAGTCGCACTCATGCGATCGCCCCACAATAAATTCAGTAAGCCCAAGAGCCGCCAAGATTTCTGTGGCACCAGGAAGGAGTGAGACAATTCTCAAATGTTGATTAGCCATTGGTTGATTTCCCTTCCACATCATGAGTCTATCGTATTATCGAATCGAATTGCCTAGACTAGAAGTGAGCTGCAAGTGGCAATCTTTAGGAGGATGGTATGAATCACCTGGTTGATTTGAATACCCTAATTGAAATCATGCTCGGCATTAGCCTCAGCGCAGCCTCTGGCTTTAGAGTCTTTGTGCCCCTACTAATAATGAGTACTGCTGCGGTATTTGGACATCTGAATTTACCTGCTAACCTTGACTGGGCTGAAACCCCTCAAGCCCTATCTGTTTTGGTTGCTGCGTGCTTGTTGGAAGTAGGTGGATACTATATTCCCTGGTTCGATCATTTACTGGACATAGTTGCTACGCCAGCTGCTGTTCTTGCTGGAACGATTATTACGGCCTCACTGACTCCTGATATGAACCCTGTTTGGCAGTGGACTTTAGCCATCGTCGTCGGTGGAGGAACTGCAGGACTAACCAAAGGGCTCATGAATTTGTTCCGGGTGACGTCAACTGCCGCTTCTGGTGGATTGACCAATCCTATCCTCGCCACCATCGAATTAGTGCTTGCCACTAGCATATCTGTCTTAGCTGTTACCTTACCTTTAGTAGCTGGTGTCTTAGTTCTAGGACTTTTGATCTTTGGGACGAGGAAACTTTGGATGTTCATTTCAAAGGATGCGTCTACCAAAACAGAAGCTAGGAGCTAGCAGCGGTGAGTAGTTTAGGGATGGCAAGGCGATGTGAGTATCCCTAGCGTGAGTCTCTTGCATAAATAGTCAAAACAAAAGTGACAAGTTCTATAGGTATGTAGTAACGCCTGACTTTAGCAAGAACTTTAGTGATGCAAGAGGCATAAGAACCGTGACTCCAGAAGCCATCTCCCTGATTGCAAAACTTAGGAGCGAATTCTACTCGCTCTTTGCCGCCGCTATGAGTGTGCCAGTAAAAATTACCGCACACTCATACAGTCGTAATTTCCCGATTGCCTGTTGGGTGAATTCCCAGGAACAGCTAAACTATTTGAGTCTTTATGCTCACTCAGCTCCGGATGAACTATTTCCCCTACGCCCACTCCTGCTGCGGGTTGCGGTTAACAGAGGTGCTGGTTCAGTTATGCTTATTAAACCAGGGATAAGATTTCGAGACATGAATCAGGAGTGGCACTTTGAGTTAACTGCAACACCAGAGGAAATTACAGACTTTGTTCCCTGGCTAGTTAGCTTGATTGAGACTCAAGAGCAAGTTGCATCAGCGGAGGTAAAGCCACCACCCCATCCGTTGGAATTTGTTTCACCAGTGACCTGCTCCTTTAAGGATACCTGTAATCATGCCTGGACAGAGAAAGCTTGGGACCAGACTGACGAAATAATGGCTCAATTAATTGACTTAAGGACAAATCCATCAACGCTACACAGAAGCAACGAGGCTTCCATCGTTTTTAGTCTCTAGGAGGGACAAAAAAATTAAGCAATTTTACCTATTCCCATAGACAGAGAAAGGTTTTAAAATTGAAATCAATAAACCAAAGCTTTATACTTAATTAAATTACCTCCCACAAACTATGCGGGAGGTAATTTATTTCTTCGGGCGGGAAGACCCACCTCGTCTTGAAGGGCGATGAATTGTCTTTTTAATTTGGGCGTTTTCCCATCGTCCAATTTTCTCAAAAAGAATCTAGCTTTAATGTTTTATCAATGAATAGCTTCCTAGCAAAATCCCAAATAGTGGGATAGCGCCTAGATGAGTCCTATCAACAGATAGCTATGCAATAGATCTTGATCGGTAATTTCTCTCGCTAAAGCTCATATTAGTTAGGCAAAAAACATAAATGCTTCTTCCTAGAGAAGTAAGACAATTTGTTCTTAAAGGCATGATTATTTTTCATGCTAATTTCATTTTTTTAATTATTTTCATCTCAAACACTATCGACCCACTACTTTACAAACATTAAAGTAGAAATAACGAGAAGTGCGTACTGAAAGCGGGCTGGCACCAAAACAGTTGAACGAGCTAAGCAATTTTCTTCCTTTAGAAGTGAAGTATTTTACCTCAATAATATATAAACTAATGTCAATAATGCAAATAAGATGATCTAGCCTTAAGAAGGATACCTGTTACAGAAATTAGCCTAAAATGAGTTATAGAAATAATGTAACTTTTTTTTCAAAAGGCATTCATTTGCTAATAACTTGTGATTCTCTACATAAGGACACAGAGAGTAAGGGAACTGTATTGGCGTTAAATTAAGCCAAGTGGGGGTTATGCTATGGAAACCAAGTTGGATCGCTCAATTACCCCAACGGTAAGAGACATTGCTATTAAGCTGCGTTTAACAGGTTGGATTAGCTTTTGGATACAACTAGGTCTTGGCGTTGTTGCGGTCCTATGTCTGTTGTTTGCTAAGTCTGGTCGTTCATTCAGTACTAAAACAGATCCAGGAATCGGAGCTGGGATGTTTTGGGCCGGAATTGGGGTTTTAGTACTGTGCTTCAGTATTTATTTGGCTTTCCGCTATACCCGCATAGCTAAAGGTTTACTAAACCCTAATCCGGAGCTACATCCCAAGAAAGCAGATACAACTCGACTCGTGCGAATTGCAATCATTACGAGTTTGGTGGGAATGTTACTAGCCCTTTTTGGTGCCGGATCAACTGCTGGAGTCCTGGTGGCAAAATCTGTATCCCAACCTCCAGGGGTAGCAATCACAGACCCAAACAAAATCATTCGAGCGCTTGATGTCTTTGTGGAGGTGGCGAACATTGACATTATTGCGGCTCATCTGGTGGGTACTGTAACTTCTCTGTGGCTAGTTGACCAGATACACCACCACTAGCTAGATGGATTCGTCCAGCGCTCTGTAACGAGGGTGAGGCTTGACCAAGCGCCTTTATCGTCATAGCGCCGAATCAACCGCTGACGCAAGTGGGACTGTAGCAACCAACCAACCTCTAGAAAAAATGCTTGACCAACTCTGACCTGTTGCGGACAGGTGGAAGAGGCACCATCAGGTAGTAATAATACTTGATTTATTTGGGGACCTCCCTCAAAGTAGAGGCACGAACCTTCAATTCTCCCCGTTGAGCTAATCTCACGCTGTGCAGTTCCCTGATTGATGATAAGTTTTTGGATAAGTTGGTTGCCGTTTCTCTGGATTCGCAGCGTTGTTGGATAAGTATTAGGCGATCGCAGATCGGGATAAATTGTCACCCCTTCTCCCTGCCATTCTCCTAGTAGGGCATCAACAGTCAAGGGTGGTTTCTCTGCTGCTGTAGTTCCAGTCAGTTTTTCCCGAATGAGTGTCAGTCTTTCTAGTTGACCATTCTTATCAAACAACTGCACCAGACGTAAGCGGCGCTCTCCATCTATTAACCCCAATTCAGCTCCAAATTCGCTAAAGGGACCAAGCTGAAGTGAGCCTTGGGAAAAGGCACCATTCTCAAAAAACAACACCTGGCGACCTAAAGAACTGTATTCCAGCACCTTCTCTTCTATCGGCTGATTAGGTGGTAGGCGACGGACAACTTGGCGAATTGTCTGATTTGAATTCAGTCCTTCCAAAGAAACCACAGTAGGGGTATCTTCTATTAGCTCTCCCTTGGGTGAGAGATGAGTGAATGACCCTTGCCATTCCCCTAAATTTTGCAGTAAACATTCCCACTGCGTCCGCATACTTCAAAGTTTGAATACACTCCTTATCACAGTAGCTTAACAGTGGAGCTCTTACTGGGTAATTATGGGCGACGGCTAGGTTGGGCCTTAAATCGAGAGAAGGTGGCAATGGCGCAGAAGAACGCTAATCCAAACAGGAATGCTCCTAAGAAAAAAGGCACCTCTGCCAACCGCATGGGAGCGTTACCAGAGGTGAAATAACCAAA
>JAFASY010000138.1 GCA_019244235.1 Chroococcidiopsidaceae cyanobacterium CP_BM_ER_R8_30
ATGACTTAAACTGCCGATATCTTTCATTTTGAGTCTCCTTGCATGAACCTCATTTGTTCATGTGTCAGAGACTCTTCCCTAGATTTCCGGAACTGTCAAACTGTGCCAGTCCCCCGGCAGAGCCGGTGGTTTACCAAGATTAATTAGCGTTTTCCCCAACCTCTTCCGATTAATCAAGGTTGGGGATTTTTAACAGCCTGAATTAACTATCTGCTTTGTGTTCGTAGTAGCTAGAGATGTTTTCATAAACATGCTCTGGAAACTGCAGGTCCTTATAGACATTGCAAGCGTCCGGGTCATCAGGGTTGGGACAGATGGGAAATTCTTGATGCTGCTGCCATTCCAATACCCGCTCACGCTTGGGTGGATTATAATCTTTGCCTTGCACCTGTTGATACAATGCACGTGCTTGAGCTTCACTGAAGTCGTGGTCTTGCTGGAGGTGACCGATTAACTCCTCTTCGCTCAAGAAGTGACGCGCCACCATGGCAAATACTAGCCTGCCGTAATGACCAATGTCTTTGCCAGCAGCGAGAGCATCGAGCAAATATGCCATCATGCCATTCTTTCGCAACTCTTCATCAGCCATGGTCTAATCCTTTAACTTAATCCGTTGTGCTGCTATTCCCGATGATTTTGTATTGGCAGCGCTATCTCAAGTTAGCCTGTTTGATTGTGCTTTTACACCTGTTAAAGGGCACAGATTAGTTGCGTATGACTTTTTTACTTACAGCATAATGAGACCTTGGCGGGCTCCAAGAGTTACTGCCTCGGTACGACTTTTAGCATTGAGCTTAGTGAAAATTGATGATACATGAAACTTGACAGTGTGTTCGGAAATACCCAAGCGTCGCGCGATCGTCTTGTTGCCCAGTCCTTCGGCTATCATGCCCAGAACTTCAATTTCTCGTGGGGTCAGTGCCATGAGTGAAGTCGGTAGTTCACGGACTGTCGAAGGTGTAACGCCAAGCAGAGAATCGACCGCATCAGAATGCAGCACTACAAGTCCAGCCGCGGCGGCCAAAATTGCCGCCACAATCTCTTCCGCCTGTGCTGAGGAGCGTGACAGCACTGCCCGCACTCCTAAGCGTAGGGCTTCGGTTGTCCACTCTGCTTGAGGGTCATCAGTGAGGACAACAATAGCAGACACCCGTTGAGCGATCGCGCCAAGTGAGAGCAAATTCTCTGATCCTGCATCCTGTAGCCCCAGTTCTAGTAGCACCACATCAGGCTGTAGCTCCTCAACCAGAGTCGCGACTGTATCGACATCAACTGAGCTGCCCACAACCGTCAGATCTGGGCTGGCATTAACTAAAGCCAACAACCCGGCCCGCACAATGTTGTCAGTAGCAGTAACCAGGACACCAATCACACCGCCTCCGCCCCAGAGATGAGCAGGAAACGTTTGACTGCATGACTTGGCACCGCCAGAGCCAAACCCCCAACAATCATACTGTTGACCCCAATAACTCGACCCTGAGCATCAGCCAAAGGACCGCCCGAGTTGCCGGGAGAGAGCCTCACGTCAGCCATGACCCATTCTTGGCGCTTAGGTGTCTCAACAAAACCAAGACGTGAGATAATTCCGGTTGTCAAGGCACCCACAAGACCGAGGGGGTTACCAACTGCTAGTACTAGTTCGCCCACCCGAAGAACACTAGAGTCGCCAATAGTAGCTGCTGGTAGGTCAGTTGCCTTCAGCGTGAGCGCAGCCAGATCTCGCACTGAATCTCTTGCTGTTACCGCAGCCTCAAACACTCGACCATCCCAAAGCTTGACTGTTGCATCTGGTCTTGAGGCAACATGGGCGTTAGTGATGACTAAGCCGTCAGGGTGCCAGATGATACCCGATCCGAAACCAGTTCTATCGCTCTTAATCTGCACTGTGCAACGGCAGAGTAGCTCAGCAATAGCCGCAAATTCTGCGGCTAAGTCTGTCTGCCTTGTAGGAGCTGCCTGAATATTCATGGCATTATTCCTCCCAGCGCGGTCGTTCGCCGACCGTCATGTCTAGTTCAACTACCGTGCCACCACGAATCATACGGACACTGATGGTTTTACCTACACGGTCAGGACTTAGCATTGCCTGCACATCGCGTGTATCGCTAACAGGGGTGTTATCAAGTGCCACAATGACATCACCAATTGTCACACCAGCCTGCTCCGCTGGACCATTGGGTTCAACATTAACCACAATCACCCCACCTAAAGAGGGCAAATTCAATGTCTGCTTGAGACGCTCTGGCAGACGTACTGGCTGCATACCTAAACCCAGGTATCCCCGAGCAATACGTCCTTTCTCTAGTAACTGGTTTACCACGCGATTGACGGTAGCAGTTGGAATCGCTAAAACTGTTCGTCGTGGTCCTGACACCGCAATTCCCACAACTTGTCCCGCAGCATCCACCAACGGACCGCCTTCTATGTTGGGATAAAGAGTGAGATCTAGGCGCACGAACTGGTCAATCAAGCCTCCATAGCTGCTGTGCCATGCACTACCAAGGGCACTCACAGTACCCAAGCTGGCATTTAAACTGCCTTCATCAGAACGCCCGACAGCCAATACCAAATGACCGACCTTAAGTGAGGTGGCTTCTCCAAGTTGAGCTACAGGTAAATCGAGATCGGGGAGCTTGAGGACAGCAATATCAGTGCTAGGGTCGCGGCCTGCCAGAGTCACTGACACAGTACGACCATCACTAAGCGTAACTGTGATATCTTCTGAGCGTCTAATTGTTTCATCGGCAGCAACGACTATGTCTTTTCGCCAATGGACACCACTTGAGGAAATCCGCGATCGCGCCTTAACAGCAACAACACATTGACCTGCCTGCTCGACAGTGGCGGCTAAATCATTAGAGAGAGCTAGCAAAGCGCTAGTTCTCTCGGATGGAAACGAAGACATGCCATTCCTCCAAGACTCTTTAGGTTTAGCCGGGACAAGCGATCCCGTCTTTTAACCATCGTGCCGGATTGAAGCAATGGATGACATCAGTTGAATGGGCAGGGATTGACCCAGAAAAAAGGCTAGGGGCTATTTTTTACTCGGTTCGCGCGTGCTTCGGCACTTGCCATCACCTCTTCCATTTTCTCTAGCATCTCGCCAGGATAATTTTCTAGCACCCTAGTAGAGAGTGAAACCCGACCTTTCCCAGCATCTAAATCAATAATGACCGCCTTGATCGATTGACCTGAGTGAAATAGCGCTGGCAGAGATTCGATATAGTTTTGGCTCACCTGTTTGATGTGAAGCAAACCGTTGATGCCGTCTAAATCTACGAAGACGCCAAATGGCTTGATTCCAGTAATGTTGCCCTCTACCAACTGACCAAGTTCCAACTGACTGAAACCAGCAGAGCGAGTTGCCAGACGATTAGAAAGTACGAGTTTGTTGTTGTCTCGATCAATTTCCAAGAAGCTGGCAGTTAAGATTTGACCCTTAAGTGCTTCTATATTGTCTCGCTCTACCAAATGTGATCGGGGGATGAATCCCCTTAGCCCCTTGACATTAACTGTGACACCACCCTTATTGACCCCACTAACTCGCACTTCCACCGATTGACCATTTTCTTGCATCAGGGTCAGATGTTGCCAAACCTGACGAATTTCTAGCTGACGGCGAGAAATTGTCACCTGACCTTCGGCATCCTGCTCCTGGATAATGAGGAAATCTTGCTCCTCCTGTAAGGGCAGCAGCTCAGATAGATCGCTAACTGGTTGCAGAGCTACTTCGTTCAGTGGGAGAAAAGCTGCAGACTTGCCACCAATATCAACGTAGGCACCGTCACTTTCGTATTGAAACACCCTGCCACGGACGACCTGTCCCTTTTGAAATTGATAATCGTGTTGTTCTAGGGCTTTGGCAAAATCGTCCATTGAAAAGGACGACTTGGCAACTGGAGTTCGGCTCGATTCAGAATTCATGTTTTTGTCAATTTGCTGCCGAAAAGTTGTTTAACATGCTCCCAAGCATCAGCAGCAGCTTCGGGATTGTAGCTAGCGCGTTGGTCGCAGAAAAAGCCATGGTTTGCTTTATCGTAGCGAAAGACCTGATGCGAAATCTGGTCTTTTGTTAATTCTGTCTCAATCTGATTGACCTGCTCGGTTGGAATACTGGCGTCTTCCATCCCAAAGAAAGCATAGAGGGTGCCAGAGATCTCTGGCGTCCGAGTGATGGTGGGTGCGCCGCCCCCAGGAGTCCGAGTGGTAATGCCAGCACCATAAAAAGAAGCTGTAGCTTTGATGTCAGGCAAGGTAGCAGCTAGATAAGCAACGTGACCGCCGAAGCAGAAACCGATGCAGCCAATAGCCTCTTTTTGCACTTGGGGTAGTTGTTTGAGGTAATCTATTGTTGCTTTGGTATCGCCTAAGAGCTCTGTTGCCTTGGTTTGTTGAGCGTAGTTCCTACCAACCTCAATGTCTTGGGGAGTGTAGCCAGTGGTAAAACCAGGAGCCTGCCGTTGAAACAGTGCTGGGGCGATCGCAACATAACCTTCTTGAGCAATCCTTTCTGTGACTTCCCGAATATGGCTGTTGACGCCAAAAATTTCTTGGAATACGATAACAGCCGGGTAAAGGCCTTCACCTCTGGGAGAGGCAAGATGAGCTGCTATTTGCAGTTCCCCATTGGGAATTGTGATGTCATCTGTGTAAATTTCTCGCTCTGCCATGATCATCTATACCAGGTTGTGCGATGCTGAAAATATTTCGAGTGTATTCCCAAATTATTATGAACCAGGAATGTGTTATCTGCCTTCTAGTTCCAAACGATTGAATCGAAAATATAGGATAACTGAAAAATTGTGTGGAGGCAGACTTGTTACCGCGGAATGCGGTCAACGCAGCTTTCCCCGCCCTTGCAGGGCGGTGTACCCTTCGGGTAACGCTTCGCTTCGGCTAACGCCTTCGGCTAACGCCTGCGGCTTCGCTTCGCTAGCGCTACGCTGGCGGCTGACGCGGTCGCCTGCGGAGGAGTCAGTCGCCAGAGCGGGGTCCCCCCGGGAGCGAACTGGCATCGGAAACCCTCCCAAGAGCGCCGTCTCACCGTTGACTGCCAGAAGCTTTCTAGAGGTTTGGTAATGGTTCAGTTTCATATCCAGCCAGACAGCGAGATTCCCGCTTCAACCCAGTTGTTTAATCAGATCATGTTTGCGATCGCCTCGCGGCAGTTTCCCCCAGGTCACAGGTTGCCAAGTACCCGAGCACTGGCGATGCAGACTGGTTTACACCGCAATACTATCAGTAAGGTCTACCGACAGCTAGAGGAAACAGGGCTAGTAGCGGCGCAAGCGGGATCGGGGATTTACGTCCGTGCCCAAAGCCATAGTGGACCCCCAATCAAATCTCCCATTTTGGAACAATATCCTCAAGCATACAAAGTTGTGCAACAAAGCCTGAATGAGCTGCTCAATCAGGGGTGTTCGCTCAATCAGGCGCGGGAGCTTTTCTTAGCCGAAATCGACTGGCGACTGCGCTCTATGGCTCAAGTCTTGGTGACAGTACCAACGGATGACATCGGTGTCGGGAAGTTAATGGTCAGCGAACTTGAACAATCATTGGGGATACCAGTACAACTCGTATTGATGGAGGAGCTGAGTCAGATTCTGAATCAAACGCCTTTTGGTACAGTTGTAACGCACCGTTGGTATGTGCGAGAAGCAGAGGCAATTGCGACGCCATTGGGGGTTCGAGTGATTCCAATTGACATTTATGACTATGCCCAAGAGATCCAAATGATCAAAGGTTTACCAAAAAATAGTTGTGTCGGCATGGTGAGCATTAGTGCTGGTCTTTTGCGGGTGGCAGAGGTTATTACTCACAGTTTACGTGGAGATGAACTACGCGTAATGACAGCTCAATTAGGAGATAGCTATAAACTCAATGCCGTTGTCAGGAACGCTCAACTCATCATTAGCGATCAAGCAAGTTTCTCTGCTGTGGAAACCGCTGTACGCGCTGTCAGAGATGAGATTATTCGTCCACCACGATTATTTTGCGGTCAGAACTATATAGGCACACAGTCAATTCACTGGCTGAAGCGGGAACTTGGTTTGGGCTAGGGGAAGAGATGAGGGCAGGGAGTCATTGAATCCCCCTACTTGGCTAGACCATGTTCGAGTGCAAAGCGAACTAACTCGGTTCGGCTATTGGTACCAGTCTTACTAAATAACCGACTGACATACTTTTCCACATTACGGACACTGGTTTCTAGGCGACGGGCAATCTCTTTGTTCATTAACCCTGCCGCTACTAAGTCTAAAACGCTCTGTTCCCTGGGTGTTAAGTCAATTTTGATAGGTGATGGATTTTGAGGGATAGCATTACGCTGGGTCAAGATTGCCTTGATTTGAGCAATCTGATTGGCGAGATCAGCAACAGTTGTATCACTGCCCTCACCGTTGTCCTGAGCTGTTACCCCCCGACGCTCCAGTAAGTTTTCCACAATGGCCACTAACTCATCAGGATCAAATGGTTTTGGGAGATAGGCATCACACCGGGCTTGATAGCCTTGAATGCGATCACTCGTCATACCTTTGGCGGTTAATAAAACGACTGGCAGCGCTTTGAAACGAGGATCTTCTCGCAGTTGTTTAAGAAATTGGTAGCCATCTACGACTGGCATCATGATGTCAGAGATGACTAAGTCAGGAGTATTTTGCTGCATCAACTCCCATCCTTCGCGGGCATTACTGGCAACTTGAACAGCGAAACCACTCTCTTGCAAATAGTCTTTAACAGCTTCACGCAACCCCGGTTCGTCGTCAACCAGTAACAATCGTGCTGACATCTAAGTCTTCCTCTTGGCGCTTTCTATTTCCAATTTAGCGAAAATAAGAAATTAACGCCCTTCGGGGGAAGGGTCAACAACAATTCGCAATTCGTAATTAAGAATTTACAGTCTAATTTATGCCTTTGGTAGATAAAATCGACAAACCTCTTTCAATTGCGAATTGTTCTTGTCACTGCGCGCCTACTGTTTTCAACGGTTGTCCGCTTGGGTACTCAGCAAAGGAGTTATTTGCTAGGACTGCAACTGCTCGTGCATATTGTGGGTCTTCCGGAGTAGCAATTAACGCCGGGTTAGCTGCCAACTGTTGCTGCTGAGCTTCGGTCAAGTTAATCCTGATATTTGGCGCAATCCCCCTGTGGTTGATATCTGTACCATCTGGCGTGAAGTAATGAGCGATTGTCACTGCCAAGCCAGAACCATCTGAAAGCGAGTGCACTGACTGGACTAGGGCTTTACCAAAGGTTTGGCTACCAACAAGGATAGCGCGGTGATTATCTTGTAATGCCCCAGAGAGAATCTCGCTAGCACTTGCTGAATTACCATCTACCAGTACCACCAGTGGTAATTTTGTCAACTGCGTGTGATTGGCTTTAATTTGCTCGCTGTCCCCGACACGGTCCACGGTGCGGACAATTGCACCATTATTTAGCCACATGCGGGCAATTGCCACACTTGAATCTAACAACCCGCCCGGATCGCCTCTCAAATCCAAAACATATCCATCAACCTGCTTCGCTTTCAGATCCGTGATCGCCTTTCGCATTTCCTCAGGGGCTGTGGCGCTGAACTCTGCCAAGCGGATATAGCCAATGCGCTTATTACCATCTTGCTTCAGGTCATAACTGACTGTTGGCACTTCAATATTTGCTCTGGTCAGTTTCACGTCGAAGTTGCCCTGTCCTTGTCGCCCTATTTTCAACGTAACTGGTGTCCCGGCTTTGCCACGAATCAGCTTTGAGGCATCCTCGATTTTCATTCCTTGTGTCGGCTGTCCATCAATTGCCAATATTTGATCCCCTGGCTGAATTCCAGCTTTGATGGCTGGCGAGTTCTCAATTGCTTGCACCACCGTTAACCGCTGGGTTTTGGCGTTCAGTTCCATTCTGATGCCAATCCCAGACAGTTCCCCTGATGTTTGGTCTGTCAGTTCTTGATACTGTTTGGGATCGAGGAAACGTGTGTAGGGGTCGCCTAACTGTTTTAGAGCAGTGCGAATGGCAGCATAAGCTTGTTCACGCGAGGTGTAGTTGCGATTCAGCAGGCTTTGTCTGGTAGCTTGCCAGTTAATGTGATTGAAGCTGCCATCGACATACTCGCGGTTAACAAGCTGCCAGACTTCATCAACCACAGCCTTGGGGCTATCTTGAAGAGCCGCACTCACTGAGCGAGGCCAGATGGGACCGCATAGAGATAGAGCGGCAGCTGTAGCGGTAGCTCCTCCTAAGAAGGCAACTTGGAGCAGCGGGAAGCGTCTTAAGGATTGGAACATTGAGATTAGGAGCGAGGGTAATAGGAATGTTAACAGCTAGTTTACTTAGACAAAATAACCACTTTGAAGGTTCATCTCTATAGATGCTACACTCTGATAGTCATTTTTGCCGTAAATTAAGTCAACTTTTGGCGATTGGAGCCCATCTTGGAACAATTTGTCTTAGATTATTCAAAATTGCTTCACTAAACTCTAGCAATTTTGTGCCAGTTTCCCTACTGTCTCGCTCACCATGTCTAGATACTTGGCAATTAAAGAGACTTTTGAAATACTACAAACCCATTGGCTGGTATGACAAGATGCATCTGACCATGTAAGGAAGGTACAGTCGCTCCAGAGTTACCAACATTATTCCCTCCGTACAGATCGGAATCACTATTGAATATTTCTCTCCAATTACCATCTCCTAGTTGTGAAGATTCAATGGTGTATCCCGATCTAAAAGGGTAGTTATTCAAACTTGCTACAATCAACAACTCCTCAGTTGCATCCCAACGTCGGAAGGTAATTAGTCGGTTGGCATCGTGAATATAGATGATATCTATATCATGGGATCTCAATCCTGAGTGGCCAAGGCGCAACCGGATTAAGTCTTGGTAGAACCTGAACAGTCGCTGACCGTTGTTGTGTCGCTCACCTAAAAGATCCTCCTTGTTTTGAAAGAAATCCTGGTATCTATAAGGTTTTTGAGCACCAATCTCTTCACCCATGAGGAACATAGGGGTACCAGGTGACAGAATTGCCATACCGAAAGCGAAGTGGCAACGAGCCTCGGCAAAGCGACGGGTTTCACCAATCAGCGGCGCTGAGTTTACTGCCGCGACGATTGTTCGCCTAGAGTAAATCCTGTTGCCTCCTGCTTCGTAATACGAGTTGCCTGCCTCATCGTGGCATTCGTGATACACAACCTTTTTATGCCCTGACCACCCAAGTGCTCCAGCAAAGTAGTCCATAGCAAGGGGTTGGTCTTGCCCGTATCCAGCAGTTGGGATCAATCTAGCGTAATCTTGTCCTCTGCGTGTGTCACCAACTAAGTGGTGATAGAAGTTCGCATACCAAACTGCA
>JAFASY010000240.1 GCA_019244235.1 Chroococcidiopsidaceae cyanobacterium CP_BM_ER_R8_30
GTTGGGGAGATGAGGGGATGGGGGGAGAAGAATGTTGTATGTCTAATCTCACCGCCCTATCACCCTACCTCCCTATCTCCCCACCCTCTAGCTGACAGGGGCGAAAGGATTTCCGGTGCCACCGGGTAACACCATACTGTTGTAGAGCCTGTAAATGGCTCTGAGTGCCATAGCCTTTGTTACCTGCTAGGTCATACAAAGGGTACTTTGAGGCAAGGCGCACCAACAAAGCATCACGCCAGACTTTAGCCACGATACTAGCAGAGGCAATTGCCAAGGAGCGCCGATCGCCTTGCACGAGCGTTTGTTGCGGTATTGACAAGGCTTTGATTGGCTGATTCCCGTCTATCAAGCATAAGTCAGGTTGGATCTTGAGTTTGTCTACAGCCCGCTTCATCGCTAACAGCGATGCCTGTAAGACATTAAGACGATCAATCTCGCTAGCTGAGGCAAGCCCAATATGCCAGTCTAGAGCAACTGCTTGAATTTGCCCTATCAGTTGCAGTCGGCGCTCGCTAGATAACTGCTTGCTATCTTTAATGTTTGCGGCAGCTAGAGGCCCTAGAGCTGATGGAGGTAATATCACTGCTGCTGCAACTACAGGACCAAATAAAGCTCCTCTTCCTACTTCATCTACACCAGCAACCAGCTTGTGGTTATCTAATAGCGTAGACGATAGCTCCAACCAGATTGATGAGACAGTGCTGCGGGAGGGTTTCCGATGCCAGTTCGCTCGCGGGGGGACCCCGCTCTGGCGACTGGCTCCTCCGCAGGCAACTGCGATTGCCCGTTGCGGTGATTGAGCTTGCTCTAGGGAAATTGCTGGAACTATCATAGGCGTTCGTTGAGGCTGATAAAACTAACTATCCTCAGTAGCGGAAGAGCGGCGTCGTCGCCGTCGATTACTAAGAATTAGCCCACCACCACTAGCATCACTCTCATCCATCACCTCTCGCATCACAGGGCTATCCTCAGAAGCGGATGAGACAACAGATTCAAGCTCACGGTCGAATGGGAGTTCTGTTTCATCTGGTTCATCAGCAATGGCAAATTCCGGCGTTGATCCTGAAGCCAGCACCTCAGTTTCAGCCACACGACGTTGAGCAGGCGCTTGCCCTGGCAGTGTGACATTGATAATTAGCGGCTTGGACTTTTCCACCTGTCGATCTAGGTGGACAAGAGGGGAAATTCCCATCTCGGCATAAACATCCTGCTCCTCAGGCGTCATTTCTACGAATACAACCTCTGGTGGTTCAGCCACATGTTTTATTGGCTCTGGTTTGCTGGGCTTACTCCGCTCCGTTTTTTCCAGCCAACTAGCTTTACCAGTTGCAGGTAGAGATACTTCTGAAATTGCTGCAAGTTCAGGTTCTAGCTCCTCTAAAGAAGTGTCATTTCCCAAACGTGGACCATTGGTTGTACGCTCATCCTTAGTAGGTAACTCGCTGCCTCTCATCCGACGGCGGCGTGTCCGGCGATTTTTATTTGCATCTCCCAGGGCCTGATAACTCGGATGATTAAGCAAATTGAGGGGAGAAACCTCATTTTCATATTCAGAGTTCGCCGCTTCAGCAGTTCCCTCATAAATCTCACGTGGTTCAGGCAACCGAGAGATAATAGGAGTGCGAGAGTCTCGCACTGGCATTGTGGGTGCGCGATCGGGTAGTTGCTCAGCGATTGGAGGCAGCATCCGTTCGCGTTGTGTTCCCAAAACATCCCGCTCTCGACCTTCAGGCTCTCCAGGCAGATGAACCAAATGCCCTAAGCCGCCGCAGGTCGTACAAGGACGACCAAACAATTCGTAAATGTTTTGACCTTGGCGTTTACGGGTGAGTTCAACTAGACCCAAATCAGATAATTGGGCAATCTGGGGTCGAGCTTTATCCATCTTCAGCACTTTGTTGAAGTGTTCTAACACCTGCAACTGGTCTTTGCGGTCCTCCATGTCAATTAAATCGACAATAATTACACCTGCTAGATTTCGCAGTCGCAGTTGCCGTGCAATTTCTGTTGCCGCTTCACAGTTCGTCCATAGGACTGTTTCTCTAGCAGTGGCAGCGCGAGTGAAAGAGCCAGAGTTGACATCAATAACCGTTAGGGCTTCAGTTGGTTCAATAATTACATAACCACCAGAAGGCAGATCAACCCGTGGCTTTAGGGCTTCTCGAATTGCAGCATTAACGCGAAAGTATTCTAAAATTGGGATGCGATCACGGTGATGGTCAATCATGACCCCTTGTGGAGTTTGCCCCCCACTCCAGTTCACCAAGTACTGTTTCACCCGTTTTAGTCCAGTACTGGAGTCTACGACAATCCGATTGACATCGCTGCCGTACATATCTCGGAGTACACGCTGGATGAAATCATTATCCCGGTTCAGCAAAGCTGGTGCCCGTGTTGATTGAGCCTCTTCTTGAATCGCCTCCCATTGCTTCTGTAACACCTCTAGATCTTCAATAATCGCATCCTCTGGCTTGCCTTCAGCTTCCGTCCTCACCAACATACCCATTCCTGCTGGTTTAATCAGGATTGCCAAAGCTCGCAAGCGATTGCGATCACTCTCACTCTTAATCCGGCGCGACAAATTTACACCCCGACCATAAGGCATCAGGACAACATAGCGACCAGGTAAACTAATGTTACCAGTCAGGCGCGGTCCCTTATTCCCTGTTGGTTCCTTCATCACTTGCACAAGAACTTTTTGCTGTGGCGTTAACAGTTCTGTAATTGCTCCAGCTGTCCGCTTCAGCTTCAAAGGTCCTAAATCTGTGACATGAATGAACCCATTGCGCTCTGAATCCCCAATATTGACAAAAGCAGCATCTATCCCAGGTAGGACATTTTCGACAACGCCCAGATAGATGTCGCCAATTTGGTGATGACCTGTAGCAACAACAAGTTCTTGAATTTGATCTTCAGAAAAAACAGCAGCGATATTTTGCTGCTCAGCAATAATAATCTGTTTTGGCATTCAAATCCCTCAAAAACTGGCAGTACCCAAGGCTTTAAGGGTTACCCTCTTAACTTCTACAAGCCTGGCGTAGTGCTACTGATGATAAAAATTCCGCAAACTGTAACTCAAAACTACGGAGCAATCTCTGCCTCAAAACCTTGAAACCCAAGATAGCCCCAGCATGACCAGAACTAAATTACGCAACCTGCGCCTAGTATTAGTTACTGATTCAATCACCGTGACAGAGAAGGAGAAATCTCAATCTGAGCCAGCCTCTATGAAAGGAAATTCTCGAAGTCGCGCTGAAAAGTTTCACTTCAGGTGACCAGAAGAATGAATCAAACCACTCACTACGGCGCTAGAAAATCTCTACTGCCATAATTTTAACGCAAGCTAGATGAAAAGCAATAGCATGTTTCAATCCCGTAGGATTAGTCGCTGGCGATGAATCGCAACCAATTGAAACTCGTACCCCTGCACCTGTTCCAGCATCCAAACCACCTGCTGCGGTCGTAGCTGAGCCCCATTATTCCCACAACTCCCCACAAAGCGCAAAACCACAGCTCCCTTCTCTCCTCTGTGATCTCCGCGCCTCTGCGGTTCGTTGATTAACTCCAACTCCAGCAAACCAGAGCGCAAATTCACTAAACAACTCTTACCCGACTTTGTCGTCTGCTCAAACCAGAACTCATCCCTAGCTAGAATCGCCTCAATCCAGTCCTGCCAGTGCTTAGAAGACGCATCTGATGGTCCCGCCACCGTAACCAAATACTCTGCCCCCACAAGTAACTGAGCAGCAGCAGGAGCCTTCAAATCAACATCTTCTACCAGATAGATTGGTAAATTTTCTGGCAGTTGCTGAGCCAGCCTTTCCTGGAATGCCTCAGGCAAAACTTGCTCAGTTAATTCAAAATCCACAATCTCACCAGTACTAGTCACACCCAAAGACAGAGCTTGAGCGATCGCAATTCTGGGGTTAGCATGGAATTTGCCACTATAGGCAATTGGCAGGGCAGCCCGACGTACAGCCCGTTCAAATAAACGCAATAAATCTAGATGGCTAACCAAAGCCATATCAGCTTGCTTACCGAACCAAACCCTAAGCCGCTGCACCTTAGCTGTTTGCGGCACAAAATGCCCAGCAAATTCCGGAATTGGTGGCGGTTCAAGTACAACATTATGACCAAAATCAGTACCACAAACACCACAGTGAGAACAGCCATCGAACGAACAATCTGGCACTGTTGCTGCTGCTAAAGCCCGATGTAGGTCGGCTTTGAGCCAGCCTTTATCAATCCCCGCGTTTATATGATCCCATGGCAATGGGGTATCAAGGCGATCGTCAAGACCACCACAATCCTCCATCACGTTCCACTCACCGTTTTCGACTTGCCGATACTTCCAAGTCAGTCCAGCTTCAGCAATCGCTTGTTCCCAAGCCGCAAAAGCCTGCTCCAGGCTATCAAACCAGGAATCCATTCCTGCCCCTAGTTCCCAAGCCCGACGAATCACAACTGCCAGACGGCGATCGCCTCGACCGACAAAATCCTCCATTGCCGAAATCCGCACATCTGTGAAATTCACCTTTACTCCCTTCAGGTGGCGGAACTCTTGCCGCAACAATTGCTGCTTGCGCTTAAACTCAGACGTTGAAACCGAGTGCCACTGGAAAGGTGTATGCGGCTTAGGTGTAAAGTTAGAAATTGTGAGATTGAAGTTGATGCGCTTCCTACCCTCAGCTCGGCACTCTCGCTGTAGCAATGCGACTGTCTCGACAATACCTAACACATCAGCATCAGTCTCTCCTGGCAAGCCAATCATGAAGTAGAGTTTGATTCTATCCCAACCTGCTTCAAAGGCCGTTTTTACCCCTCGCAACAATTCTTCGTTAGTTAACCCCTTATTCACAATATCCCGCAGTCGCTGAGTGCCAGCTTCTGGAGCAAAGGTCAAGCCTGCTTGTCTAGCCCCACCGAGTATGTTAGCAATATTGCCATCAAACCTATCTACCCTTTGGCTAGGTAGGGTCAGAGAAATATTCTCATCTTTGAGGCGGTTTTTAATCTCCATCCCTACAGCTGGCAGTGACAGATAATCTGAGCAGCTCAGAGATAATAGAGAAAACTCGTTATATCCTGTCGCACGCATTCCCTGCTCAATTGCTTCTACCACCTGCTGTGCTTCCACATCCCTAGCTGGTCTAGTCAACATCCCTGGCTGGCAGAAGCGACAGCCACGAGTGCAGCCACGTCGGATTTCTACTACCAAACGGTCGTGTACTGTCTCTATATAGGGGACTAATCCAGTTGAGTAGGCAGGCATAGGAGTCGCAACTCGCCGTAGAATGCGATCGGGAACATCTGGATGATTGGGATAGACAGAGCCATCTGCTGCTACATCAAAGAACTGAGGCACATAGACACCTGGAATCTGTGCCAAATCAAGTAACATTTGCTCCCGGTTGTAGCCTGCTGCCTTACCCTCCTCTAATACCAAGGCGATCTCTGGCAACAGTTCCTCACCATCTCCAAGAGCGAAAAAGTCGAAAAAGTCGGCGTAGGGTTCTGGATTGGATGTTGCTGTTTGCCCACCAGCAAAAACCAGGGGATATTGATTTGGGGAGCGTCGTTCGCGCCAAGTCAAGGGAATTCCCGCCAAATCCAACATTTCCAGCACGTTGGTTGCTCCTAGCTCGTAGCCCAGGCTAAACCCCAAAATATCAAACTCGATCAGCGCCACCCTTGACTCTACAGCAAACAGCGGGGTTTGAGTCTCACGGAGTTTCTCTGCTAGGTCAGGTGCTGGTAAGTAGGCGCGATCGCATAACTGACGTGGCTGGGTATTCAAAATGTTATAGAGAATCACATGCCCTAAATTCGAGGCACCGACCTCATAGATTTCTGGGTATGTCAGCACCCACCTTACCGTTGCTACATCCCACGACTTACGTACAGCACCCAACTCGTTTCCCAGATATCGGGCTGGTCGAAGGATGTCTGCTGTTAATAACTCTTCAACCGTAACTGCCACTTTTTTTCTTAATTCCTAGTCTTTATCTTTAACCTTAGCACCTAGGAATTTTCTCTTGGGGATTTAAACGAGTGCTGCCTCGAAAGCATCCTGGTTCTCAAACATCTCAAATACCCTATCGAGTTGAGTCAGTTCAAAAATGATCCGAATTGAAGGAGAAACCGCGCACAGACCAAACCGGAGATTCAACGCCTGAGCTAGCCTTAGCCCGTAAACCAATGCCATTAATCCAGCACTGTCTAACGATTCAACTTGTTCCATATCCACTAGTACAGTCTTCTGCCATTCCTTTTGGACTGCTGTCGCCACCTGTTGCTGGAACTCGCTAGCATTTGCGGCATTGAGAGAACCAGACAGCCGAATTATGAAAGAGTGTGGGTAGGCAAGAATCGTTTGCATTATTCACTCCTAAGTTGGGGCTACCAATCAATCAACATACACAAGGTTTACTAGACTATGAGCGTACTTTAGCTGAATATCTACCATCTAAGCTATTGATGCTCGATCAGATTTTATTTGTCAACTACAACTGGTTAAATATTTCTTTAACTATCTGAACAAAATATTTCTGTGGTTCATTGTAGGCTATTCTCGACAGAACTGGTATAATAAACCAATCGAGCTAAAGCATCTATCTATGGTTTTATTAGGTACTCTACAATACATATCTATCCCTTGATTCTGCAGGTGAACAATAGAACTCGCTCAGTTGCTTAACTCTGCCGCTTGTATCTCAAGATAGAAATCTTTATTTTTGACTTTGTTTATGACCTTCTTCATGTTTTACCTACAAATGCATCTATCTTTAGATAGAAATCATTTTAATTGACTCTGCTGTGATTTAGATCACGTATCACTTCGAATTTGAATTGCATTTGTCATCAGCTGTACAGTCCCTAAATACCTTCACAAGAAGAATTCTCTCTATTGGCCATGAGAACTAGACACCTTATCCGCCAGATGGTAGAAAAGGCTCTCGATATTAAAAAATTAACTCCTGATATTGAAAATGAAATAAATTTTGAACTCTCTCGACTAGGTTACATTTCAGATGCTGACTATGAAGCACTTGAATTACTAATGGAAGAAATGGATGCAGGACGAATTCAACTAGTACCTAGCATTTAATACTGGGAGAAATTGTACTAATATATTTGCCAAAGTTAAGTATCAACCGCCATGCAGTTTGCTAGACGCTTAGAAAAAATCCCACCATATCTATTTGCTGAACTAGACCGGAAACGGGATGAAATGGTGAAGCAGGGAGTAGACATTATCAACATGGGAGTTGGCGATCCCGATCGACCGACCCCCAGCTCCATAGTTCAGGCAATGCATGCGGCGATTGACGATCCCGCTACTCACAACTATCCTCCCTACCAAGGTACTAAAGACTTCCGAGAGGCAGCTGTAAGATGGATGGAGCGCCGATTTGGAGTCGAGGGGCTAAATCCAAATACTGAGGTTGTTTCTTCGATTGGCTCTAAGGAGGCGATCCACAACACCTTCTTAGCCTTTGTGGAACCAGGAGACTTTACACTGATCCCAGACCCAGGCTACCCGGTGTATCGGACTTCCACGATTTTTGCTGGTGGTGAGTCTTATCCCATGCCGCTGCTTCCAGAACGCGGTTTTTTGCCAGACTTAGATGCGATTCCAGAAGAGATCGCCCGTCAAACTAAGTTGTTATGGATTAACTATCCAAATAATCCTACCGGGGCAGTGGCAACATTGGAGTTTTTTGCGGAATTAGTAGCGTACTGTCAGCAGTACGATATTCTGCTGTGTCACGATCATGCTTACTCAGAAATGGCTTACGATGGCTACAAGCCACCTTCGGTACTGCAAGTACCCGGTGCCAAAGACGTGGCAATTGAGTTCCACAGTTTGTCCAAATCCTACAACATGACTGGCTGGCGAGTTGGATTTGTTGTGGGAAACTCCCAAGGAATTAAGGGATTAAGCCAGGTAAAGACAAATGTGGATTCTGGAGTGTTCAAGGCAATTCAACGAGCAGCGATCACTGCATATGACACTAGCGAAGCTGAACTCCAATCTGTTATGTCGGTTTATCAGCGGCGACGCGACATTATCGTTAGTGGTTTACAGTCACTTGGTTGGCCACTTGTAGCCCCCAAAGCTACACTTTACGTTTGGGTTCCAGTTCCCCAAGGTTATACGTCGGCTGAATTTGTCACATTTCTAATAGAAAAATGTGGTATTATAGTCCCTCCTGGTAACGGTTATGGTGCAGCAGGAGAAGGCTTCTTCCGTATTGCTCTTACTGTATCAGATGAGCGGATGCAGGAAGCGATTCAACGTTTGAAGGATGCTGGCATCCGTTACAGTTAACGAATCAACAATGACGACCTGAGCAAAACGCACCTTTATCAGCTTGCCAGACCCGATGGATGAACTGATTGAGCTTGCTCAGGGAAGCTGTCGAAGCTGCCTCCGGTGAAACGTCGAGTTGCCCAGTCGCGGCCAGATTGCGTTCAGGCGATGCCAGCAGAGTGACCAACAGAGGAATCACTTCTGTATCAAGAGCAGGTCGAAATGAAGCGATCGGCCATAACAAGTCAGCACAGGAGCGCAAATCTGTGAGTGGCAGCAGCTCATCTACCAAGTTGCTGTCAGAGGACAAGGCACCTAATAGCAAAGGACGTACCCAGCAGAGTTGGCGCGAAATCACAACTTGGATAACCTCTGCATACAGGCAGGTGCCTTCATGCTCTAAACACACAATCTGACAGGGTTGAAAATCACTCTTGAAGTCCATTTTTTCCCATCTCCCCATTCTTGCGATACCATACAATGTATTGATAACTGTTAAGCAACCGCGCTGACAGTAAGTTAGTTGTAGTTAATGACGAATAGAAGAGCAAAGAGCAGTGTCTGTCGAAACCATTGAAAAGCGTTCAACTGTCCGCAAGCTCGCACCTCTGTATCGCGTTTTGCTGCATAACGACGACTACAACAGCATGGAGCATGTGGTGCAGGTTTTAATGAGGACGGTGCCAAGCATTACCCAACCTCAAGCTGTCAGTATTATGATGGAAGCCCATACCAATGGTATTGCTTTGGTCATTACATGTGCTCAGGAACATGCTGAATTCTACTGCGAAACTTTAAAGCAGCATGGCTTGACTAGCACAATTGAACCGGAAGACTAGCCAGAGAGTATTAGGGACAAAAATTGAAACTGAGCCCGCTCACCCTTGCCCAATACCCTGCTCCTATAAGATTGGGGATTTTTGTACTGGCTTTGCTGCTTGTGTGGGCACCGTTGGCTGTCCCTATCTACTGGCTAGTAGGCGATCGCAACTTAGTAAGCATCCTCACAATGGTGCTGCTGTACGGGGAGTTTCTTATCCTCGTGCAATTCTGGGGTAAGAGGGTATACCGACAACCCCAGGTGTTGAGAAGCTATGGGTTACAAGGAACGCGCCGGAACGCCAAGGAGCTTTTGTCTGGGTTAGTTTTGGGAGTGGCTGTTACTCTTGGGCTATTTGGAATAGAGGGGTGGTTAGGCTTCCTAGTGTGGGAGCGTTCACCTGTCTACCTACCTATGATGGTTGTAGAAGGCTTGATAAGCGCCCTGGGAATTGGCTTGGGAGAGGAGTTTCTATTCCGGGGTTGGCTGTTAGATGAGTTACAACGAGATTACCGTCCCCGTGCGGCTCTTTGGGCTAACGCGACTTTATTCGCTCTACTGCACTACATTAAGCCGCTCCCAGAAATCATACGAACCTGGTCTGGATTTCCGGGAAAATTGCTATTAGGATTGACGCTAGTGTGGGCAAAGCGCTCTAGCCAGGGACGCCTTGGTCTCCCGATTGGGCTTCACGCTGGTCTAGTTTGGGGCTACTACATCATTAATGTTGGGCAAATTGTGAAATACACCGGGCAAGTTCCTGATTGGGTGACTGGCATTGATAAAAATCCTTTGGCTGGAGTAGTAGGGCTAGTATTTTTGAGCATACTTGCCTTCTGGATGAATCGGCGATCGCGCTTCCTCCAATCAGTAGAAAAGTTTTAGGATTGCTCGTCAGCAAGATTTAAAAAGGTTCCAACTAGGCAGGCACCTGCTAGGTTAACGCCACTTAAGTTAGCACCTTCTAACTCAGCACAGAGTAAATTTGCCCCAGCCAAATTAGCCCCAGCTAAGTTTGCCCCTCTTAAATCAGCTTCCTCCAAATTTGCTTCACTTAACAATGCTCCTTGCAGGTCGGCTTGACTAAGGTTAGCTCCTTGGAGATTAGCGCGACTAAGATTGACCCCCCGCAAGTCAGCACCACGCAAGTCTACACCCTGCAAATTCACACTCATTAGGTTAGCACCGCTTAAAAAGGCACCAGCAAAAGAGGCAGAAGATAGTTTTGCCCCCATCAAGTTAGCACCCCGCAGGTTACTGCCCTGAAGATCGGCTCCTGTCAAATCCGCTTGCATGAGGTTGGCTCCAAGCAAGTTTGCCCGTAAGTCAGCCCCTATTAGTTGACTCCCCAGCAAATTTGCTCCATCTAAACGCGCTCTTTCTAATTTTGTGCCAGAAAAATTGACTCCAATGAGCGTGGCTCCAGCTAAATTGATGCCAGAAAGGTCAATGCCAGACAGATCTTCGTCTTCTAAGTTGGCTCCTGGCAGTTGCTTAAGTTCTCCGGCTCGTAGGGCTTCAATGTCCATGAGCATAGTGCTGTACTTCTCGATTTGTCTTTGCCTCGCTACTAGAATGGGTATCAATTAACCACATACCAGCGCTAATCTTTGGTGGTGCTGCTGGAAGAGTTAATCCCTGTTTTAGACCCATCACCAAGAGTTCTAAGGTGGCAACGAGTTTGGGGTCCCAGCGTTGACCCTCCTCTTGCTTACACTCAGATAAAGCTGTATCCAGAGTATCAGGCATTTCCTCTTCACTCTTCTTGTGATGAGACTTGCGTAGCCGAGCTACTCGCGATTGAAAATCAGTTGCTAGTCCTAAAATGCGTGATTCTAGAGGAATTTCTTCACCAGCGAAACCCGCTGGTTGACCGCTGCCGTTCCACCACTCGGCTTGGTGAGTAATTATCTGGGCAATAGCCTTCGTCCGAGGCATAGTTCTTAGCCTCTGTGTTGCTGGCACAATGGGACAACTCGGAGCTTCACCATACTGAATATTCACGAAGTCTTTAGCGTTGCTCCCGGAGGTTCCCTCCGGAAGAACGTTGACCGACAAAGGTGCAATCCGGTGAAGGAGTCCTGCTAACCGCAATCGCTTCAGTTGCCAAGCTGGTAGCTGTAACAGTTGTCCCATTGTCTCTGCTATAGCTGCTACTTCAGAAGCCGCCATCTGGTTATTGGTATCAGCAATGTCAGTAAGTTGCGCCAGTCGCAAGAATGCTTGCAATTCATTAGAAATAATGTTGTTATCTAACGCCTGTTGGTGGGTAAAGGCTTGCGGCTGATTTAAGTCCAGTTCGCTGGTTTGAAGATAATCTACAACGCGGGCAACAATTTGACCCAAGTCATCTGACTCGACGGTACGAGTCTTTGCCATTGCTTGCACTTGGGCTATAAGTTTTTGCTGAAGTTCTGGGTTATAGCGACCGAGGTGATCGATGGCTAACTCTACAGTTTCCTGCACCAACCCCGCTTCAAATGTCCAAAACCCGTAAAATTTGCGTTCTAAATCTGCTGACGGGACTCCAGTCACTCCGTAATCAGCGGCTGAGAGTTCCTGACACAACACCATGGCAGTGAAACTGGGAGACAGAATCATTAAGTGCCACTCTTGCGCTACCGGATCTGCTGGATTTAAAGCTACCAGATCTACATTGGGTAGCTGACTGGTAGGGTGTTCAGCAAAGCCAGTATCGGGCGCTGCCATAATAATAACTTGCTGTGACGCTTGAGCCAGCTGGGAGTAGCGTTCTGCTTCCTGGAGATACCATTTTCCTCGCTGGAAGGCTGTGATGACCAGCGGCGGCGCGCTGTTGGCAGTTAAGATGCTGTCTTCTAGGGCGTGGCAGAGGGCAACCAGGGTGTTTTTATAGTACACCCCAAAGTTTAGGGGTCTGGGTCCGCCAGTGTGGGCTGTTGCTAGTTTTTGGAGAATGGAGCCTTGTAGCATGAGTTTGGGTTTTGGTTGAAGGAACCGCTGGGGAAGAGGGCAGGGGGGGCAGGGGGAGCAGGGGGGGCAGGGGAAGTTAGGAAGACTGCTGACTTTGTTCTTTGAATTTGCTAGGTGTAGCCTTCGTAGGGCTTTATCTTAATTCCGGTTTGAAAAGACAAAGCTTTAAATCAAAGATTCATAGGCTGCTACCTGAAAACGAGAGATGGACGATTGTTTTCTCCCCCAGCTTCCCCAGCTTCCCCAGCTCTCTCCACCGGAGCTGTCAGGGCTGTGTCGAGTTCAGCACGTCCTAGTCGGGCTTCTAGGATGTTCATGACTTCTCGTCCAAAGTCGTTGGGGTTTTGTCGCCACGCTTGGAGGCAAACTTCGCCGAAGAATGATCCTAGGGGTTCGGGGTTCCAGAGCACTTTTTTGACTGTCCAAGGCTTTAGGTTCATAGGATCGTAGCCCGGTTTGAGAATGTTGTGTTTAAAGGCATATTGTTCAAGGTGGGTATGGGGTTGTAGTCCAATGAAGAAGATGGCTGGTTCGACTTTGTCGGCTCCAAAGATTTGCTCTAGTTCTCGATGGTATGCAACTGTTTGGCGAATGGTTTCGAGACTTTCGTCAATGACATTGAATGAGTAGTTGACTGAAACTATGTCGTTAAAGCCTGCCGCTTTTAAGTCTCGGCAATTTTCTAGTACCGTTCGTAGGTTGTAGCCCATTCGCATCTTGCGGATAAGTTCTTGAGAGCCGCTGGTGATACCGATTTCAAAGTAGTTCATCCCAGTTTTCACCATCAGTTCTGCTAGCTTTGGTGTTAGGTTGTCGGCTCTGATGTAGGCTGCCCAGTGGATATCTGTCATTCCTGCTGCCAGAATTTTCTCTAAGAGTTCGATCGCGTCGTTGATAAATTTCCGGGCAGGAATGAATTGGGCATCTGTGAACCAGAAGTTGCGAATGCCCCGGTTATAAAGCTGTTGCATCTCGGCAACAACTTCGTCGGCAGGGTTGATGCGTACTTGCTTGCCTTCAACAACTGTGTAGATGCAGTAACAGCAGTTGTGCGGGCAACCACGTTTGGTTTGAACCCCAACGTAGAAATCTTGCTCCTGTAGGTAGTACTGAAATTCTGGCCAGATAGTTTCGATGTAATCATAGTTACAGGCAGTTTTCTCAATCGCTGTGGGCTGCTCGTGAATCATGCGAGCGCGTGGTTTGGTTTCACCGACTACATAACAACGCTCACTGCTAAAGTCCTGTCCTCGCAACAGTTCCTCTAGTAGCGTCTCTCCTTCTCCCACAGAAACAATTGTCCCAGTTGGTAAACTGTTGCCTAGTTGCTCATAGAATACACTCACAGCTCCGCCACCTACGACTGCACGGGTAGATGGATTGTGTTTTTTGGCGCGTTTTAGCCCCTTTCGAATCAATCCCTGATTGCGCCAAAGTTCCGTATAGTAGGAAGCAGCTAGGCGCGTCAATCCCAAGGCTCCCTGTAGTTTCACGATGGGGTTACGGGCGTAGTAAAACTCGAAGGCGTTTTGTAGTGGGTTGCCACCTCTACCCCCAACCGGGGCATAAATCTGAATGTCTCGCCACGAGAAGACAAGTAGCGAGGGTTGAAATTCATCTACACAAGCATCAAGGGCAGTGGCAAAATCTAGGGGTGGTACCGTTCCTAAATCAAAGATGCGCTGCTGCACTGTGGGAAATAGTTTGTGTATATGGTCTGCCAGATACACTACCCCTACAGGGAATATAGGGTTACAAGGGAGGCGGACGTAGAGAATTCTATCTGTAGCCGATTCCATCACCATTAGGGTTATGGGATTCTGATAAAGTTTTCATATAACTTTACGATAGCACCGACTTGTCTCATTGACTACGATGAAGATCTGTACCCTACCGCTGTTTGAGGTTTTCACTTTTCCACCCTTTGGAGCAAATAATTATGAGAGACTTCAGATAGTAGTCGTGTTTACAGCTATTGGGGATCGCGCAGTGTTAGGTTGAAAGGTGTAATCAAGTGGTTGAAGGCCCTCGGTAGTAGTTATGGCTCAAATCTTAGACCCCCTACCCCCTGATTCTTCTGGGCACCTTCTCTGCTGCTATGTGAATGCTACAAGCAAGATTCAAATAGCGCGGATTTCAAATATCCCCAACTGGTACTTTGAACGGGTGATATTTCCAGGACAGCGTCTTGTATTCGAAGCCCCATTAGAGGCTTTGCTGGAAATTCATACAGGTATGATGGCAACTGCTATTTTATCAGATAAGATTCCCTGCGAACGCCTCTGTGTCAGCGATAAGGAGACTGCTCCAGTCGAGCAGCATCAGGAGGAGGCAGAAGCAGAGAGTGATTCCAAAAGTGCCCACAGAGAAAAACTTCTAACTGTTGCTGCCTTAACTCTTGAATAAAAAATATATCGCTCCTGTTTTAGAGTCACTGGGGTCAGTGACTCTAATTTTGTTGGCAAAAATGAAATTCTTTCCTAAGAGAGACTGCTGTTAACTTGTTTCTACCGTTAAGGTAGCTACAAGAGGATACTCTCAATTGCCTGAAGAATTGGAAAACTTGAATTGAATTTGCCTTCTTTCTTGTGGTTGTGGAAGATAGCTGCCTGGTCGATGGGCTTATCGCTGCTGGCATATCTTTTATTAGCAGTAACTGGTATCTGGTTGTTTGGAGCTAGGCAGATGCGTCAGCAAAGACCTAGTTGGCTAAGACCGTTGCACTATATCATCGGTGGGGGCTTGGTGGGATTGGTGCTAATACTCCTAGCCATTGGTGTTGTTGGAACTTTGGGACAGTATGGTACGTTAGGTCATACATCACATCTAGTAGCAGGGTTAACGGTGGTAGGATTAGTTGCGCTGTCAGCCGGGAGTGCAGCTCAGATCAGTGCTGAGAAACCCTGGGCGCGAGCGCTCCACATTGGAACAAATCTTACCCTCTTTGCCGGGTTGCTTTGGGTGTCATTAACTGGTTGGAACGTAGTGCAAAAATATTTGCCATAAAACTAATGATGGTATTACCATTGGCAACACCTTCTGTCTTTCGCCTCTCCCCCTTGATTCGGATTACGCTTTTGTGTCTGTATGTAGCTCTAACAGTACCGCTGCCTTTCCTGGCACAGGCAACAGATTCCCCAATCCCACCAGCATTGTTGGTTGTAGGAATTGGCTTTGGAGCGTTAGCGCTATATGCAGCATTGAGCGAACGAGTGATTTTGGATGAGCAGGGAATTCAGGTTGCCTATCCCGTTTGGGTACCTGGTTTCTTTCGCCGGGGGTGGTTTCTCCCTTGGTCAGAGGTGAAAGAGTTGAAACCTCGCACGACTGGTCAAGGGGGGTTGGTTTACTACTTCCTCAGCAAACAGGAGCAAGCTTATTTATTACCAATGCGTGTAGCTGGGTTTGCGCGGTTAGTTAAGCTAGTAGAAGCTAAAACGGGTATTGACACGACAGATGTTCGTCCCTTAGCGCAACCCTGGATGTATTTGATTTTATTGGGATTTACACTCTTGCTGCTGCTGGTAGATACTTGGACGATTTGGACAGTGATCGCCCACGGTAGTCTAGTCTAATAAAGATGGAGGTGTGGCTAAACCGTTGCCAACAGCACAACTACGGCTACAGCAGGTCAGCCTATCCTCGGTAGTTGGTTCTCGTCAACTGCTCAAAGACATTTCGTTTGAAGTGTTTGCTGGCGAGCGCATTGCTATTATTGGTCCAGCGGGTGCTGGCAAGACTTCACTATTGCGGCTATTGAATCGGCTAAGTGAACCTACGAGTGGTTCGATTTATCTAGAAAATCAAGAATATCGGCAAATTCCAATTCTCCAACTCCGCCAACAAGTCACCCTAGTATTGCAAGAGTCTAAACTGCTGGGAATGACAGTGCAGGATGCAATAGCCTACCCTTTGGTTTTACGACGTCTACCAGCGCCAGAAATTCAACGACGACTGAGCTACTGGACTGAGCAACTTTCTATTCCCTCCGACTGGCTAATGCGAACTGAGTGGCAACTTTCTCTGGGACAGCGACAGTTGGTGGCAATTGTTCGGGCTTTGGTTATTCAACCCAAAATCCTCTTATTTGATGAGCCGACATCTGCTCTCGACTTTGGTATAGCATCCCGTCTGTTGGAAATCTTGATTCATTTAGCCGAGAACCATCAGACAACTATCTTGATGACCAATCACCAGTTAGAGCTAGCACAGCAATTTTGTCAGCGCGTCTTATACTTCCAGCACGGCCATTTACTTCAAGATGTTCCCAACTCTGAGCAACTTGACTGGACTAAATTACGGGCAGCTTTAAGCCAAGCAGAAGCCCAAGAAGCTGAAGAATGGAGTTAGATAGTTTATTGTTAACTACCCTGAGCTATAAACTAATCTTCCTTGCTTCCTAAATCTTCCATCTGCGTGTATCTGCGTGCATCTGCGTTGCCCAATCTTCCTTGTTGCCAATGCTGGACAAAATTTTGCCAGTCTTCTTCTACCTGTTGACTGTACTTCTGGGAGTACTTTATTGCTTCTTTACGCCATTTGCTATGTTGAGCAAAGCTAATTAACTCATCAGCAATAGCAGAACGCTGTCGCCCACTGCTGCGCAATTGGGACCAAGCAACAGCTTGACCAAGGGTTTTCATAAACTGAGCGAGTTCAGTCATATCCTTGGGCTTGGTATCTAGATTTACCCTAGCTTCAGTTGGTTGATATTCCCTCATAACAAAGGCTGAATCGTCAATCATCAAGACATTCAGTAGTGCTGGGGATATAGCCTGCATACGTTTTTGCACCGCTACAATCCTTTCTGCTTGTGTCCGCCAGCGGGGTTGAGGAAAATCTAAAACATGTAGGCAAGATTCCTGTTCTAACTTCAGATCGAGCAAATAATTATCATCAGGTGAACCTTTGCCTTCAACAAGAGCGACAAACCGCTCAAGCCCCAAACTACCTGTACCTACAATCCGCCAAGCTACATCAATAAATTTAAAGAAATTTGGATGTCTTTGTTCAGACGCAAACTTTTCTAGGCTAATTTTTACTTTTTTTCTCTGCTCATCAGAGACAGGGCGAGTTTTACCCTCTTTAATCAGGATTTTACGTTGCTCTCCCTCAATAACTGTACGCTCATCTAAAAACTTTTTACGTTGTAGATGCTCTTGTTTATCTAGCAGAGATTTAACCAAACCTTTTGCTGTTTCACGTTCAACCCATCGAGCTTTTCCATCAACTAAGGCACTTATGTATGCATTAAGAAAATCGTTGCATAGAGATTCCGGCTCTCCTGAAACTTTTGGATGTGGTTTAGAAAAAGCCAGGAAAATACTAGTGAGCAAGCGCACAATATCAAAAGTACAAGGAGCCAAAGCCGATTCATCAAAATCATTAATATCAAAGTAGCTTAAGTGATTGTCGCCCTGATAGCTACCAAAGTTTTCTAAATGCAGATCGCCACAAATCCAGCTATGAGGTGCTTTGTTGAGAGGAGAATCATTAGGCCAGTCTTCATAAAACAAGTGACAGCTGCCCCGAAAAAAGGCGAAGGCACTTTCACTCATTTTCTTATATTTCAATTGCAGTAACTCAGGATCGCGACCTTTGTTAAATCTCTGAATACGTTTAATTAATTTAGAATTATTCACATTAGTTGAATTTGTTAAAAAACTGCTTTTGTCTGGGCTGTAGGAATTTGCGTAGTTGTGTGACTCCTCCCGGTAATTGCATGACTAACTGCCAAAACTTCCTGTCTAGCCCAGTGATCTGCTGCCACAATATCATCTAAGGAAGGATTTGGACGATTTTCGGTTTGGTGGCGATCGCATACCCGTTCGATACAACGTGGAATATCTAAAAACCGAATCCTCTCTTCTAGAAACAGCGCTACTGCCTGTTCGTTTGCCGCATTCAACACCGCTGGCATCGATCCCCCTGCTCGACCGGCGGCATAGGCTAGTTGCATACAGGGATACTTATGGTGATCTGGTGCTTTAAAGGTTAAATTTCCAGCTTTCACTAAATCCAACTGTTCCCAGTCAGTGTAGATCCGCTCAGGCCAAGAGAGAGCATAGAGTAGAGGCAATCGCATATCAGGCCAACCTAATTGAGCTAAGACAGAGGTATCTTGTAGTTCAATTAATGAGTGGATGATGCTCTGAGGATGAATAACGATTTCGATGCGGTCGTAGTCCAAACCAAACAGAAAGTGAGCCTCAATCACTTCCAGCCCTTTATTCATCAAAGTAGCTGAATCTATAGTGATTTTTCGCCCCATAGACCAGTTGGGATGCTTTAAGGCATCTGCCACAGTTACTGTTGCTAGCTTCTCAACTGGGCAGTCTCGAAATGCTCCCCCGGAGGCAGTCAGCAGAATTCGCCGTAAGCCCTCTTTAGGTACTCCCTGGAGGCATTGAAAAATTGCTGAATGTTCGGAGTCAGCTGGTAGCAGTTTGACTCCATGCTTCTCTACTAGCGGTAAAACAACTGGTCCTCCAGCAATCAGGGTTTCCTTATTTGCTAAGGCAATGTCTTTACCAGCTTTAATGGCGGCAATAGTTGGCAGCAATCCGGCACAGCCCACAATACCTGTAACCACTGTTTGAGCATCGTCCTGTCGGGCAACTTCTATCACCCCGGCTTCGCCAGCTACCAAAATGGGCTGGGGATCAATGTCAGCGACTGCTGCTTGTAGTTCTGGCAGTTTTTCTTCCTGACAAATAGCTGCTATGCTCGGTCTAAACTGCCGGATCTGCTGAGCCAATATTTCAACATTACGCCCTGCCGCTAAACCCACGATCCGAAACTGCTCTGGGTATTGGGCAACAATATCCAGCGTCTGAGTGCCAATAGAGCCAGTGGAACCGAGCAGAGTAATTGCTTTCACAGTAGTTTAAGGATTAACTCCACATCAACTATAAATTCTCAAGGGGTCAGTTTGATCACCGAAGAAAATTTGGGGAAGTTGAGGGAGGGAAGAAAACACTACCTTCATATTGGGACATAAAAACTTTTCAGCATCAAAAGTGGCTGAAAGCCTTTCTGAGTAAAGAGAATACGTCAACTGTCTGCCATGATCTACTCAACTGCTTTCTGTATTAGTACGATAGTACTATTGGCGTTACCTTTTAACAATTAAACTTATCCCCTAGTCAAATATTAAGTGGTTGAGCAAGTATGGCAAAATCTCGCAAATTGGAATCACTTCTCGCACAACTAGAGCAGATTCGCCCCGATCCTACAGCCTCAGAAGCAATGCGTCTACTACGCCAACTACTGACCTCCAAGCAACCTGTTGTGATCGCTCAAGCCGCAACACTGATTGCAGAGGCAGAACACTACGACATGATTCCAGATTTGGTTGCCGCGTTCGAGTGGGCAATGACGAAGCCAAGTGAGCGAGATCCAGGTTGTACCGCTAAGCTCAAACTAGCAGATGCACTCTACCGATTGGACTACAGTAACGAAGATTTGTTTCTGCATGGCATTCGGCATGTGCAACGAGATCCAGTATGGGGCGGTTCGGATGATACGGCTGCGCCATTACGAAGTGTCTGTGCATTAGGACTCGTTAGAATGAATTATCCCGATGTCATGAGCGAGTTAGCGGACTTGTTGGCTGACTCAAAACTCGATGCACGAATTGGAGCTGCACGAGCGATTGCTTATACTGGAAATCTATCAGGTGTTCCGCTTCTACGGTTACGGATCAAGCTTGGCGATAGTGCACCTGTGTTATCAGACTGTTTTCTGGCGTTGCTGCATTTATCTCCAACGCAATCCTCGATCAATTTAGTACGTTCCTTTCTGGCGATTCAGCCACAGGTTGAGCATCGGGAGAGCACCGAAATCGCAGAAGCAGAAGCGGCAGCGTTAGCATTCGGAGAATCCCGATTATCGGAAGCGTTTGATATTTTGCGAACCTGGTGGCATTCCATCTGCATTCCAGAGCTTCGACAAATGGGATTAATGGCGATCGCGCTTCTGCGAAACGATGAGGCAGTTTCGTTCCTGTTATCTCTGATTCAGAGCGGCGATCTGGAGGATGCGAAAGACTCGATTACAGCCTTGCGTGTTTACCATGAGGATCAAGCACTTTGGCAACGTGTTTGTGAACGGATTGAACAAAGGGGAGAGCCAAGTCTCCTGAACATGGCTAAATAGTAGTTCATGAAACAATTCCTGTTTGTAGCACTACAAAAGTTAGCATTAGAGAAGATATTGATTTAGAACGTGGCACTGCATATTTAAGGGAAAATCAATGACCAACGTTGTAGCGATCGCGGAAGGCATCTCAACATTTCGGCAGGTTGAGGAAAAGCTAGGATTGTTGCTAGCAGGCGATCCGCAATTTTTTCTGGAGTGGATGGATGTATTGATGCCACTCACAGATATGGAACAAACACGATTGGACCAAGTGCGGCGGAATTATCTCTATCAACTCTCAGATGGGATTCTCTTAGAAGAAACCATCAAAATGGTCGTACTCTCACCCTTACTAGAACTGGCGGGGTTTTACCAATCTCCCTATAAATTTAGAGCCGAGGTGCCTGTTGAGATTCAGGCACTTGGAGAAAATGATGAAATTTTGCGTGGGCGAATTGATGCACTGGTTCTCCAGGAACGACTTTGGATTGTGTTGATTGAATCAAAACGGACAACTTTTGAGCTTGAGCTGGCATTGCCCCAAGCACTCGCTTACATGGCGGCTTCTCCAGATTCTACCCAACCGCTTTTTGGTATGGTAACGAACGGGAGCAGTTATCTGTTTGTCAAAATGCAGGACCAACAATATGCCGTTTCAGATCTGTTCTCAACGAGATCGCCCTATCGCAACACACTGCATGAGGTTTTGAAAATCTTAAAACATCTGGGACAATTGCTAACACAGTCGGCTTGAACGAGCGTGCTTCAGGAACGCTGCCACCAATTCTGATTGACCCATCCGCGAACAACCTGTACCGCATAAGACATGTCAGTGCAGGCTTCTACGTGACGATTCTGCCTCTATACATTTTGTCTCTAAAAGAACTAAGCTTTCTGCAGACCATACAGCACAACGATTTGTGAGCTTTGATAGAACTGGTATATCTCCCTGCGTCAGCTTTGCCAGCGCTACTGCTGCTGATGGCTGGTACTGTTTAATCCAGTCATTGTTAGCTATATATTCAGGTCTAAATGCTGTCCTGTCTAGAAGCCAGAAGTTCACGCCATACTTATGAATAAAGTCCTTCACCTGCTTAAGTTCTAGACTGTACTGAGCATTAATCAGGTCAATAACTCGTTGACGAAACTGAGCGTAGTATCTGGTATGGAAGGGCAAAGCGTATTCTTTCCCCACCAGAATTGAACGTTTGGCAAAGGTGGGTAGGTTATCTGCCTCGCTCGTCAAAGAGGCAACGAGGGTATCTTTCGGTTGTTGTTGCAGGAACTGATATAGTACTGGCACTCCACCCTTTACATATAAGGTCTTAGGAAAACTCTTTAAAGAGCAGGGGTAGAAAACAAGTGCTGCTAGAACAACAACTGCACAAGAAATTGCCAAAAACTGTCGCCTCCTAAACCGGGATGTCTTGCGCTGCTCCGACCAATGGAAAACTGCGTCGAGCATTATGGTCAGTGCTATTCCACATGACAGAGACAAGACCATCTGAAAAGTATGAAATGTATATCTGCTAGGGAAATGCAGCTTAAATGATAGAGCATGGGCAGCAAAGAACATAGCAATAGATACCAGCACAGTCTGAGGCAGAATTTTAACTGTGCTCTTAACCCGCTTAGCTAGAGGAAAGCGGGATGGCCATCGTAATAGGAACGGCAATAATAGCCCAATAAACAACTGTGGCGGACTGAGCAAGGCAAACATACCACTGTCCCTGCCATCGAACCAGAAATTCCAAGGACTAAGGAAATAATAGCCCACCCGCCCACCAGACCAGTACTCTGGCATTTTCCAGGCTTGGGCAGCCGTGATGGTCGGTCCAAATTCAGAAGATGCCAGCATGTAAGGTAGGAGTGCCAATAGAGCAACACCCAATCCTGTAGCGCAAAAAAGATAATCCCGTCGCTCAACGGAGAGGCGAATTCCTCCTTTCTCCCAATCCAACAGCCGCAGGAGTAAAATCCCTGAGGTGATGAATGGTATTAGAGGATAAAACAGTGCTTGGAGAGCGATCGCAATTAAACAAGGCAGCAACGAACGCTTGAGCAAATAGTACAAAAATGCTAAAAACAGTGGATAAAAAAAACCTCTAGGTGTCGCAGAGACAACATCATCATGCAGGCCGAGAGATTGGTTTAGCACTAATGTGGCGATAAATCCTGCCATTGGCACTGGCAATATCTGCATACAGACGGCAAAGCAGTA
>JAFASY010000322.1 GCA_019244235.1 Chroococcidiopsidaceae cyanobacterium CP_BM_ER_R8_30
GATGAATACGTGTTCGTTGTCTCTGGCAGCATCAAGACAGGAGATAGGCTTTGCGAAGCTGGTTGTTTTTGGATTACACCCATGGGAACGCGGCAAGGCCCGCATGAAGCACTAACTGATGTTGAGGTAATCACAATTAGACTAGGAGCAATGGGAGAATTTGAAAGTGCTTAGAGTTTGATTAGGCTCACAGCGTAATATTCTTTGATGCGGCGACCACCACATTGACCAGGATTTTGGGTAATGCGAGTCAACAAGTCAGTCATTGAGTTCCCCTAGCTATTTGACTACCAAGCAACATTTCCCCATGCTACAGAAGCGCGATTAGCTGCATTGTAGTGATTTCAAAAACTTGATGCCAGAAATTCTCGCATATACTGATTTACCAACTGGGGTTGCTCCTGCTGCACCCAATGGCTACAGTTCGGGATGTACTTAATCTGAAAATTCTTGACATAAGCTTCGGTTCCATAGGTAAGTTCCTTACCAAGTGCTGTATCGTTTTCTCCCCAAATCATCAACGTCGGTACTTCGAGGATGCTCCAATCCTCACTCAAAAGTCTCTGTTGGATGACATTACGGTAATAGTTCAGCATGGCTGTTAAGGCACCGCGTTTGGCAGCAGCATCCTTATATGCTTCTAAATCTGCTTGAGTAAAGGCACTCTTGTCAACCGCCATACCTGTAAAAGCCTTTTCAATCGCTTGGTAGTCAGATAACTGTAGGAGAAATTCTGGTACCCAAGGTAACTGGAAGAAGAAAATGTAGGAGCTACGGAGCAATTGTTGGGGAGTGCGAAAACCTTGAGCAAATTTAGCTGGATGAGGCAGGTTCAGCACAATTAATCGCTCTACCATTTCGGGATAGGTATAGGCAAAGTTCCAGGCAATCGCTCCACCCCAATCATGTCCAACTAAGATACAGCGCTCGTATCCTAATCCCTGAATCACACCCTTAACATCTTCGACAAACTCAGACATGACGTAAGCCGACATATTTTGTGGCTTATCGCTATCGTTGTAACCACGCAGATCAAGGGCAACAACTTTGAAATCTTTTGAGAACTCTAGGAGCTGATGCCGCCATGAGTACCAAAACTCTGGAAACCCGTGCAGCATCAGCATCAAAGGACCTTCTCCCTGAGTGACGTAGTGGAGTCTGACCCCATTACTAACTATGTACTCGTCCTGACCGTATCCCTCTGTAACAGCCATTGATGCCTCCCTTACGGTTACCCTGATGATAACAGCAGAGCAGCCAATATCAGGTTAGCCGATTGACATCTCAAGCACTGGTTATGAGAATACGAGGCGTCTGGATTACCAACACTGATAGTGAGGTTTTGGATTCTCAGCACAGCATTGCTGAGGCAATGGACTTTCTTGCCGAGATAGGATTTAACGTGGTATTTCCTGTTGTCTGGAGCAAAGCCGTTACACTCTATCCCAGCCAAGTCACGGGTTCGCGATTTGGTGTTGAAATCGACCCGCGATATATTGGTCGGAATCCTTTAGCAGAATTAATTAACGAAGCACACCGGGTTGGTATTAAAGTTATCCCCTGGTTTGAATACGGATTCGCCAGTTCCTACAATCTCAATGGCGGTCCACTACTAGCACAAAAACCAGAATGGGCAGCTCGCGATCGCACTGGTAACCTATTGAATAAAAATGGCTTCGAGTGGATGAATGCTCTCGATCCTCAAGTACAGGAATTCCTGCTCAGTCTAGTACTCGAAGTTGTGAAAAACTATGAGGTTGATGGCATTCAAGGAGATGACCGACTTCCAGCCCTGCCTTCTGAAGGTGGCTACGATGCCTTGACTGTCGAGCGCTATCGCCGGGAATTCAATCGATATCCGCCGCAGAACCCTCAGCATCGACAATGGCTCCAGTGGCGGGCTAATCTACTTACCGAATTCTTAGCCCAGCTCTACCACTCGGTTAAAGCAATTAATCCAGATCTTTTGGTATCAATGGCTCCTAATATCTACGATTGGGGATTTAAGGAATATCTCCAGGACTCTCCAGTATGGCTAGAGCGCCAAATTGTCGATCTCATCCACCCCCAGATCTACCGCCGTGATTTTAAGACCTACAAAAGTGTCGTTGATCGGCTCATGGCTCAGCAATTTACTGTAGAGCAGCTACTGAAGCTTGCTCCTGGCATCTTGATCAAGCTAGGCTCTTACCGCATTAGTCCTGAGTACCTTTTGCAGGCGGTTGAATACAATCGGTCTTGCGGCATTCAAGGAGAGGTATTCTTCTTTTATGAAGGTCTACGAGAAGACAATAATGCTCTGGGTAAGGTTGTACGCTCTATCTATAGATAAAACGATCGCACTTGAAAATATTTTAATAATGTCTTAATATTTAAATACATTTCTTTACAAAACCCGATTGACGTCTCAATCGCAAAAAGGCATGGACGCTAACGATGTACTACAGCGCTATGCAGCAGGGCAAAGGGAGTTTGTCAAAGCTGAGCTAAGAGGAGTAGATCTACGATGGGCGAACCTCAGACACATCAACCTAGCTGAGGCAAAGCTGGAGGAAGCACAATTGAATCGAGCCAAACTAGCTAGGTCAAATCTTCAAGGAGCAGATCTGAGTAGAGCAAAGTTGGTTCGAGCAGAATTGGTGAATGCTAATTTAGCTGCAGCAAACTTGCACAAAGCCGATCTGTGGGCAGCAGATCTCTGGGGAGCCGATCTGAGATCTGCTAATTTGAGCGACTCCGACCTCAGCGAAGCAAATCTTCAAAGGGCAAATTTGAGTGGAGCTAATTTAAGCGGTGCAAATCTCAGAATGGCAGATTTAAGGGAAGCGACTCTGGACGGTACAATTATGCCCAATCGGTAAAAACTAACAAGTGAACCCACATCAGTCTAATGAGCATACTAAGAGAAATTTGATGATTCCAAGAGATACTTAGACCTTATGGAATTTCTGAAGCAATATCATAAAGGCAATAGAAATCTTAAATAGGAACCTCAAGATATGAAGGCAATAGAAATCTTAAATGGGAATGTCGAGGCGCTGACTTTTCTGATTGGGGTCATCTTGAGTTCCATCATCAGCTTCATTGGCTACAAGAGCGAGTCCCTGTCACGTAGTGGTGTTGTAGGTGCAATGGTGACAGGTACACTCATCTTTGGATTTGGCGGATGGGCAGCAGGGCTGCTGCTCCTGGCATTCTTTGCCTCATCAAGTGCATTGTCGCACTTCCGTGAAGCGCAAAAGAGCGCCGTGGCAGAAGAGAAGTTCTCAAAGGGCGGAAAGCGCGATCTGAGTCAGGCATTAGCAAATGGTGGTATGGCAGCACTACTCGCGGTCGTTTGGAGACTATGGCCTTCAACCATTTGGTTTGCGGCACTTGTTGGAGCACTAGCTGCCGTCAATGCGGACACCTGGGCTACCGAACTCGGTGTACTCAACCCACACCCACCACGCTCAATCACCACTGGTCGAGTTGTCCCCGTGGGTACCTCCGGCGGAATTTCGCCGCTTGGCACGGGTGCAGCGCTGGCTGGCGCGACCTTCATCGGGTTTGTTGCTTGGCTCTTAGCGCAGTTACCTGGAGCTTGGCTTACACCTGCCTACTCACGTAGTCTTACTGTCATCCTGATTGCGGCGATCGCTGGTCTTGCCAGCGCCCTCTTCGATAGCCTCTTGGGTGCGACAGTACAGCAAATCTACTACTGCGACCATTGCCAGAAAGATACAGAGCGTGTTGTCCACTCCTGTGGTACACAAACGCGTGCTCTGCGTGGCTGGAGCTGGATGGATAACGATGTCGTCAATTTTCTGGCGTCAGTGATTGGTGCGGCAGTAGGGGCAGCGCTGGTGAGGATAGTAGGGTAGGGAAATCTAACTAAGTGCCTTTAACCCTCTATGAGCCGTAAAAATCTTCATCCAGAATCTGCTCAATCGAAAAAGGACAGGTTATGGGATACTCACTTTCTTCCGGCATATGAACCCCAAACTTTGCTAACTGCCCCTCCTTAATTGCTAGCTTCCGAGCCCCTAGATAAGCTTTTTGCACTGCCTCTACCAAATAGCTTTTGAGAGAAGGTGTATCCGTTAAATTATTGAGGACCCGCTGACGCTGCTCTAAAACCGAAATATACCAACTAACTCTCATACTATCAGGCACGTCATACTGTACTTTTAACTTGAGTAAATGCGCCAACAAAATCATTAGATTTCCTTTCAGCGCATTCTTTTCGGATTTACCCAAGTTAACCAACTCCTCAATCAAATGCTCAATATCCAGCGACTCAAATTCATGATTCTTTAAATGCTGAATCGTTTGCTCAATCCATAGTTGCAAATCGCGCTCATACAGCGTATCAGACATTCTTTTAGATCGACTCCCGCTTATCAAACTTTGCAACCAGTCCAAAACCCTTCATTCTCTCTAGTTTACTGAATCTCCTAAAAGTCTTTCCCTAACCAGAGCCATGAAATCAGGATCGTCTTATACGGTCCAAGGGGAGATGACGAAACACATGGTAGTCATTCGGATAGGGAATGGGAGAGATAGACTGATGATATCGATTCAGAGGGGGAATGCCATAACCACAACTGAATTTCTAACCGTTTTACCAGAGCTACCCAAAACGGGGTAGAACTGGGTATCTGGCAGGGCCACTACAAATATGCTACTCTGCCCTGGCTACGCTAGTGGGATGGAGAGGGACATCTGCTTCTGACTGGTGAAGAACGGGCAGAACAGGAGCGGTTGAGAGCAGAACAGGCAGAGTCTGTCGTAGAACAGGAGAACGGCTAAGAGCAGAACAATTGGCAGAACGACTGAGAGCAATGGGGATTGATGCGGATGATGTGCATGATTGAGTAACGGCAGTAAACAACGCAGAGTGGCGAGATCGCTCTTAGCCCTTTCTTGGAGAAACAAAGGAGATAAAATCTTGAAGAGTGAATCCTTACAAAATTGGCAATCCCTTGTCGTAGGTGTGCTAGCGGCAGTAGCTCTGATTGTTAGTCTCAACTCTTATGTCATCATTAACCCAGGTGAAGCAGGAGTGATCAGCATCTTGGGTAAAGCTAGGGATGGAGCTTTACAAGAAGGTATTCATCTCAAACCACCACTGATCTCAGTTGTAGACATCTACGATTTGACAGTGCAAAAGTTTGAGGTCCCAGCACAAAGTTCTACTAAGGATCTGCAAGACCTCTCAGCCAGGTTTGCCATCAACTTTCGTCTCGATCCGCTACAGGTTGTTGAGGTGAGAAGAAAGCAGGGAACGTTAGAAAATATTGTGTCAAAAATTATCGCCCCCCAAACTCAGGAATCTTTCAAAATTGCAGCTGCTAGAAGAACAGTTGAAGAGGCAATTACCAAAAGAGACGAACTGAAGCGAGACTTTGATACTGCCTTGGGCAATCGATTAGATAAATATGGAATTATTGTATTGGATACGAGTGTTGTCGACCTCACTTTCTCCCCAGAGTTTGCTAGGGCAGTTGAAGAAAAACAAATTGCTGAACAGCGAGCCCAAAGGGCTGTTTATGTAGCACAAGAAGCTCAACAAGAAGCGCAGGCAGATATCAATCGCGCCCAGGGTAAGGCTGAAGCTCAAAGACTTCTAGCTGAAACCCTAAAAGCTCAAGGTGGACAACTCGTGCTACAGAAAGAAGCGATAGAAGCCTGGAGAAGTGGTGGGGCTCAAATGCCAAAAGTTCTCGTGACGGGTGAAAATGCAAATGGTAGTGTGCCATTCCTATTCAATCTGGGTAACATGCAAAATGCAGATGGGACCTAGAGACAAGTGGTAAGCTGGAAGCATGAGCATCTTTAATTTGCAATCGGTCAAAAAAGATTTTGGCATTAAGGAGATTTTGAAATCTGCCAGTTTCAGTTTGGATGTAACTGATAAAGTTGGGTTAATTGGCACGAATGGTTCTGGTAAATCAACACTACTGAAAATAATTGCTGGGCTAGAACCAATTGACGGCGGTCAACTCTTGGTCAACTCTGGCTCTCGGATTGTCTACTTACCCCAACAGCCAGATTTAGATGAGAACTGCACAGTTTTAGAGCAGGTTTTTGCAGATACCGGTGAGCAGCTAGCTCTAGTGCGCGAGTATGAAGAACTTTCTGATAAATTAGCTTACATTGCAGACGATAGCTCAGGTCAGCTCATGTCGCGGCTATCTGCACTCACACAGCAACTCGATGCTAGTGGGGCTTGGGAACTGGAGACAAACGCCAAAATTATCCTCACTCAGTTAGGAATCCGAGACTTACATGCCCGCATTGGTAGTTTATCTGGTGGATATCGCAAGCGCATTGCTCTTGCCACAGCTTTACTTTCCGAACCAGATGTGTTGTTGATGGATGAGCCGACAAACCATCTAGATGCAATATCTGTTGAATGGTTACAAAGCTACCTGAATCGCTATCGAGGTGCACTCATGTTAGTGACCCACGATCGCTATTTTCTCGATCGCGTCACGAATCGGATTCTGGAAATCGACAGGGGCGATCTCTATACCTATGCAGGTAACTATTCCTATTATCTGGAGAAAAAAGCCCTTGCGGAAGAATCGGCTGTTAGTACTCAGCGCAAACACCAGGGGGTACTGCGCCGGGAGTTAGAATGGCTCAAGCGAGGTCCTAAAGCCCGTAGCACCAAACAGAAAGCTCGGATCGAGCGTATCCGTGCGATGCAGGCAACTGAGTTTAAGCAGGCTCAAGGCAAAGTTGATATCTCCACTCCTGGGCGTCGCATTGGGAAAAAGGTTATTGAATTAACACATATCTCCAAGGCATATGGCGATCACACTCTGATTGCAGATTTCTCTTACGAATTCAGTCCCGAAGACCGCATCGGTATTATTGGCAGTAATGGTGCAGGCAAATCTACATTGTTGAATATCATTACGGGACGCGAACAGCCTGATTCAGGCAGTGTGGAAATTGGTTCTACGATTCATATCGGCTATTTCGATCAGCACTCAGAAGCTTTACTCGCCGCCATGGACGAAAACCAGCGGGTGATTGACTATATCAAAGAAGAAGGAGAATTTGTCAAAGTTGCTGATGGGACGCAGATTAGTGCCTCCCAAATGCTGGAGCGATTCCTGTTTCCTGGTAATCAACAGTATGCACCTATCTATAAGCTTTCAGGCGGTGAGAAACGTCGTCTGTTCCTGTTACGCGTGCTGATGAGTGCTCCAAATGTGCTGATCCTTGACGAACCCACGAATGATCTGGATGTACAGACACTAGCAGTCCTAGAAGAATATCTAGAAGATTTCACTGGTTGTGTGATTGCAGTTGCTCACGATCGCTACTTCCTCGATCGGACTGTAGACAAAATCTTTGCCTTTGAATCGGGAGGCAGATTGCAGGAATATCCTGGCAATTACTCAGTCTATTTAGAATTCAAGCAGCAAGAAGCAGCAACACTGTCTCAGGCTCAATCAAGCCCGCAGGAAGTTCGCTCTAGAGTGAGTGAGCCGCGCCTAGAGAGAAATAAATCGCGTAAACTCTCCTCTAAAGAAAAGCGCGAATTTGAGACGCTTGAAGGCAAGATTGTCGAGATGGAAACTGAAAAAGCTGAGGTAGAGAAGGCGCTTTACTCTGCTGCACCCGGAGCCGTTGCCCAAGTGCGGGAACTCTACGAGCAAGTGGAGAGATTGCAGCAGGCGATTGAGACTGCAACTGAGCGCTGGCTAGAATTGGCTGAGATCGAATCTTAATTGGTTTTCAGCCATTGATCGCAGCACGGCTTTGCTCTCGCGCAAAAACTGGCTACCTCAAAAATTTTAAAAATCCCATCTGCGTTCATCCTTTGTTCATCTGCGTTTACGAACTCAAAGCATTAGCACCACCAACAACCTCCAGGATTTCTTGGGTAATTGCCGCCTGCCGAGCCTTGTTATAAGACAGCGTCAAGGAAGTAATCAGGTCACTAGCGTTATCACTAGCATTGTTCATTGCCGTCATCCGAGCAGCAAGTTCACTAGCAGCAGCTTCTTGTAGTGCTCGCAATAGCTGGTTATTTAGGTACAGTGGCAAGAGAGCATCCAGAATCTGTACAGGATCTTGTTCAAAGATCATGTCACGGGGGAAGGATCGGGTTTGAGTCGTAACCTTCTGCCGCTCCACTTCAAACTCACCACCGCGGGTTGTGAGCCGGAAGATTTCATCATCTGCTGCTTCTAGACCTTGAGGATCGAGAGGTAGCAGGGTTTGTACGACTGGGCGCGAACTGATTAATGAGACAAACTTGGTATAGACCAACTCAACTCGGTCTACAGTGTTTGATAAGAACAAGGAGAGCAATTCTTCAGCGATAGCTGAGGCTTCATCGGCTGTGGGAATTTGCTCCAAACCAGAATAGGTAGCGTCAATAGGTTGGTTCCGACGCTGAAAGTATTGAATGGCTTTACGCCCGACTAATACGTACTTGTAATCTCTACCTTCAGCTTGCAGCTCTTTAGCACGATTCTCAGCGCGACGGATGACATTCGTGTTGTAACCGCCACAGAGACCGCGATCACCTGAAATAACGAGTAACCCAACTGCTCGGATCTCCCGTTGCTTCAACAACGGCAAGTCAGCGTCCTCAAACCTGAGACGGTTTTGCAAACCATATAGCACCTGTGCCAAGCGATCGGCAAAAGGACGGGTAGCAAGGACCTGCTCTTGGGCTCGGCGCACCTTGGCAGCAGCCACCAATCGCATGGCTTCAGTAATTTTTCTAGTGTTTTTAACTGATGAAATGCGATCACGAATTGCTTTAAGATTAGCCATAAATTTACCCCTTTATAAGTTTTGGATTTTAGATTAAGGTCTAATCTAAAATCCAAAATCGAAAATCAACTACACCGTTGCCAAGAAGGTTTGCTTATATTCGTTAATCCCTTCCTTCAGCAGCTTTTCTGCTTCCTCGCCCAGCTGCTTCTCGGTCTGAATTAACTCCCCATACTTAGGCTTGCTATTGCGTAGATAGTCTCGCAGCCCCTTAGCAAAACTGGCAACTTTGGCAACTGGAATCTCATCTAGATAGCCATTGAGACCAGCATAAATAATTGCTACCTGTTCGCTCACGGGTAAGGGCGAATATTGCGGCTGTTTCAAGAGTTCGCGCAGACGCTGGCCGCGAGCCAACTGGTCTTGGGTCGTTTTGTCTAAATCAGAGGCGAATTGGGCAAAGGCTTGCAGGTCATCAAACTGCGCTAATTCTAGCTTCAATTTACCAGCGACCTTCTTCATCGCCTTGATCTGAGCCGCAGAACCTACCCGCGATACAGAAATACCAGGGTTAACCGCAGGACGCAAACCAGAGTTAAACAAGTCAGAAGACAGGAAAATCTGACCATCGGTAATCGAGATCACATTTGTGGGAATGTAGGCAGAAACGTCACCAGCTTGAGTTTCGATAATTGGCAGTGCTGTCATACTGCCTTCACCCAGTTCGGAACTCAGCTTTGCTGCCCGTTCCAATAGGCGTGAGTGGAGATAGAACACATCCCCTGGATAAGCTTCCCGACCGGGCGGACGCCGCAGCAACAGCGACATTTGCCGATATGCTTGAGCGTGCTTCGAGAGGTCGTCATAAATTACCAGCGTGGCTTTGCCCTTGTACATGAAGTATTCTGCCAAGGTAGCACCAGTGTAGGGAGCGAGCCATTGGAGGGTTGCTGGGTCACTGGCATTGGCGGCAACGACAATCGTGTAGTCCATTGCTCCAGCTTCTTGGAAGACGTTCACTACGTTAGCGACGGTAGAAGCCTTTTGACCAATGGCAACATATACACAGACTACATTCTCTGACTTTTGGTTGAGAATGGTGTCGAGCGCGATTGAAGTTTTACCAGTTTGGCGATCGCCAATAATCAGTTCCCGCTGACCGCGACCGATTGGAATCATAGCGTCAATAGCTGTAATTCCCGTTTGCATCGGCTCGTACACAGAACGACGCGCAATGATCCCTGGAGCTGGAGACTCGATGAGACGGCTTTCTGTCGTACTGATATCTCCCTTACCGTCAATTGGTTGAGCCAGAGCATCTACGACTCTGCCAATCATGGCTTCTCCCACTGGTACCTGGGCAATTCTACCTGTGGCAGTAACGGAGCCACCTTCTTGAATGCCGTGACCTTCACCCATTAGCACCGCGCCCACGTTGTCTTCTTCCATATTCAGGGCGATGCCAACTGTCCCGTCTTCAAACTCCAAGAGTTCTCCTGCCATAGCCTTATCCAGGCCATAAATCCGGGCAATACCGTCACCAACTTGTAATACAGTGCCGACGTTAGCAACCTTAACCTCTTGGTCGTATTGCTCGATTTGCTGCTGAATAATGCTGCTGATTTCGTCTGGTCTAATGCTGATCATGATGCGTTATCTAGGTATGAGAAGAATTATTGCGCCAAGCGCAGGGAAAGGCGACGCAGTTGTCCCCGCAGACTGGCATCGACCACCTGGGAGCCAACTTTGATAATGACACCACCAATTAACTCTGGATCGAGCTTAGTCTCTAGTTCCACTCGCTCAGCCTGAGTCATTGCGGTGACTTTATCTCGCACAGCTTGCTGCTGGCTTTCTGTCAATTCTACGGCGGATATGACTTCCGCCAAAACAGTTTGATTTAATTGCCTCAAGAGAGCCAGGTACTGCTGGCAAATTCCTTCCAACAACACAACTCGCCGCCGATCTACCAAGAGCAGTAAAAAATTGCGGAGGAAGGGATTAGTCGATTCACCCAGAACTTGCTGCAATACAGCCTTCTTATTCTCAGGCTTAACAACGGGGTTAACGATAAAGTTACGCAACTCCTTTGAATTGGCAAGTAAATTCAGCAAAGCACGTATATCTTCACCAATTTGCTCTGTCGAGTTATGCGCCTGTGCCACCGACATCAGCGCTTGGGCATAAGGTTCCACAACCTCGGTATTCATCGCACTGCCTTTCATGAATGACCTCCTAGTAGAGCAATGCTACGGTCGATGAGCTTTTGTTGGGTTGCGTCATCTACGCCCGTTTGGAGTTGCGACTCAACTTTTTGCAAAGCCATAGTGACGACTCGCTGCCGCAACTGGGCGATTGCCCGTTCTCTTTCTGTGTTCAAATCTTGGGCCGCTGTTTCTTTCAACCGTTGGACGTCCTGTACAGCCTGCGCCAAAATTGCTTCTCTAGCTGTCTGGGCACTTTCTTCAGCAACTTTGCGAATTCGTTGTGCCTCCACCTGAGCCTGGGTCAATTGTTGCTGCGCATCAGAGAGTGCTGCTGCTGCCTCTTGCTGGCCCTGCTCTGCTTCCTGAATTACCGTTTCAATGCTTGAGCGTCGCTCGTTCAGTATGTTGCTTAAGGTTTTACGCCCAAAGTAATATAGTGCCCCAATCAAAATCGCTAGATTAATTAGATTGGTTTGTAAAATGTCTAGGTTCAGACCAAACCCACCTTCCGATGCGGCTTCTGTCAATTCAGAGGGAACAGCCTTCGCCCCTGCAACCATTAATAAGAAAGTCTCCATGATAACCATCTACAAATTACACTGCTCAATCTTCTAATACTTTGAATTGTCTTCCAGAGTAATACAATGCCCTTCCTTGGCACTTGATGAAGTGAGAACGCGTGTTACCACCCTATGGACTGCTTCTTTGTAGGGTAGCAACTTAGTTGCTCTATTTCACCAACTGCGGTCCCAATAGTTTTTCTACAATTTGCTGACTGAGGGCGTCCACCTGCTGCTCTAAGGAGCGCAATGCGTCCTGCTTTTGCTGCTCTATCTCTTGAGCTGCCTGTTCTCGTTGAACCTGAGCCTCCTTCTGAGCCTCAGCAATTTTCTGAGCAGCGATCTTTTGGGCTTCGTTCTCAGCTGCTACGACCGTAGCTTGAGACTGCCTACGAGCTTCCGCTAGCTGCTCAGCGTACTGTTTTGTCAATCGCTCAGCTTTATCCAAGCGTTCGCGTGCCTCTACTTTGTTCGTTCGGATGTAATCATCGCGATCGTCCAGCGCTTTGGTCAGAGGCTTATAAAAAATCGCATTCAATATAACTGCTAATAGCAGGAACTGCACTGCCATGAGGGGCAAAGTAGCATCGAAATCAAACATTATCTTCCCTCTTTGGCTTGAATAGCAGTGTTAATGGCGAGCAACATTATCCAACCTTTCATCTTCTAAAAGACCCGATAGCCAAGAAGGGTTTATTTTCATCAGAACGAGTAGCAAAGCTAAACATTGTCGTTTTTAGAGACGTGGTAATTCACGTCTCTAAAACAAACGCCAAATTTAGGAGAAGGGGTTAGCAAACAGCAATACGAGGGCAATCACCAGGCCATAAATGGTAAGGGATTCCATGAAAGCCAAGGTTAACAGTAGAGTGCCGCGAATTTTTCCTTCTGCTTCCGGCTGACGAGCAATTCCTTCTACAGCTTGACCCGCAGCATTTCCTTGACCAATCCCTGGCCCGATTGCCGCCAAACCAATTGCCAGAGCCGCTGCCAGAACTGAAGCAGCAGCAATTAATGGATCCATGATGATTTTCCTTTCTTTGAGTACAGAACTAACAAACGTCCGTTGACTAGCATACACGTGTTTTTCACGTTGCTTTAAGGATAAGGTCCCTCATGCTCTTCCTCACCACCCTCCATCGCCTCGTGAATGTATGCCGCTGCTAGGGTGGCAAAAACTAGGGCTTGAATGGCACTAGTAAACAAACCCAACGCCATGATCGGGATTGGCACAAACAGAGGAATCAGTAGAACCAGCACCGCCACCACCAGTTCATCCGCT
>JAFASY010000072.1 GCA_019244235.1 Chroococcidiopsidaceae cyanobacterium CP_BM_ER_R8_30
TTTGGGCTTTAACAGTTTGGATACCAGAAACAACTTCTACTAAATAAGACTGGGTTTGGGCATTGCGCTCGGCTTTAGTGCGCAACTGTTGCTGGATTACGGGGGTAGCCACAAATGTGAGCAAGGCGAATAAGGGGACAGTGACCAAAGCGACGAGTGTGAGCAGCCAACTGTAGAACAGCATGACTACAATGTAGATGACGGAAAAGACTGCATCTAACATCACTGTCAGGGCAGTGCCCGTCAGAAAGGAGCGAATATTTTCCAGTTCATTGATCCGGGTGGCTAACTCTCCTACAGGGCGTCGTTCAAAATAACGTAATGGCAGGCGCAACAGGTGATCGATTACTTGTGAGCCTAAGGTCAAATCAATACGGTTAGTGGTATCGACAAATAAATTGGTGCGTAAACTGGTCACAACAGCTTCAAAAATGGCCACTCCAACCAAGAAGATCCCTAGAATATGTAAGGTATCGATACTGTTTTGGACCAGAACCTTATCAATGATGACTTGGGTGATTAAAGGATTAGCTAGACCAAAGAGTTGTACAAAGAAGGAAGCAATAAACACTTCCAACAGGACTCTGCGATAGCGGTAGAGAGAAGGTAAAAACCAACTCAGACCAAACCGCTGCTTGGGAGTGTCTTGAGTGGGCTGCAGCAGTAGAACTTGACCAAATTCACCCCAGCTCTCGATGAAATTGGCTGGTTTTAAGCGCCGAACACCGCTTTCAGGTACGGCCAGAACCAGTTCCTTTTCCCCAGTTTTGTAGAGCAGGGCGAAGCTATCTTGCCACCTGAGCATGGCAGGAGTTTGGAGGCGACTGACTGCAACTGCCGGAACATTCAGCAATTGGGAATTTAATCCCATCAACTCAGCTACAGCTCCACATAACTGTAGGGAAATGCTGCCAGTGCGATCAAATTGATTAGCTAACGCTCTACGAAGGATGTGCCGTCGGAAGGGTATCCCTAAATGTTGACTGAGCATCTGGAAGCAGGCCAGAGCTGCTTCCGTTGGACCCCTGGCGTGAACATAGGGATATTTTACCGACTGCTTCTCGGCGCTATTGGTTTCTAGATCGGGGGGACGATCCGGTGCATAGGAAACGTCTTCTGTGGAAGTTCCCGTTGGCAAGGCTGGAATGTCTTTGGGAGTTCCTGCTAGCAAGCTTGGAATGGTAGTCTCGTCAGCCAAGAGTTGGGTAGGTTTCAGCAAGCCTACTAAACGTGTCTTAAGAGGACCTTCTACTTCTATAAAGGTCTGGCTTTCAGCACTCACGCGACTACTCACTGAAAAGTTAGTTGAGGCACCCCCACTAACCAACCACACTAAATCAGGATCTAGCTGTCTGAGTGACGTTCTGCCGGGCGGTAAGTTGAGGACTACTGCTTCTGACCAAGCCTTCAGAGCGAGTTCTTTGAGCTTTCCATGCTGATTTGCTTGCCGCTCCAGTTCTGCACCTAGGAGGTCAAAGACTTCAATCAGGGCACAGCAGTTGTGAAAGGCTTCCGCTAAAAGCGGTTCAAGCTCTAACAGGGCTAAGAAATCTGCTGCCGATAGGGTTAGACAAATTGCTTCTGTGGAGGTAATCGCGGTTTCGCAAGGGACTCCCCGTATCAGTCCTGCCCAACCCAGAACTGCTCCTGGTTGCAGTAACTGCAGAGTTTCAGGAACCTTTGCCCCAGGAGCATACCCCAAAAGACGCGCTTGCCCTTCGTAGAGAATGGCAACAAAGGCAGGCATAGTTTCTTTCACTAGAATCGCTTGACCCATGCGGTAGCGCAGCGGGTGAAATTGTCTTGACAACCTTGCCAAGGTAGCTGAGGACAGTTGATTGAAGGGAGATACGCCAGCAAGGAAGTCTTGAATGGTAGGCTTAGTGTAGTTCATTAAGTAGCGGAGGTTGCAGTGGTATAAAAGGTGCGTACAGAATTCATTTGCTGCAGCTGCTCAGAAAGCCAAGCTACAAACATTTCGTGAAGCAGTCGCTGGCGCATTGGTTCATCCAACTGCGCTGGGATAAACTTTTCCAGTCTTACAATCACTACCCAGTCTCCTAAACGAGTAGGAGGCCAAAGTTGACCCGGTTGGCTGACAGAGAGCATTTGTCCAATCTCTGAGCGGGAGTTACTGAGTTCAATTGGACCGATTAACCCGTTAGTCTGGGCTTCTGGACCTTGTGAATACTCTCGAGCCAGTTCAGCAAAGGACTGCTCCTGTGCTTGAATTCGGAAATAGAGTTCTTGGGCAACTCCAAAATCTTGAGTGCGAATTAGGGAGTAAACGACTCTGTCTAGCTGGGCCTTACGTTGGAGAAAGCAGGATTCCAGTTTGTGTCCCCAGGTTATTTGTTTGAATTTTTCAACTTTCAGCCTTCTTGTGGCCAGTATTTCTACCTGCTCTAAGGTCGTGCCGTGATGCTTAAGCCAAGCTTGTCGTACTGTTTCTGAAGTGATTTGATTTTGTTCATAGAACTGTTGACAGGCACGGGCTAGTTCTTCAGGGGTGCACTCTACGGAAGACACAACCTGATCGATCAGCAGTTCACGCACCAATTTAGGTAGTAGCTGATAATTAGCAAGTAAAGGAACGATTTCCTCCTCTGTAATTGTGCGGCTACCAATTTGTAAAACTACAGCCATACTCTTCAGGATCATTCCATTGACGACTTTCAAAAATCTATACAACTATTCCTGGCCCACCTCACTCATCTTTAGAATGCAGCTAGTTGGTTTGCCTACTATGGCTAATTCATTTGAAACCAGCTAAGCTGCGACCATGTAGCCTGCGTCAGGCTAACCGCCAGCCACGAAATTTTTGAGACTACTTAAGGAAGGTGCCGGAGGCGGCTCCGGCAAACCCTTGAGTTGTGCAGTAAGCTTACTCAGATTGAATAAGGTGGCTAAACCTAACTAGGTAAGGCTTTTATCCCAAATTGCCGATTTTTGTTGCTTCAGTCTGAACTTTAACACTGAACCTCCAATAAAGGCACCAAATGTTAGTAACCCTAATGTCTCTGAGGGCTCCGGAACAGGGTCAGTAGGCGGAACGACTGTAGGTCTTGGATTGCCTTGAGATGTTTGTGCAGAAATTACAGCTTGAGATATGGCTGAGCTAGATATAGGTACAGTGGGATCAAAAGGCGCGCTAGAATTCCCCTGACTGTTAGCACCCAGTGAACCAGGTAAAGAATTGCTCTGACCTGTTGGACTATTCTCAGCCCCACTCGAAGATAGAGTTGTCAAATTAGGTAGCGAGTCACTGCTGAGGGCAACGCTAAGATTGTTGATAGGCAGCAAGTTGATATTAGGAGATAGCAAGCTGATATTAAGTGCGGAGCTAGCGCTGCCTGAAAATGAAATCGCCTGTGCCTTGTTTGTAATGCCAGTAACTACCGCCACTACAATAAACGCTACTTTAACAGTACGCATGGAAAACTTTGTCAGAGTGTTCATTTGGTGTTGACTCCTAAATAATGTATACAGGAAGCTGTGGTTGATGCTGTCTGAAATTTATCTAGAGCAAGTAGCTCCAGAAGTAGATTCACAGATTTACAAAACCTTTCACTGCAAGTCGATCCCTAGGGGAAATTCAAACTGAAAAAATAAACCCCCTGCTTTTACGCCTTGTCGTTAACCCACATCCTCTTTCTCTAGAGTGGGAGGACTTGTATCTAGGTTGAACTCTTTAGGTACATTCCCCGCCTCTTGGGGCGAAACACCTGCTGATGCTTACCCTATGGGTTCATATCTTTGATTTAGAGCGCAGAGGATAGTACAACCTAGGTTCAACTTTAGACACACTTATCCTGATTTAAAAGGCTGCTGGAGTGCGCTCTTTGCGTATTCTCTAACAGTTTGCAGTGTCTATAGTGCAGGACCAAGGCGAATTTATAGTAGGAGGCTTATCTAACTTTGTGATAGTTAATACTTTTTTGTTAAAATTAAAGTGCAGAAGCACTTTGATTTTAAAGTCTATATCTGTATCTAAAATAAAAATTCTTGAGATTGTCAGATTTAAAAATACGAACGGGCGCTACTCATAAATTACTAGCTATAACTACTTGGTAATCTTGAGGGAAGCAATATCTTGGGAAGCATTTTCCAGCAGCTGCAGCAATAGCTTTGCTTCTTTCCCTTCAAAACACATCGGCTCAATTACTCCTGAAAGATATAAAAGAACTGTTTGGTTATCAGGCAATAATGATGCCTGATAGTGCCATCCAACAATTGCCTCTAAGCAGAAGCCTCTACCGCCTATTTTGATGAGTCGAGTAGACAAATCTACTTCCTCCCTTGTTTGCACAATCAAAAAGTTTGCTTACTTATAATACAAGCTTTAGAAGAGAATATTTTGTTTACGAGCAATAAAAAACTTTGAAAATTTGTTAATATCATGTCTTGAAATCGCTATTTTAATCAGCAGGAATTTGTTAAAAGGAAAAAAAATACTCCCAAATTTGACAAGAATTACAAGAATTATGTTTGCTGGATATAGCAGGAAATCACTAGATTATTTTGATGTGAATATAGATTAAGACAGAATAACTGTTTAATTTCTAGTCAGATTTCAGACAGTTATTCTCTTCAGTTTTCTCACCAAACACCTCTGCATACGTTGTGCACGTGAAAAAAGATTTTTTACACGAGACCGATTGCGCATGCATGAATCTTTTGCAATTGGATTATTCTCTAATGTAGTAAGATACTCCATGTCAATTAATTCTTCTGTTGAAAATTGTTGCTGCGATCGCCATGTCTTACGTTCTTTTTGCTCGTGTGAAAATAACTTACCTACACTACCTAGACAATGGGAACAGGCTTCTAAAGGCTCAGAAGATTCTAGATAGGTTAATAAGTCCTTAGCAAATTTAGGTGAGTCAATAATTTTTACTCCATTCTGATATGGCTTAACCACACAATTAGTAATGACTCTTGGAATAAATGGACTGATTGGACACTTGTAAAAATACCCGTTATCTACCGTATGGCATTGCCAAACATGAGCCATTTTACAAGTCGAATAAATCTGACGCACAAGCTTGCTATTGCTGGTACCTATTTCCGAGTAAGATTCTCGGAATTTATCAAAATATAGATACTGAAAGGCCACGTTATGGATTCTAGCTTTGTGCTGAAATGTTTTTATCACTTCAGCACTTATCTCCTTTGTCGGATAGATAGAAATTTGGACTTCATCGACTTTCTGCCAAAACAGGTCTGATACTCTTGTTAAGAGCTGACCGTTCGTTACAACATGAATACGTTTGGTAATGCCTGAGCTACGAATGGCATTGATTATTTGAATCAAATTTGGATGTAGCAGTGGTTCTCCACCAAGTATTTTCACAACTTTCGTGCGATAATACTTTGCTAAAATTAAAAAATCATCAAATATTTTATTAGCATCCGCAAAGTGTTTTTCTAATGTCGGTGCCAGGTGGGTACAAGCTCGACAAGAAAGGTTGCAATGATGTACTACATTCAGTTCACACTGTATTGATGTATAAACTTTGTCTTTAAACATCATACTAATTCCTAAAATGAATTACGTCGATTTGTTAAGATTCTGCAAGCTAATTTTATTGAAGAGAGACAATTCATTATATTCATAGTTTGATAACGACCGAATCAACTCTCGAAGCACATCTGACTTAGTTCTAAAATGAATTTGACAGTAGCGCTCTAAAATCGCCATCTCTTGTTCACTAAGACGAATCGTTAAATTCTTTGTGGGCTTTGTCATTACAAATTCCAAGAAAAAATAGCACGTTTCAGAGCACGTTAAAATCTATAAACCATAAAATTCTTTTTTCTCATCCGGATTATTGACAGCTGAAAACTGCATCTGAACTAAGATGTCACAATAACGTTTTTTCTATACCTACAGCTGCAATTAAACTCTAAAGGGGTAAAAGCATGAGAAATTACGCTAAAAAAGCAGTTAAGCTCTCAGGATAATTAAAAAACTAAGAGATTGCATAAGGGGCACAGTACTTTATAATTTTTCATAGTATCTTATCCCGTTCTGACGGCTCATGCGATAAGTAAATTCGCTGACTGAGGGATTAGGCATATTTGGTTGTATTGTATAAGTAGTTCTCTTCCAATCCTCTTGGCTAGCCAAGTTTGTAGATTGCGTCCCGTCAGTTTTTCTGGTGACTTTCATCCATAAATTGCCATCCCTACTACAATAGAACTCTTCGATCCATGAGTTAGTATCAATATAATCACCTTTACTAGCTAAAAATATTGCACTTGCAAGCGTCACCCTAACCTTTTGGCGAATTTCTGATGCTCCTGTGTAAAACAAGAAATGCTTTGGGCTATTCATACGCCACAGCCGACTTTCACAATGGGGACAGTAAAAATGCTGAATCTTATTACGACCTTTACGCTTTCTAGGCATATAAAACCTTTAAAACAGCTATTATTTTCTTTCCAAATAAGAGTGAAAAACATTGGCTTTCAGATCCAAAACATGCACATTTGCCTTTAACTTCTGCTATTAAGTTGCTTTGTATTGCATTCAAGGATAAAAATTTGGGAGCGGTTAAAACTTTCATTTTTTTACAGTTTCTATTTTTTCGCTATTATGAATATGATTTTCACCTATGGTAACGACATAATTACTAAAAATTAAGGATTTTTAACTTTGGTCTGGGCAAAAAATATACTATGGTTTTGTTCTTTTATAAGACTGTCAAAGTGCACTCTAGGCGTCTTCTTTAACAATCTACTGTAGTCTAGACCTATAAAAAATGGTGATTGTTCTTCTCAAGATGCTGAAGTAAATCATCAACTTCTCGCAGCTTATACGTAAAATGGCCGCTTTCTTCTTGAGCTAATTTGGATTAAAATTTGAGAGCAATAATTAAAAATGTCCACAAAGCCTATGATTGGCATTATTTTACTGTGATGCGTGGAAGATTAGTTTCTGAAGAATGCAATGTGGTCTGATTGTAATGGACCATAGCTTACTCCCAAAGCGTACTGTTACCTAGGATTTGCTTGATTTTGGTGTTCTCACACTAGATTGTTGCTTGTAGTGCTGTTGTGAATGAGCCTGTAAATACTTTAGCTTCCTGCTTTAACTTTGGCAATCCATGAACTTCGTAGGATAAGCTTAAAAAGGCCATAAAAAAGTTATAAAGAAGTCAGTATCCCTTTTTTGAGATACTTTTCACTGCACTAGTGCATTGCCATAGATAGTTAGAGTAGGGGAAAAGCATATCAGGAAAAACAATGTACATCTATTACGCTTCCTAGACTTAACAGGTGCCAGCAAATATTTATTTGACAATATAGCAACTTTCTCAGTATAGTCTATCTCATACTCGGCAAGTAGATGTTAATCACTTGACCTGAGCGGTACTCAGAACATTACAGTCTGTTAAAGAAGACGCTAAGAGTGCACTTTAGCAGCCTAGGGCAGGAGGATAAGTGTGTCTGAAGTTAAATAGATAACTCAACAGCTTGGCTGATTTTTCCCGTTATCTTCTTGAGAGAAAAATCCTACCTAAATTTTGTCCTTTAGAGGTTACATAAGCTCGTAGCAGATTCTCAATCAGCTCAGATTAGTGAGAATAGAGACAAGTCTTGAGATTCTTCAAGAGCAAGAGTCTCAAGACTTATCAGAAAAAGTCAGAACACCTAGATTGCTCTCATGTATGAGCAAGGGACCAGTTAGCAATAGCAATTATTGTTTCAATCCGCTTGTTGTAAAACCTGAATACCCTGACTCTTGACCCCTTTGAAGGTTTACAGTTAGGCACTTTTTTCATTGTGGTGTCACGTGCTGATTTTATTGTAAGCCAGTCTAGCTACTTAAAAATTGCTAATGAACTGAGAAGAGAGCCTAAAATACTATGCCAGTCATATCTTTGTTCAATGCAGATGGTACTGATGAAGACCAACAAACAACGGCAGACTTGCAGCCAACACTCGCTTGCAATGAGGCCGAGCCGTTGGTGGATGAACTGTTTGACCTGGAGCCAGAGTTAACTAGCTCTGCTAACTTACAGCCAAGTGCTAGTAGCCGCACTCCCGATCTCATCCGTACGTATCTGCAGGAAATCGGTCGAGTGTGTTTACTGAGGCAAGATGAGGAGGTGTCAGAAGCTCAAAAAGTCCAGCGCTACCTGTGGCTGCAGTCAATACTGTTTGCTGCAGCGCCCGATTTGGATAAAGGGCTTCAACCATACGTACAGTTAATTGAAATGCAACAGCGTCTCGCTTCAGGACTGGGGCATCGCCCTTCTCTAGAACAGTGGGCTACTACCGCTGGTCTAGCTGTGTCGGAACTCAAGCAAATCTTAGCCGAGGGGAAACGGCGCTGGGCACAAATTGCCGATTTGACAGTGGAGGACATCGAGCAAATTCAGACCGAAGGCATCCGGGCCAAGAATCATATGATTGCAGCAAACCTCCGCTTAGTAGTGTCGGTGGCAAAAAAATATCAAAATCGGGGCTTGGAACTGCCGGATTTGGTCCAAGAAGGCACGTTGGGCTTGAAGCAGGCAGTTGAGAAGTTTGACCCCAAAAAGGGTTACCGCTTCAGTACCTATGCCTACTGGTGGATTCGCCAGGGAATCACACGGGCACTCGCTACCCAAAGCCGCACGATTCGCTTGCCAGTTCACATTACAGAAAAGCTCAACAAAATCAAGAAAGCTCAACGTCAAGTTGCTCAAGCACAAGGACGAACCCCAACCATTGATGACATTGCTAGGGAGTTGAAAATGACACCTCCCCAGGTAAGGGATGTGTTGTCACGGTTGCCCCGTATCGTCTCCTTAGAAACCAAAGTAGGCAAGGACAAAGACACGGAGCTTGGGGACATACTCGAAACTGATAATGTATCTCCGGAGGAGGTGTTGATGCGCGAAGCCTTACACCACGATTTGCAGCACCTGTTGGCAAAGTTAACCGACCGGGAGCAGGAGGTAATTCGGATGCGATTTGGTTTTGTAGATGGTCATTCTTACTCCTTAGCAGAAATTGGGCAGGTACTACAGCTATCGCGGGAACGGGTGCGTCAGATCGAAGCCAAAGCCTTAGCGAAATTGCATCAGCCTAAGTGCCGCGACCGCATCCGAGACTATTGGGAAACCTTGGGTTAGTAGCAATATCTTTTCTACGAAGATAATGAATTGGGATACAACTGCTGTTAGCAATAAAGTACAATCCTCCCTCACTGCATTCATCTCTGTCACTGTTATTCCTTTTAAACTTGCAGCGGTCAAGTTTGTAGCTGCTAAATGGGACAGAGCTTTTTTTATCTCATCAAACTAGTGACAAACCAGGGCCTGTAAAAACTCCATCATAATCATCACTTCCTTCGGGTTCTTTACTTCTGTAAATCACTTTAGAGATGATAGAAAATTACAATAGTTCCCATAGTTTCCATAGATAATATAATTATATCAGAAATAGGGAAAGCTTAACTGTGGGCGGAGTCAAACTGAAAATTAGGAAGGAAGTACAGCCAATTTGCTTTGCAAAGTCTCGAAAAAATCACTAAAGGCTCAAAAGCTTTCTCTACAAAGAGTTCAGCTTTAAATTGGTAGCCAGAATAACTTGGTTAGCTTTCTCATACTTACTTAATACACGACCTTATTTATGCAAAGTTAAATATTTGTTACATAGCAAGTATTGTTTTATACAAAAGCTTATAAGCTTATAGTGTATTATCTTTTGAAGATTAGTCCCAGTTTCTTACGAGTCTGAGCCAAAGGAGATAGTGACTTTGAACAGAAGAACACTTTTGGACAATCTAGTTTGCAAGACAGACTGTTTTTCGAGAATTTCTCTAGCGACTTTACTGCACAAGCTTTACGAGGCATTTTAGGGAAGCATGGTCAGAAATTCGGGCTAGTAGCCATTTTTTGTTGGGTAAAGCAACGTCAGGTTATTTTCCAGGCGAACTGTATAGATGAGGTTGAGTAATTCATAGGGTTCAACTTTGAATTTTGCCCTAAACAGAATGTTTTCCATTATTTCCGCCGATTCAGTCATCATAGATGTACTAATTCACTCACTCTAGTTTCATTATTCATCTAACTAGAATTCGTTTGATAGTTACTCTTCAGTGGTTTAGTTCAGTTTATCTCAATAACTACTCCTGATCCCTTACTTATGAAAGTTGAATCTCTTACTTATGAAAGTTGAAGAAGCATTAGAGATAGTAGAGAGCATACTACATCAAGGGCATCTAAATAGAGTCCAACAAGTAGTATTTCGGCAGTCTTGGGAAGGGCAGTCATATGCAGAGATAGCCAGGACCTCTGGCTATGAAGTCGGTTATATAAAAGACGTTGGTTCCAAACTATGGCAGTCACTCTCGAAGGTACTTGGAAAAAAGGTTAGTAAAAGTAACTTTTGTGGAGTAATCAAGCAGCGAATCCTTACTAACCATACCTCTTTGCAAACGCAAGGTGTCTCGGCACAAGAATCTTGGCAGGCGCTAGGAAATAGTTCTAACTTGTCAGCTAGTACATGGCTTACAGCTAATCAGCGACAAGATTGGGCAGATGCTATTGACACCACTGGTTTCTTTGCACGCGCAGCAGAACTCGCAATTTTGAAGCAATGGATTTTACAAGACCGCTGCCGTATGGTGATGCTGGTGGGCATGGGAGGGATGGGAAAAACAGCTCTGGCGGTGAAACTGGCACAACAGATTCATGAGGAGTTTCAGTTCTTCATCTGGCGATCGCTACGCAATGCTCCACCGCTCAAAGAACTTGTAGCAGAGCTTATTCAATTTCTCTCTGGTAGGCATCTAGCATACTTGCCAGAATCTGTAGATAGCAGGATCTTACTGCTGATAGAGTCTTTGCGCTCCTCAAGATGCCTACTGGTTCTGGATGATTGTGAGTCGGTTATGCAGTCTGGCGAGTACGCAGGTTACTACCGAAAAGGATATGAAGGTTACGGTCAACTTCTAAAATGTATAGTAGAAACACCACATTGCAGCAGTTTGGTGTTGATCAGTCGGGAGAAACCTGTAGCCTTGATAGCTATTGAACGCGAAACATTTCCCGTCCGCCTGTTAAAACTGGCTGGCGTACAGATCTCAGCAGGGCGGGAAATTATTAAAGCAATGGGTGAGTTCAGTGCATCAGAAGATAAGTGGAGAGAACTAGTTGAATATTATGATGGGAATCCTTTAGCTTTAAAGACGGTAGCCGCAGCAGCTCGAGACTTATTTGATGGTAGTCTTTATAAAACTATAGACAGTTTAAAACAAGGTACGTTAGTTTTCAACGAGATTCGCTGCGTATTAGAAGAGCAACTCGCTCGCCTGTCAGACTTAGAAAAAGAAGTGGTTTACTGGCTGGCAATCAATCGTAAGCCAGTGTCATTATCAGAATTGCAAGGGGATTTTATCTCTAAAGTACGCGGCAGGGAAGTTTTAGAGGCACTGGCCTCTTTACAGAGACGAACGCTAGTTGAAAAAAGTGTAGATGGGTTTAAACAAAAGCGACTTATCACGGAGTATCTTGTAGAAAAGATAGTTACGCGTGCTTGTAAAGAGATTACAACTCAGGAAATTAACCTGTTAAATAAATATCCTCTTATTAAAGCTACTTCACCTGATTACATTAGAAACGAGCAAATTAAATTTGTACTCCAACCGATTATAGATGAGTTGCTTAAGGTTTTTATAACTAAGACCAACCTTAAAAGTCAGCTAGATAAAGTTTTAGAAAAACAGCAAAGGGATTTTCAGATCAAGCCAGGATATTTAGGTGGCAATATTCTGAATATATTCTGGTTAATGAATATTGATTTAATTGGTCATGATTTTTCCAACGTGGCAATTTGGCAAGCCTACCTAAAAACAGTGAAATTACATGATGTTAGTTTCCAAAACGCCGATTTTGCCAAGTCTGTTTTTCCTGATGCCTTAGTCGGTATTTTGTCAGTAGCATTTAGCTCGGATGGCAAATTTTTAGTTACAGGAGATAAGGATTATGAGATTTGCTTATGGCAAGTTGCAGAAGGTACACAAGTCTTCGCGTATAGAGGACATACAGGTCAGGTAAATTCAGTTGCCTTTAGTCCGGATGGTCACATTCTTACCAGTGGCAGTAGCGACTGTACAGTAAAGTTGTGGGATGTCGATACAGGACAATGCTTAAAAACTTTGCAAGAACATACCGAGCAGGTAGCTTCAGTTGCCTTCAGTCCCTGTGGTGAAACTCTGGCTAGTAGTAGTTTAGACCAAACGGTAAGACTATGGGATACTAATACTGGTCACTGCTTCAAGATTTTGCAAGGACATTCCGACGGGATAGAATCTGTTGCCTTTAATCCGGATGGTCAAACCCTAGCTAGTGCCAGTGCTGACCATAGTGTGAAGTTATGGGACATCTCTACTGGAAAATGCCTCAAAACTTTGCAAGGACATTCCGATCATGTACGCTCAGTTGCCTTTAGTCCGGATGGTCAAACCCTAGCTAGTGGTGGCGAAGATCAAGTGGTGATTCTGTGGAGTGCAGGCTTAGGTGAAGGCCTCCAAGTTCTACGGGGAGACACTGGTCCAGTCTGGTCAATTGCGTTCAGCCCTCAAGGTAAAATCCTGGCTAGTGGTAGTCCCGATCAAAAAGTGAAGCTCTGGGATATCCATAGCGGTCAACTTCTCAGAACTTGGCAGGCACACTCTAGTGTAGTGTTGTCAGTTGCTTTTAGTCCTCAAGGTAAGACCCTCGTCAGTGGCAGTGCCGATCATACGTTGAATCTATGGGATGTTAGCACTTATCAATACTCCAAAGCTTTGATAGGACATACCAATTCGGTATGCTCAGTTGCCTTCAGCCCAGATAATAAAACTCTTGCTAGTGGCAGTATGGACCAAACAGTCAAACTATGGAATAGCTACACAGCACAATACCTAAAAACTTTGGAGGGACACATAAGTTGGGTCTTGTCAGTGGTCTTTAGCGCGGACGGTCAAACTTTAGCAAGTGGCAGTCATGACGGAACAGTTAGACTCTGGGATATCCACACAGGTCAGTGCTTGAAAATTTTGCCAGGACATACTGGTTGGGTAGGTACCGTCGCCTTCAGCCCAGACAGTACAACACTTGTTAGTGGTAGTGAGGATCGAACCATAAAGCTGTGGGACGTTAGCAGTGGTCAATGCCTCAACACTTTACAAGAGCATAATGGTCAGATACAGTCCGTTGTCTTCAGTCCAGATGGTAACACCTTAGCTAGTGGTAGTCATGATCAGATGGTGCGGCTCTGGGATGTCAGCACAGGAAGGTGTCTCAAAACTTTGGCACATAGTAACCAGGTCTCTTCCGTTGCCTTTAGTCCGGATGGTAGGACCTTAGCTAGTGGCAGTCGTGACCAGATGGTGCGGCTCTGGGAGATCCAGACGGGTAACTGCATCAGAATTTTGCCAGGACATCAACATTGGATATTTTCAGTTGATTTCAGCCCAGATGGGCATATCCTTGCCAGTGGCAGTCACGATGAGACAATTAAGCTTTGGGAAGTTCAGACGGGTAAATGCCTCAAAACTTTACGAGTCCCTAGACCATACGAAAGCATGAACATTACGGGCGTTACAGGTTTAAGTGAGGCTCAAAAGGCGGCACTGATGGCGCTCGGAGCAGTGGAATTAAAATCGGGAGTGTAACAAATATGTTTGTAAGCTTCTAGAGAAAATTCATTTCTTTAGCCCAACCGCTCCACTTTCAGCCCCGCTCTCTTCCAATCAGAGATGACTGCCTTAGAGCGCCTAGAATTTAACTCAGCTATCACCCCACGGCGGTTGAGTCGATTAATAATTGATAGGATATCTGGGGAGGGGAGAAAGCAAGTTACTACCAAGTCGCCAAGACGGGAATAATTTAGAATGAGTGGTTCTATTGCTTCATCCAGCCGTTTTGATTCGTGGAAAATAGGCAGATAATCAGTCAAGATGATGCGAGCCTCAGCTGTTATCCTTGATTGCCAAATTCGAGTAGGAGGGAAAGCCAGTAGCAATTGGACCACTTCTGGAATCCGTGCTAGGAAGGCATCTGAATTGGGGTTACCGCAGTACAAGAAATGCCGCCCACCGAGCTGCCACCAGACTCCAGGCATGTCAGGGGCAGAAACAAGTCGGGATGGCTGTGAGATTTTATGCTGTGCTGCTTGGGAAAGAGCAGGCTTCGGGGCTTCTTCTGGAATTGGTGCCTTGACTTGAGGAATGATGGCTGCAATTTCCAGTTTGCCTTCTGATGGCACTGTTGTTGTCTGTACTGGAGCTAATGGTAAGACTGGAGCTGAAGGTGATGCGTCTGGTGGCAGTGGAAGTGCTTGGAACTGTGGTGATTGTGACTGTGAAACTGTCTCTAGTGCTGATTTGGATAAAGGCTGTTTCAAAGGAGTAGCGTACTTCTCCTTAAGCGCTCTAGCTTTTTTGTAGGTGATGGCTTCACCAGCTTCTGCACGAGAGAGCACTTCAGAACAAACAGTGATTGGGGTAGAGGGGGCGGCTAATAAGTAGAGAGCCGATGCTGCTATATTAAACTCCGAAATTTTCGGATTTTGCCCAAATCTCTTCGCCACATTGATAAAGTTACTGGCAGTATCCTGGCTCCACTCAAACTCAGCTGCTAACCAATCTCCAAACCTGCCATGCCCTAGTTGGGACTTCACCTCAATTAGCCTATGCCCAATTTCAGCAATGCTCTGAGTTGTGCGCTTCATCAGCCCTCGAATTTCGCCTGTCTGCTGTTGGACAAACTGGGAAGTTTTTATATCAAGACTAGTGTAATCAAAATTATGTGGGACTTTTGGGCTGGATGAAGTAGGCATTCTGAACAAAATTGGTGTTTTTGAGAAACAGAGGCTACAACTCAATAGTATCTTGATCCTGCAGAAAATTGTGTAGTGGCAGAGATTGAGTTATGTTTATTTAATAAAATTTTATAAAAAGATGCGCTGACCCCATAATGCTGCGTAGTTGAGAAATTGGTGTTTCCTAGTCACTGAGTTCACCTTAATGCGAGAACGGGATTCTATAACCGCATTAATTGCCTAAAAATTAGGATAGTGTTGCAAAAACTTGCCGAGAACAAAAGACTCTCAGGACAAAGAGATTAATTATGCAAGCACTCTCCCAATTTTTTGCAAAACAACCTTTTAATTGCTTCTTCATAACTTTCTTATAATTTTTGTCTGACCTTTAGCGGTTTTCAAATTTGAATTAAGGAGGTAGAGTAATTTTGTCAAAACGATTAAATTGATTTTATCAAAACGACAAGTGATGTTTCAATTTAGCGAGTAAACTTGCTAAAATATGTTAACAAGAATTATAAGAAAACTAAGCATTAGTTTAGGAGAATTGGCTAAGAGTTTTTTCATGGCCAACTATTCTATCTACTCCTGCAAGTCCGCTTCCTCGTTTGTAGCTGATGGTCGCCAACTCTCTAAAACTGAGTCTCTCGAAGTACAAGACCTCGTCAGGTTGCAGGTGGTTGTTCTGGTCTTATTGATCTGTAGTGCTGTCACTATAGGTTGGATCGTGAGTGGAAAACTGGATAGAACCGCGGGTGAACCTAAAGCCGATCTCCTGGTAATTTTGTTAGTGACGCTCTCATTTATCG
>JAFASY010000129.1 GCA_019244235.1 Chroococcidiopsidaceae cyanobacterium CP_BM_ER_R8_30
GGCTCCCTCTGCGAATAGCAGTAGTAATTGAATTCACCAACCGCTCTTTCCGTTCTTGGTCGGCAATGGAGCGATAGGCTTTGAGTAATTTGTATTGACCAGCTTGAAGGTAAGTGACTAGGCGCTGAACAAAAGGGTCAGAGTCAATGTTATAGAATCCTAGCTGAGGATTGGAGGCAGCAGCAGTGTTGTTATCACTTCTGGCTTTGGTTCGAGATGATTTTCGCTTTTGCGCTGGCGGAATTTGAAAACAGGAACGCGCCTGCTCAACTTTAGTTGTCAACTCTGGTCTGTAGAGCAAAATCCGCTGTAGCAATAATTCAGCTGCTTGGCAACTGACATCACGATCCGAAGTCCAAATGCCCTCAAATTGACGAGCTGGGTCCATATCGATAGCAGGTAGCTCTGGTAGTGATTGCTTTTGAGCTTGCGAGGGCGTAGCTAAGGAGCTACTATTGAGAGCGGAACGGCGAGTGATCGCGCCTTGGCGCTCCCGACAGACAAGGCAGATAGCGTAGTGCTGAGCAATGACGATTAGATGCCACTCTTGGCTTAACGAGTCGCTTGGATCAAATGCAACCGTCTCGTAGCAGTCAGAAGCGTTAGTGAAATCAGTTTCTGGTGCTGCCAATACGTAAACCTGATCGGTCCTCTGGGCAATTCTGCGGTAGCGGTGAGCTTCTTGGCGATAAAAACGCTCCCGTTGAAAACTGGCAATCAGTAAAGGCTGCTCAGAAGAGGCTAACACCTGGTCTTCCATTGCATGAGAAAGTGCGGTCAAAGATGCTTTGAAGTAAATTTGAGGCCGCAGTCGAGGCAGGGTTTGCATCAGCTCGCTCAGCACGGAAACTGTCGAAATGCTCATGGCTATCTGTTTCAATCACTTACCTGACATGTCAAGTCTCTTCGCCGTCATCGAATACCGAAGATTCCCTATCAACCTATCCTACCCGGAAGAGAGCAGGGGGGGCAGGGGGAGAGAGGGAAGACAGGGGGAAATTCAACAAACTAGGCTAATATGCTGGATAGCAACTTTAAACTGATATATCTACTTGAGTAGGAATTGATAGCACTCTTGCTCGTCAATGCCGACTGAAAACGCTCTAGTAGCAGACCTAAAGGTCAGTTCGTCTACTATCGTTTGCTATTTTCTCTGTACACCTTCCATGAAAATCGCCCAAGTTGCTCCTTTATGGGAGCGAGTTCCCCCCTTTCGCTACGGTGGCATTGAACTTATTGTCAGCCTCCTTACAGATGAATTAGTCCGACGTGGTCACGAAGTGACTCTGTTTGCTTCGGGCGACTCAGTTACGCTCGGACAACTCAAGTCAGTGCATGACCAAGCTCTGCGGCTTGACCCGGAGATCAAAGAGCCAGGACTTTACGAGCAGATGATGCTGACTGATGTCTATCAACATGCAAATCATTTTGATATCATTCACTCTCATGTTGGCTGCGCAGCACTGCCTTACACCAGTTTTGTGAAAACACCAACAGTACACACAATGCATGGTGTCTTCACTCCAGACAACGAGAAGATGTTCCGGCATTTTGCTTGGCAGCCCTACATTAGCATTAGCGAAGCACAACGAGAACCCCGTTTAGGCTTGAACTATGTTCATACTGTCTACAATGGCATTGATACAACTGCCTATCCTTTCGTTCCTGAGCCAGCACAACCACCTTATCTCGCCTTCGTTGGTCGATTTTCTCCAGAAAAAGGACCAGTAGAGGCAATCAAAATCGCTTGTGCTGCTGGATATCCATTAAAAATGGCTGGCAAGATTGATGCCGTTGATCGAGCTTATTATCAGGAACAGGTCAAGCCTTTGATTGATGGTGAGCAAATTCAGTACCTCGGCGAAGTTTCTCACAAACAAAAGGTAGAGTTGCTAGGTCAAGCAACTGTCACTTTATTCCCCATCACCTGGCGAGAACCCTTTGGGCTAGTCATGATTGAGTCAATGGCAGCAGGTACCCCCGTAATTGGGATGGGACTTGGTTCTGTGCCAGAGGTGATTGCCCATCGCAAGACGGGCTTTGTCTGCTACTCCCTAGAAACAATGACTGATGCTGTCCCAGATGCTATGAAATTAGATAGACAGACCTGTCGGGACTACGTTGTAAACCGCTTTAGTGTTCAATCAATGACGAATGAGTATGAAAAGGTTTTTCAGGTAATTTCTGGTTAACCACAAGAGGACAAGGGCCCCCTTGTCCTCTTCGTATCACGCTAAATAATCTGCACATCTAGATTAAATTTATTTACAATAGTAAATATATTCTCAGCCACACTGTTATCTACAGAATGCTAAAAGTTCCTTATATTTGGGTGCAAAGACGAGAATTAGACGTTACTAAAGACTAGAATCGTTGGCGATGTGATTTAGATTTATGAATTTGTGATTTTAAATTTAGCTCAAAAGTTGATAGGGCTTTCCCCTACGGCTTTTAGTGGCTAATATAAGTATTTTTGCTTGACCAGGTTGTTGATAGCCTCAATGTTGTAAGCGCCTAATATGGCGACTAGCGAACTAATTTTGGAGCGGTAATCTTTGGAATGACACCGGAAACACTAACAACACTAGACAGGATTTCACTAGACGGTAAAGACTTTATCCCCGCAGAAGAATTGCCCATACCTGAGTGGCCCTGTGTGTTGAGCGAACGACCTCAACCAACGCTCACAATCAAAGATGACGATGTGTTTTTGGTAACAGACACATTGGGAAACATTTCTGGCTGTTCAATAGATGACCATACAGCTAGTATGGGCTTATATTGTGGCGATACTCGGTTTTTGAGTCGCCTAGAACTACAGATTGCTGGGCGATCACCTGTACTGCTCAACAGCACTGCAGACAAAGGTTTTTTGCTTTCAGTTCTGTGTACGAATCCCCCAATTGAAGAACGCTTGCGAGCTGAGACTTTAGGAATTCAAAGGGAACTTGTCCTAAATGGGGCGCTATTTGAAGAGATAACAATTTCTAACTACAGTACAACCCATGTGAGTTTCGAACTGAGTCTCAGCTTCAATGCAGATTTTATTGATCTGTTTGAAATCAGGGGCTTCCATCGAGAAAAAAGAGGAAAGCTCTTACGTCTTGTTCAAGCAGCAACACCCTCAGAACCGCATGAGGAGTTAACTCTGGCTTACCAAGGTCTAGATGGCTCCTTAATGGAATCTTGTATTCAGTTTCAGCATTGTAAGCCAGACTGTTTTAAAGGTTACACAGCAATTTGGCAGCTTGAGCTAAGTTCCCACGAAACTAGGAAGTTGGGCTATCGACTGAGGATGCTAACTAATAATCAGAGCAGCTCAATTATCAATGCTCCCACGACCCTAGTACAGGCTAGAGCGGCTGAGCTTTCGGAAGAACACAACTGGTGTCAACAAATTACCCGGATTCGCTCAGACTCAGCGACCTTTAATCAAATCATTGAACGAGCAGAACAAGACCTTTACTTGCTACGTCAGTCTTTTGGTAAGTACAAAACAGTCTCAGCTGGGGTGCCATGGTTTAGCACATTGTTTGGGCGCGATGCTCTGATTGCCGCTTCACAAATGCTGATGCTTAACCCGGGGATTGCCCGCGAAACGCTGCTCCTCTTGGCTGCCTATCAAGGTAAAACAGACGATGAGTGGCGAGAAGAGGAACCAGGCAAGATTTTGCACGAACTGCGGCAAGGAGAAATGGCTCGTTGTCATGAAATCCCCCACACGCCGTACTATGGCACCATTGATGCCACACCTCTATGGATCATGCTCTATGCGGAATACTTTGTTTGGACTCATGACCATGAAACCTTAGAGCGAATGTGGCATAATGCGTTGGCGGCAATGGATTGGATTGACCGAAATTGTCAAGCAACAGGCTACCTAAGCTACCAACGTAAATCTCGACGCGGTTTAGCTAACCAAGGGTGGAAAGACTCTGGTGACTGTATTGTCAACCGTAAGGGTGAAATAGCCACAGGACCGATTTCCCTATGCGAAGTGCAAGCCTATGTCTATGCTGCTAAAGTGCGCTTAGCTGAAATTGCTCGGATGAAAAAGCGAATCGACTTAGTAGAGCGGTGGCAAGAGGAGGCAAGAAATCTCAAAGACCGTTTTAATCGAGACTTTTGGCTAAGAGAGCAAGATTTTTGTGCCCTAGCGCTAGATGGAGAGGGCAATCAGGTAGACAGTATTACCTCGAATCCAGGCCAATGCCTGCATTTAGGAATTCTTACACCAGAAAAAGCATACTATATTGCCGAGCGACTGCGAGCTCCAGATATGTTCAGTGGTTGGGGCATTCGGACTTTGAGTAGCCTGTCACCAGCCTATAACCCCATGGGGTATCATATAGGTTCAGTTTGGCCTCACGACAACTCCCTGATCGCCCTGGGGTTACGCTCGCTAGGGTTAACCGATCAAGCGTTAGAACTCTCCCAAGGCTTACTGGACATGACGCACCATCAACCCTATCAGCGTCCACCAGAACTCTTTTGCGGATACGAGCGCACCGAAGGCAGCGATCCAGTACAGTATCCTGTCGCCTGCTCACCTCAAGCGTGGGCGACTGGCAGTATCTTTCAGCTGTTACAAATGATGGTCAATCTGGTACCCGATGCTCCCAGTAATTGCCTGCGGATCATCGATCCTGCCTTACCAGAATCGCTTAACCGCTTGTCAATGCATAATTTGCGTGTTGGTACTACCATGCTCGATTTAGAATTTGAGCGTTCTGGTAGTACGACGGCCTGTCGCGTTGCCAAAAAGCGTGGCAACCTCCGGGTCGTCATTGAAGCTTAACGGCTAGTTTGCTTTTTGTTGCTTTTTGTGTCGTTTTCCATCGTTTTTCATATTTGTGCCTCAGAAGTTAGATTTCTCAGGGTCACTGATAGAGAATTCTGTATTGTGTTATACACTTAATGAGATAGGCTAGTCATGGAGCAAATCGGTTGGACCGTTACCGAGACGCAGTTTGACTGTTCCAAACTGCATCACAAAGAAACTCTTTTTACCATAGGCAACGGATATCTGGGCACGCGCGGTACTTTTGAGGAAGGTTATCCTGGTGCCCTCCCAGCCACTTTCATCCATGGTGTGTATGACGATGTGTCTGTGATGCACACCGAATTGGTCAACTGCCCTGACTGGCTACCGCTGAAACTCGTGGTTGCAGGCGAACGCTTTGGCTTTGATCAAGGTCAGATACTCAACTACCAGCGCCAGCTAGACTTGCGTTGGGGATTATTGAGTCGCGACGTGCTATGGCGTAGCCCAGCTGGTCATACGCTGTACCTCCACTTTGAGCGAACGGCTAGCATGGCAGATAATCACGTGCTGATGCTCCGCTGCCAAGTTACACCTGTAGACTTTGAGGGGGCGATTGAGGTTGAGGCTAGCCTCAATGGCGATCCAGATAACCAGGGTGTGAAGCACTGGGAATGGTTGAACCAAGGTGGAATAGATAACCGTGTTTGGTTGCACCTGCGATGTTTGCAGTCTGGAACTGAGCTGGGCATGGCAACTCAGCTAACTTGTACAGAGCCAGAGGCATTAGTACAAACGACAGGAGGTCGAGATCGACCAACTCTGAGCGCGACCTTTAAAGCTCGACTTGGACAAACCGTAACGTTAGAAAAGATAGTTACTGTCTTTACTTCACGAGAGGTTAGTGCGCCAGCCCAAGCCGCACAGGAAAGCCTAGAAAGTTTACCCAGTTACCCAATCCTGCTAGCAGCTCATGGAGCTATTTGGGACGATTTGTGGCAAGACTGTGATGTTGTAATAGACGGCGACCCTACTGCCCAAAGAGCCATTCGGTATAACCTGTTTCAACTGCTGATTGCCGCGCCGCGTCACGATGAACGGGTCAGCATTCCAGCTAAAACCCTTTCTGGCTTTGCTTACCGGGGTCATATTTTTTGGGATACAGAAATTTTTATTGCTCCCTTTCTGACCTTGACTCAACCGCTCTTGGCACGTAACTTGCTGTCCTACCGTTACCACACCCTAGAAGGTGCAAGGCGCAAAGCTCAGTCACTTGGATATGAAGGCGCAGTGTTTGCCTGGGAGAGTGCTAGCACTGGCGATGAAGTCACTCCTCGTTGGGTGACTGGTGCGGATGGTGAACCGATAAGAATTTGGTGTGGTGACATTGAACTTCACATCAACGCTGACATCGCTTATGCTACCTGGCAGTACTGGCAAGCAACAGGTGATGATAACTGGATGCGCTCTTATGGGGCTGAACTCATCCTCGATACAGCCGTTTTTTGGGGTAGCCGTGTCGAGTGGAATGCAACTCGTGGCTATTACGAAATTCGTGACGTTATTGGTCCTGATGAGAACCACGAACGAGTAGACAATAACGCCTTCACTAACCGGATGGCTCAGTGGCACTTAGAGACAGCCCTGTCTGTACTAGAGTGGTTGCGCCACGAGGAACCTGAACAGGCGGCTGCTTTGGAGCGTAAATTAGACCTGACGCCACAGCGACTGAAACGCTGGGCTCATATCACCCGCCACATGTTGGTGCTGCACAATCCGCAAACTGGTCTAATAGAACAATTTGCTGGCTTCTTTGACCTAGAAGACATTAACTGGGATGACTACAAGCAGCGTACTCAGTCAATGCAAGCTATCTTAGGTGTTGAGGGTGCTAATCAACGTCAGGTGCTGAAGCAGCCCGACGTGTTGATGCTCCTCTATCTACTACGTCAGTCTCCTCTAAAGTTGTTTCCCGACCGCGATAACCGTCAGACACTACGGCGCAACTGGGACTACTACACTCGTCGTACTGACCATACCTATGGCTCCTCACTTGGTCCAGCTATCCACGCTATCCTGGCTTGTGACCTAGATAAAAGCCAAGAGGCATATGAACACTTTATGCGGGCAGCACTGGTAGACTTAGAAGATGTGCGAGGCAACGCTGGGGAAGGAATTCATGCTGCTTCTACGGGTGGAGTATGGCAGGCAGTTGTCTTCGGTTTTGCTGGTATCCGTCTGACTGAAACAGGACCAGTTGTAGAAAACCCACATTTACCGAATAGCTGGACACGCCTGCAGTTCAAGCTCCGCTGGCGCAATCAGTGGCATGAGTTTGAGCTAGTAAGAACTAAGGACGCAACTGAGGTGAGAACCATGGAGTTGGAGAATAGAACTGAAAATCACCCTGTCACCCCGTCACCCCATCTCGCCATCCAAGGCGTCATCTTTGACCTGGATGGGGTACTAACCGATACGTCTGAATTGCACTACCAAGCCTGGAAGCAGCTAGCTAATGAAGAGGACATTCCTTTCAATCGACAAGCTAACGAAAGGTTGCGGGGTTTATCACGTCAGGATTCGTTACTACAAATTCTTGGTGAGCGAAAGGTTACGGAAGCTGAACTCCAAGAGATGATGGCGCGTAAGAACAGCTATTATGAGCATCTCATCCAGAACCTTACCCCAGCTAATTTACTTCCAGGAGCAGAAGCGTTGTTGGATGAACTACGGGATGCAGGTATCAAAATTGCTATCGGTTCGTCCAGTAAGAACGCTCGTGCAGTCATCCAACGACTGGGTATTGGTAACCAAATCGATGTGCTTACTGATGGCTACAGCGTGGAGCGACCTAAACCTGCTCCTGATGTATTCCTGCATGCAGCTAAGCAACTTGAAATCGCACCAGAGCAATGCCTAGTGGTAGAAGATGCATCTGCTGGTGTGGAAGCAGCTAAAGCAGGCAAGATGTGGGTACTCGGACTCGGACCAGTCGAGCGAGTTGGAGCAGCTCATGTGGTGCACCAGAGTTTGGCAGGCGTACACTGGGCTGAACTGCTAGCGGCACTTGAGAAGAGCCTTGAAGAGAGCAGAGGAGAGGAAATTCAAGTGGCGAGATGAGAGGAGAGCGGGGGGAGTCCCCCTTTTTTCTACTCCCCTTGCTCATTCTTGGACTCAGGCGAAGCGTTATACAAAGCATCTAGTTGGGCACGCACATCTTCTTCAAAACGTACGACTAGCAGTGGGTCTTTGGTCAAGTTACCTGTTGTATCTAACAACTCGGGATGTGATGCCGCTTGTGCTGAAGATGAAAAACGTGGGTAGCTGCCTGGACTTGTCATTGGCGATCGCACAGCAGGATAACTCCGGTCACGCTCCATACTGAACATCATTAAGTTCCGAATCAAATTACTGACAGCTATCAGGGCAAGGGTGGTAAAAGCCAGAATGTAAAGTAGATGTAACATCTCGTTGTTCTCCGACCTGGTCGTTTAATTTCTTATCGCGTGGCTTGTTCAGAGCGGAACCGCATCCCTACCTCCCAGCATTCCGTCACCAACCTGTGCCATGGCATCAGTGTCGCCATATCTATACCAACTTGGCTTCCTGTCGCTTTAAATAGCATCTGAGCTGTGCTGACTTCCTGCTGCGCTTGCCTGACTCGCTCTAGTAAGTTAGATTGCTGCTCAATGCTGAGGAAGGAGAGTCGTTCAGTTTCAAGCATTGAGCGCGATCGCCCAAACCAATACTTATAGTCTTCTAATAGCGGTTGCAACACCGTTTTGAGTAACTCAGGCTCAGGCAGGTTTGAGTTAAGCATAAATGAAAAACAGATTTCTATTCTCCTAAACCAATATTAGCGTGATTTACGTTTCTTAACAATTCTTGGTTAACCGCAAGAGAAATCATTGATATTTGCTAACAGTGCCGTGTGTGGGAGAATAACGTAGCATAGAAGTATTACTCCAGAATCAATCGCTTTTACTTAATACATTTCCAATGGTTCAGCAGTCGATGCCTAAATCAGAAAATTCAGCGTTCCCACCAGAAGAGCAGCCTGATAAAGTATATCTGCCGCGAACCAGCGAATCTGAAACTTTAAAGAAAATTCGTCACACAGCATCCCATGTTATGGCTATGGCGGTGCAGAAGCTGTTTCCCAAGGCGCAAGTCACCATTGGTCCTTGGATTGAAAACGGGTTCTATTACGATTTTGACAATCCGGAGCCGTTTACAGAAAGCGATCTGAAAGCCATCCAGAAAGAGATGGTGAAAATCATTAACCGCAAGCTTCCGGTGATTCGAGAGGAGGTAAGCCGTGAGGAAGCTGAACGCCGAATCAGAGACATTAATGAACCCTACAAGCTAGAAATCCTTGAAGGTATTGAGGAACCTATCACGATCTATCACTTGGGCAACGAATGGTGGGATCTGTGTGCTGGTCCTCATGTAGAAAATACCAGTGAGCTGAACCCTAAGGGGATTGAAGTAGAAAGCGTTGCTGGGGCTTACTGGCGAGGAGATGAAACTAGGGCACAATTACAGCGAATTTACGCTACGGCATGGGAAACGCCTGAGCAGTTGGCTGAGTATAAACGTCGTAAGGAAGAGGCGCTCAGAAGAGACCACCGACGGCTGGGCAAGGAACTGGGACTATTCGTTTTTAGCGATCTAGTGGGACCAGGATTGCCATTATGGACGCCAAAGGGAACGGTACTGCGCTCAACCCTAGAAGAGTTCTTGAAGCAGGAACAACTTAAACGGGGATATCAGCCAGTAGTCACCCCGCATATTAGTAGAGTTGACCTGTTTAAAACCTCAGGTCATTGGCAAAAATATCACGAGGACATGTTCCCCATGATGGGTGATTCTGAGGATGAGAGCTTTGTCCTCAAGCCTATGAATTGTCCTTTTCACGTCCAAATATATAAGAGTGAGTTGCGTTCCTATCGGGATTTGCCTATAAGGTTGGCGGAATTTGGTACTGTATACCGGTACGAGCAATCGGGTGAACTGGGCGGACTGACGCGAGTTCGAGGCTTCACTCAAGATGATGCTCATTTATTTGTGACGCCAGAGCAGTTAGATAGCGAATTTCTCAACGTAGTCGATCTGATTCTGTCGGTAAATAAGAGTCTGCGACTAGAGAACTTTAAGGCGCGACTCAGTTTTCGCGATCCGGCTTCAAATAAATATATTGGCTCTGATGAAGCTTGGGACAAAGCGGAAAGTGCTATCCGTCGTGCTGTAGAAATTCTAGGAATGGAACACTTTGAGGGCATTGGGGAAGCGGCATTCTATGGTCCCAAACTAGATTTTATTGTCCGCGATGTTCTCGACCGGGAGTGGCAACTCGGTACAGTGCAAGTGGATTACAACCTGCCAGAGAGGTTTGATTTAGAGTATGTGGCGGAAGATGGCACTCGTAAACGTCCAGTGATGATTCACCGGGCACCTTTCGGTTCACTAGAACGATTAATTGGGATCTTAATTGAGGAATATGCTGGAGATTTTCCCTTATGGTTGGCTCCCTTGCAAGTAAGATTGCTGCCAGTGAGTGAGGCTCAGTTACCCTTTGCCCAAACAGTTGCCAGCAAAATGCGATCACTCGGTATCCGGGCTGAGGCAGATGCCAGTAATGAGCGATTGGGTAAGTTGATTCGCAATGCTGAGAAAGAGAAAATCCCTGTCATGGCGGTTGTGGGAGCAAAGGAAGTGGAGTCGAACAGTCTGAGTATCCGCACCCGTGCTTCCGGGGAGCTGGGAGTGATGCTAGTGGCGGAGATGCTGGAGAAAATGCAACGGGCGATTGGCGATCACGATGACTTTTAGATGACTACGACTGTTACTGTTCCAGCAACAACAGCTAACCTGGGACCTGGTTTTGACTGTATTGGAGCTGCCTTAACCTTGTACAACCAGTTCAAGTTCACTCGACTTGATGCTGGTGGTGTCGAGCGGGTTAAGATAACGGCTACAGGGGCTGAGGCTCATTTGGTGAAGACAGATGAGAGTAATCTGCTATATCAGGCGTTTGTCAAGTTTTATGAACGGTTGGGTCAGCTGCCTCCACCAGTGCAGATTGAGATTCAGCTGAATGTGCCGTTAGCAAGGGGTTTGGGTAGTTCGGCGACGGCGATTGTGGGTGGTTTGGTGGGGGCAAATCAGCTGGCTGGGACACCTCTTAGTGACCAGGAGGTGATGGAGCTGGCGATCGCTTTGGAAGGGCACCCGGATAATGTGGTTCCGGCGCTGTTGGGGGGGTGTCGGTTGGTAGTGAGGAATTCTGGTGAATTACCACAGAGATGCCCCCAGCGAAGCGCGTTAGAGCGCCAAGTGGGGTGGGTGATTTGTGATGTGGGTTGGCATTCTGATGTTGTGCCAGTGGTGGCGATTCCGGATTTTGAGCTTTCGACTCTGGAGGCACGACGGGTGTTGCCAGGAGACGTGAGTCGGGCAGATGCGATTTTTAATGCGGCGCATTTGGGATTGTTGGTGCGGGGGTTGGAATTGGGTCGGAGAGATTGGCTT
>JAFASY010000114.1 GCA_019244235.1 Chroococcidiopsidaceae cyanobacterium CP_BM_ER_R8_30
CGTGGGGTAGGAAGTCACAAGCAATCCCTTTTCCGGTATCACTCACCGTGATTTGAGCTTGATGGTCAACGTTCTCACTTGTAGAGCCTCCGGGTGCGGAAGGCACTGCCGCTTGCGACCTGGAATTGATTCGGTGGTCGGTCGGCAGAGCAACGCTATGAGCTTCGTCAATCTGTTCTAATCGCACTGCCACCTGACCGCCTGCGGGTGTAAATTTCACTGCATTGGAAAGCAAGTTCCACACAACCTGCTGCAAGCGAGTTGCATCGCCCAAAACCTGCCCAACTTCAGGGTTAAGGGTAAGCTCTACCTGAATTGACTTAGCTTCTGCTGCGAGACGCACGGTTTCGAGCGCTGCTTGAATGGTTGTTGCCAGATTGACCGGACTGATGGTGAGGCTGAGTTTGCCTTGTAGAATCCGGGAAACATCCAACAAATCTTCAATGAGTTCCGATTGCAGTTTGGCATTGCGTTCGATCGTAGTTAACGCTTGCTTGGTCTTTGCTGCGTCTAGTTTGCCATTTTGCAAGAGCTGTGACCAACCCAGAATCGGATTGAGTGGCGATCGCAACTCATGAGATAGCACAGCGAGAAATTCGTCTTTAATGCGGTTAGCTTGCTCGGCTTGTTCTCGTGCGGCTTGCTCACGGGCAAGGAGTTGTTCCCGTTCTGCCTCAGCTTGTTTGCGCTCGCTAATGTCGTTGAATAGAACGCCGACTCGCCGGAGTTCTGGCTCCCCCACCCGAAAAGCGTAAACTTCATACCAGCGCTGAAATTCTTGGGCACGATTTTCAAATCGGATCGCTTCGCCCGTTACAGCAACGTTGCCATAAATCTCAAGCCAATAGTCCTCGTGCTGCGATGCGATTTCGCGTACCGTTTTCCCCAACACATTTTCCCTGCCTGTCTGCTTGTCGAATGCAGGATTCGCGCTTAGAAAACGGTAATCGATCGGTTGATCAGCATCGTTAAAGATCATTTCAATAATGCAGAAGCCTTGGTCAATCGACTCGAACAGCATGCGATATCTTTCTTCGGACTCCCGCAGGGCGGCTCCTGCCTCTCGTCGCAGTTGTGCTAGTTTCAGACTTGCCTCCACTCGTGCCATTAACTCACGGGCAGAAAAGGGTTTGGTCAGATAATCATCGGCTCCTGCTGCTAATCCCTCCACTCGTGCCTCTTCTCCCGCACGAGCAGACAGCAGGATGATTGGCACTTCTCTGGTTTGCGGAGCGGCTCGAAGTGCTTGCAATAAGCCAAACCCATCGAGTTGTGGCATCATCACATCCGTGAGGACCAAATCTGGAACCTGCTGACGGACAGCCGCTAAAGCAGCCATACCGTCTGACACCGCTTCCACCTCGTATTGCTGACCTAACAGTCGCTTGATGTAATCCCGCATATCAGCGTTGTCGTCGGCAAGGAGAATGTGGGCGGCAGTGGCAGGAGGAAGTGAGGGTAGGAAGTATTCATTCTCCATTCCCCATTCCCCATTCCCTGCTTCAGGCAACCAACGCAGAGCTTCTTCCACGTAAACATTTGCCCCCGATGCCGTTGAAGTTAAGGTATGAGTGGCACGAATCCGATCTTGAGGGAGATGAGCCGTCCCGGTAGGAATGGCGATCGTAAAGCAGGTGCCTTCCCCTTCCACACTGGCAACCTCGATAGTGCCCTGATGCAGTTTCACCAATTCCTGAACGAGCGATAATCCAATGCCCGATCCCTCAAAGCTGCGTCCCTGTGACCCTTTCACTCGGTGAAATCGTTCAAACAAGTGGGGTAATTCTGTGGCAGGAATGCCAATTCCTGTATCTCGCACGGCTAACTGAATGTGGCTGTCCTGCCATTGCAGGTGAATCGAGATGTCCCCTGTAAACGTGAACTTAAAGGCGTTAGATAGTAAGTTGAGGAGGATCTTTTCCCACATTTCCCGATCAACATACACTGGTTCGGGTAGGGGTGGGCAATCGACAAGCAGACGCATATTTGCTCGTTCGATCGCGGAACGGAAGATACTTGCCAATTCTGCGGTAAACGCTGCTAAATCCGTTGGTTCATAAACTGCCTGTACCCGCCCTGCCTCAATCCGAGAAAAGTCAAGTAGGGTATTGACGAGTTTCAGTAGCCGTTGTCCATTGCGCTGCACGATTTCAATTCGTGCTTGTTGAGTAGGGGAGAGGGGATCGGCTAGATCGCTCAAGGCATCCTCAGTGGGTCCCAACATTAAGGTGAGTGGGGTCCGAAATTCGTGGCTGATGTTGCTGAAGAAGACCGTTTTGGCGCGATCGAGTTCTGCAAATGCCTCTGCTCGTTTGCGTTCTTCCTCATATGCTTGGGCATTGGCAATACTGGCAGCAATCTGACCTGACACCAGATCGAGGAATCCCCGGTAGTTGTCGTCAAATAGCCGGAATGGGTTAAGACCGACGAGTAAAATTCCCGCTTTTCCAGTTTTTCCTGATGCCACAATCGGCAGTACAACGGCTTGATGGGGTGCTTGCTGCCATGCCCCTGTGGGTAGCTCGTTCACATACCGGGCTAAGTCTGACACGAGTACGGGCTGCTGGGATTGGATCGCCTCACTAAAGCACCAAGTTGAATCTTGATCGAGCACAACCGTTTCAGGCGTGAGGAGATGCCCGCGTTCGATCCCGCTAGTTCCTGCCAGCGAAACCTGCTGGTCAGAATCGACCAAGTAAATCATGGCAAATGGCAGATCGTAAGGATTGGTTTCTAGACACTTCGCACTCAGGGTGCAGGCTTCATCAAATGTCCGTGCATCAGCAGTCTTCGCTGCCAGTTCCCGTAACAGAGTTAACTGACGCTCCCCAATCACTTGTTGCGTATTGTCGGTGTTGGCGCAGAGAATGCCACCAGTCCCCCCCTGATCGTCGGGAATCGGGCTGTAGGAGAAGGTGTAATAGGTTTCCTCCGGGTAGCCGTTGCGCTCCATGATCAGCAGCAGTGATTCATCGTAGGTGGCTTCATTCTTAAACATCACTAATTCTGCTCTGGGACCTACCTGATCCCAAATCTCGTGCCAGACCACAGAGGCAGGTTGTCCTAGCATTTCGGGATGTTTGCCACCAAGGATCGTTCTGTAGGCATCATTGTAAAGGTTGATCAGATCCTCACCCCACCACACCCACATCGGTTGACGAGACGTGAGCATAATACGCACGGCAGTTTTCAAACTCTGTTGCCACTGCTCTGGCGCACCAAGTGACGTTTGCGACCAGTCATATGCTCGGACTCGTGCACCCATTTCGCCGCCGCCCTGGAGAAAACTGGCAGTGCTGGGTACAGTTGATTCGTGCGTCATGGATCGCTCCTCAATAGCGTGGTAATCGCCTGCACTAAAACCTCTGCCAACACAAGCCCATTTTGCTCAGGCGGCAATGCTCTGACCTGTTGCATGAGCACATACCCATCCATGTCCGGCATCCCAACATCACTCAGGAGGACATCATAAAGTAACGCGACACGTAGGAGAGCAGCCAGGTACTTCTGGTGACTTTTCTGCCAACACTCAAGGCTAATCTCCTATCGGTCATCGTCTTATTCTAGTGGAAATGTGAGCGGCTCCGACGGCATTTGTGACTAGCTAAGCACTTGCCCTACCAACCAACCTTCATCGGTACAATGCCATAGGCATCTCGTCGCCGATTTTCTGCCTGATTGACGACAAGTGAGGACGGCAACGCTTGTCTAATTATAGACCATACTGTTGTTAATGGATCTCCAAACTCTGCTCGTTCACCATCTCTGCTACTTACCGAGGTTGTGTTGCAAAAAAATATTGAAGACAGAAAAATTCTTGAAGATTAAAAGAACTATTCCATGCTAAATAGTTTAATTTTTAAATAATAATCAACCTGACATTGTCAAATAAACTTAGTTCACAGTAAACTCAGCAAGACTGATCCTTGTATTACCAAAATTCATGATTCTTCGCAAGAAAATTGCAAAGGGTTGACATTCGTATACAGGAGTTTAAAACAGACTTTGCAGGGGGAATATTAATATTTGTTTTTCATAAAACTTGATAACATCAACATGATTCATTTTGTATCCTAGACAACATTATTCTGTTTTTTGTCATCATTCTTGAATTTTTTTTTACCTAAAATTTGCTTAATACTGCTAATGTATTCTGCAATAAGTGCAAAGCTTAAAAATCAAATGCATCCTTCATCCGGCTTCTACGGGGAAGAGAACCACATCCTTAGAGAAAAGAGAGTTAGACAGTGAATCCAGGCAGGTCTTTATATTTACCCCGTCGTCGAGTTATGCGGGGGGTTTTAGCTACAGCGGCGTTTGGCGTCACCTCACGTCTTTGGACTGGATGCACTCCTACTAGCGAGAGCCAAGCTAGCTCAAGTACTGCATCAGGCAAACTGTTACAGATAGGATTTATCTATGTTGGTCCTAAAGATGACTATGGCTATAACCAGGCTCATCACGAAGGCGAAGTGGGAGTTGCCAAACTCTCTTGGGTTAAAACTGAGGAGCAAGCCAGTGTCCCTGAGACCACGGACGTAGAAGAAGCAATGCGAAATATGATTGAGCAGGATGGGGCAAAGGTTTTATTTCCCACATCCTTTGGGTACTTCGAGCATATTCTGACAATTGCTCCCAAATACCCAGACGTTCAATTTTTTCACTGTGGCGGACTGTATCAAGAGGGAAAGCACCCGAAGAATGTGGGTAGCTACTTTGGTTATATAGACGAAGCTCAATACCTAGCAGGTATTGTAGCTGGTCATACCTCCAAAACTGGCAAGTTAGGTTTCGTTGCAGCTAAACCAATCCCTCAGGTCATTCGCAATATCAATAGCTTCACCTTAGGCGCACGTAGTGTCAAACCAGAAATTACAACTCAGGTGATCTTTACTGGAGATTGGTCTTTACCTGTTAAAGAAGCAGAGGCAGCTAATAGCATGGCTGACCAAGGAATTGATGTCATCACTTGTCATGTAGACAGCCCCAAGATTGTCATGGAAACAGCTGAGAAACGTGGCATTTTCTGTAGTGGTTACCATGCCGATCAAGCTAAGCTAGCGCCTAAAGGATATCTAACAGGTGCAGAGTGGGATTGGACGACTGTTTATACTAACTATGCCGAAATGATTCATAGCGGCAAGACATTAATGAATGGAGGTATCCCACACATAGTACGTGGTGGTTTGAAGGCAGGCTATGTGAAGCTTTCGCCCTACGGTCCAGCCGTCAGCGCCACAGCTAAGAAAGATGCTGACATAGCTAAAGCAAAATTCAAGGACAATAGCTTGGTGATTTACCAGGGTGAGATAAAAGATAACACAGGTAAAGTTGTCATTCCTGTAGGAAAGGCTTACAAACAGCAGGATAGAACCTTAGAACAGATGAATTGGCTCGTTGCTGGCGTTGTTGGTAATGCTTAGAAATCTTCATACTTTATGCTTAACCATTATCACTGGCGTGGGACACTGGAAGCAGTTTGTATTCCCATCGCTGCCATCTTCTTCTCATTAGTATTGTTTGGCATTTTTTGTGCGCTCGCAGGTGCCGATCCCTTAGGAGTTTACGCTTCGATTTACAAGGCAGCATTCGGCAGTTGGTTTTCCTTCCAAAACACTCTCATTCGGGCTTCCCCGTTGATGCTGACTTCCCTATGTACGGCGCTTCCGGCACAGTTGGGTTTGATGATTATCGGTAATGAGGGTGCTTTTGTCATTGGCGGTATAGGAGCTGTGGCAGTGGGGCTAGCGATATCTAGTGCTCCTCCCACAGTTGTACAGCTTGCTATGGCAATCTCTGGTATCGTCTGCGGTGGTCTTTGGATTGGGGCAGTGGGAGCACTACGCTACTACCGAGCAGTCAATGAGACAATCAGTAGCTTGCTGCTTAACTACGTCGCGATCGCTCTGCTCAACCACCTAGTAAGTGGACCAATGAGAGATCCTAGTAGTTTGAATAAGCCCTCTACCTATCCAATTCCGGCACTTGACATGTTGGGCAGTATTCCAGGAACCCGTGTCCACTACGGGCTGATTTACGGTTTAATTGCCTGTGCGATCACCTATTTTTTGATGAGACGCACCACTTTTGGCTTCGCTGCTCGTACGATTGGAGGTAATATCCGGGCAGCGCGAATCGCTGGACTGCCTGTAGGCAAGTTAACAGTAGCAATTTGTTTTCTAGCTGGTTCCTGTGCTGGGTTAGCAGGGATGGTAGAAGTGGCAGCCGTACAGGGTCGAGCTAATGAGTCACTCAATGCTAACTATGGTTATGCCGGAATTTTAGTCGCGTTTGTTGCTAGATACAATCCCCTTGCCGCTAGTTTAGTCGCAGTTTTACTCGGTGGGATTCTCGCTAGTGGTGGAATTTTGCAGCGGCTTCATAGCCTACCAGATGCAACGATTCTGGTTTTCCAAGGATTAGTCTTTCTGGTGGTTTTGTACAGCGAATCGCTCTACGGTCGCTTTCGAGTTTTTCAGGATCAATCCACAGTTCGCCGTCCACCGTCCGTCCCATATGTTCCGCGTCCTACATCTCTATAAAAATACCCCATCTACTAATCACTAGGAGAAAAATCAATGGCAACAGAAGCTCTAGGCTGGTGGGGAGTACCTCTGGGAATTGCGGCAGGTACGTTGCGCGGGAGTGCCCCTTTTTTGTTCGTTAGCTTGGGAGAATGTCTGACTGAGAAGAGCGGCAAGATTAACTTGGGGCTAGAAGGAACACTGTTAATGGGAGCGATGAGTGCCTATGCTATCTCTTACGTGACACAATCCCCCTGGTTAGGGGTGCTGGTTGCTGGCTTAGCAGGGATAGTTCTTGGCTCGATTCATGCCTTTTTGTCCCTACAGCCCAAGGTTAATGACATTGCTGTTGGCATTGCCATGATTATCTTTGGCAGTGGCGTTGCCTTTTTCTTTGGTAAGCCTTTCATTCAACCTGTAGCGCCCCAACTGCCCGCCCTGGAGTTCGGTGCCTGGAGCAGTCAGCCCCAAGTGCAATCGGCTTTGGAAATTTGTCCTTTGTTCTTGATTGGTGTTGCGATCGCCCCCTTGATGCAATGGTTTTTCCAATCGACCCGCTGGGGTTTATTAATTCGCGCTGTTGGTGACAGTCCTGATGCTGCCAGGGCAATGGGAATTTCTATCTTCAAAATCCGGCTGCTGTGCATCATCACTGGTAGCTTCCTTGCTGGAGTTGGCGGCTCTTATCTATCTCTCTTTTATCCTGGTACCTGGACTGAACGCATCTCTGGTGGTCAAGGGCTAATGGCTGTAGCACTCGTCATTTTTGCCCGTTGGCAGCCGATGCAGTGCTTGTATGCCTCTTTGCTATTTGGTGGTGCCCAAGCTATCGGTCCTGCCCTGCAATCTGTCGGTGTGACATCCTACTACTATCTGTTTAATGCTTCGCCCTACATCCTTACCCTGGCGATCATGATAGTGACCTGTTCGCCAAAACGCACCTTGCGCGGTGCTCCAGGTACCCTGGGTAGTAGTCATTGACACATAACTGGAGCTGAAAATGCTGGAAGCTGGGGAGGTGAGGAGGTGGGGTGATGGGGGAGTAAATGTTTGATTTATTAGGAGGATGAAATGAGTGGTCTTGGGGGTTTGAATAAGTCACCGGATGGGGTGGTGATGGGATTAGTGCAACTGCAGTTGCCGACTGTGATTACTCCTGACGATTTGGCAGCCCAAACGGAGTGGATTTGCTACATGGTTGGTAAGGCACGGCGTAATCTGCCAACGATGGATTTGGTTGTGTTTCCAGAATATTCTCTTCATGGGTTGTCTATGGACACCAACCCAGAGATTATGTGTCGCCTAGATGGACCAGAAGTGAATGCATTCCAGCAAGCCTGCCAGAATCACCATACCTGGGGATGTTTCTCGATTATGGAGTTGAATCCGTCAGGGTTCCCCTACAACAGTGGCATCATTATTGATGACAAAGGCGAACTCAGGCTTTACTACCGGAAGCTGCATCCATGGGTGCCTGTGGAACCTTGGGAACCAGGTAATCTAGGTATTCCCGTCTGTGAAGGTCCCAACGGCAGCACTTTAGCCCTGATTATCTGCCATGATGGTATGTTTCCAGAAATGGCACGCGAGTGTGCCTATAAGGGTGCAGATATCATGCTGAGGACAGCTGGTTACACAGCGCCGATTCGTCATTCCTGGCAGATTACCAACCAGGCAAATGCCTTCTGCAATCTCATGTACACAGCATCTGTCTGTATGTGCGGTAGTGATGGTAGCTTTGACTCGATGGGTGAGGGCATGATTGTCAACTTTGATGGTACGCCCCTGGTTATGGGTAGCAGTCGCCCTAATGAAATCATTACAGCCGAGGTTCGACCTAAATTGGTCCAAGAAGCAAGACGGCTTTGGGCTGTGGAAAATAACATCTATCAGTTTGGTCACCGGGGGTATGTGGCGGTGAAAGGGGGTGCGCAGGATTGTCCGTACACCTACATGCAAGATTTAGTGAACGGCTGCTATCGCTTGCCTTGGGAAGATGAGGTAATGCATAAAGATGGCACTGCCTGTGGCTTTCCAGTGCCCACGCGAACTTATCAAGGAGAAGAATTGCCCACGCCTAGTCGTGTATCGCATGTGCGTGGAGGCTGAATATGGGATGCTTTGTGGCAGCTGAACCCTATCCCTATCCCTATAACGGGGACTTGCGCCCGGAAAATACCGTGCTGCTCGTGATTGATATGCAAACCGACTTCTGCGGTATTGGTGGCTATGTCGATCGGATGGGATATGACCTGTCTTTGACTCGCTCTCCGATTGAACCTATCCGTAAAGTCCTAGCAGTAGCCCGCTCGTCTGGGTTTCACGTCATGCATACCCGTGAGGGACATCGACCCGATCTATCTGACTTGCCAGAGAATAAGCAGTGGCGATCGCGTCAGATTGGGGCAGGCATCGGCGATCCTGGTCCCTGCGGCAAAATTCTGGTGCGAGGTGAACCAGGGTGGGAAATTATCCCCGAACTCGCACCCCTGCCTGAAGAGACAGTAATTGACAAGCCAGGGAAAGGATCGTTCTATGCAACTGATCTAGATCTGCTGCTGAGGCGTAAAGGCATCCAGAATATCGTCTTGACTGGAATTACTACTGATGTCTGCGTTCACACCACTATGCGGGATGCTAACGATCGGGGATACGAATGCCTTTTGCTATCCGACTGCACAGGTGCAACCGACTATGGCAACTATCTAGCAGCTCTGAAGATGGTCAAGATGCAGGGGGGTGTATTCGGAGCGGTCGCGGATTCAGAAGCATTTATCACTGCTGTTCAATCTCTAAATTTTCAAGGGAGTAGGGGAACCCAGGTCAATGTCAAATCAAATTGATACAGCTCAAGACTCAAACCACTTCCAGACCAAAGCAAATCTGCACACTCAAGGCTTCGCCGGAGACGGCTCCGGCACAGCGGATAAAGGCGAAGCCGCCACAGCTCCCGGAGGTTCCCTCCGGGAGAATGGCGGGGTCGATTGCATCGACCCCAACCGCCTCGACTTCCTTGAGCAAGCTCAAAGGTCAGCCGGAGGTAGCTCCTTGGCTACGTCCTTGCTAGCTCAACCTCCAGAACTAGAGGTAGTCAATATAACCAAGCAGTTTGGAACGATGTTCGCACTTGACAGCGTTTCTATGTCACTGAAGCCAGGAACCTTCCACGCCCTACTAGGCGAGAATGGTGCAGGCAAAAGTACGCTGGTCAAGTGTATTATGGGCTTCTATGCTCCCACATCAGGCGAGGTGCTGATTGACAAGCAAATCTGCCAGATTGCCAGTCCCCGCGATGCTCATAGATATGGGATCGGTATGGTCTACCAGCACTTCACCTCTGTGCCTGCGATGACGGTAGCTGAGAATTTGGTATTGTCTCGCTTTGATAGCTCCAACCTGATCAACTGGAAATTGGAACACGAGCAGTTAAGTGCATTCATGCAGACAGCTCCCTTCCAAATTCCTCTGGATGTTCCCGTTGCCCAGCTAGCAGCAGGACAGAAGCAGAAGCTAGAAATTCTCAAGCAACTCTATCTCAAGAGTCGGATTTTGATCTTAGATGAACCCACTTCCGTATTGACCCCAAAAGAAGCTGATGAGGTTTTAGGGTTACTGCAAGCTGAGGTCCAGACTGGATGGTTGAGCGTACTCATGATTAGTCACAAATTTCGCGAAGTGACGGCATTTGCTGATGAAGTTACTGTGTTGCGTAAAGGCAAGTTGGCAGGTCATGGATTGGTGAAGGAACTCAGTATCCAAGACATGGCTGAGATGATGATGGGTGAGAAGCGGGAACCACAACAAGTTGAAAAGGTAGCACCATCAGCTTTAGCTCCTATCCTCCAACTTAAAGACCTCCACGCTAACAAAGATAATGGGCTGGAGGCAGTTGCAGGTGTTAATTTGACAATTTATAGCGGAGAAATTGTAGGCATTGCTGGGATTTCTGGCAATGGTCAACGGGAACTGGTAGAGGTACTGGCGGGGCAGCGTCAGGCAACTTCTGGGCAGGTGTTAGTTAATGGTGAAATCTACAGAGCGACGCGAGCCGAGATGTTTCGGCATCAAATCTTCTCACTACCGGAAGAACCGCTACGCAATGCCTGTGTGCCTAACATGAGTGTGGCAGAAAATTTGGCTTTGCGGACATTTGACCGTCCCCCGCAAGCCAAGGGAGGTTGGTTACTTATTCATCGGGTGATTCGACAGATGGCACAAGCTCTAGTCACCCGCTTTTCCATCAAAACCCCATCTGTAGATACGCCTGTTGGTAATCTCTCTGGCGGAAATGTGCAGCGGACAGTTTTAGCACGCGAACTTTCCTCTGAGCGCATCAAGCTGTTGATTGCTGCCAATCCCTGCTTTGGTCTTGATTTTGCTGCTGTGGAGTACATTCACGGTCAAATTGTTGCGGCTCGAAACCGAGGAGTGGCAGTGCTGTTAGTGAGTGAAGATCTTGACGAACTCCTGAAACTGTCCGATCGGATCGTCGTGATTAGTGGTGGCAGGTTTGTCTATGAGAGTGTGACCACCAATGCTGACTTTGCTGCCATTAGTCAAAGCATGGCAGGACACTGAATGTACTTTGAACAGAGACGATTTACTTTCCTTACTTGGCGTAATGCCCACAAAAACCGAACTGGATCTACATGTAATTGAAGAGGTAGATTGCGGGACATTCATTCGTAAGAAAATTGTTTATTCAGCTGAGTTGCGAGAAACGATTAGTGCGTTTCTTTGTATCCCAAAAGATAGCTTTACACCATTGCCTGCAATCTATTGTTTTCATCAACATGGGAATAACTGGCTTCTTGGCAAAAGTGAGGTTGTTGGGCTTGCTGGCTCACCTGACCAAGCCTATGCAAAAGAACTAGCAGAACGGGGGTATGTAACCCTAGCTCCTGATGCAATTTGCTTTGAAGAACGAGCAGACGTAGCCGCTCCCATACTCTATCACGCTCACCAACTTCACAAGAGGTTGATGAAAGGACAAACCCTACTAGCAAAGGTGCTATTTGATATCAGTGTCGGCATCGATCTGCTTCAAAGTCTTCCCGAAGTAGACCCCTTGAGAATTGGCTTCATTGGACATTCATACGGGGGAAGAACAGCGTTGTTTGCACCAGCGTTTGATAAAAGGATCAAGGTTTCAGTGAGCAATTGTGGCTCTACGACATTTAAGGAAATGTTGTCTGATAATGTCCAGATACAGTTTGATTACGTGATTCCCAATTTTCTGGAGCTAGGCGACGTTGAAGATATTGTGCGTTTAGTAGAACCGTGTAACCTTCTCATCCTTGGCACCGATGATGATAGAATGAGTAGGAATATCGAAGCCATTTATGAATATGCTAAATCGGCATTTATTAATGGCAATCTTGAACGGCAAATCTACCCTGGTAAACATGTGTTTTCTGAGGAGATGCGTTTGAGAGCGTACAAGTTTTTAGCTCATCATCTATAGCCTCTAAAGATATGGAAGATGAGAATAAGTTTCGGAAGAACAGGCAAGACAGGCAGTCGGCACGATCTCTATAGTGGAATTATGTCTTGCCTGAAACGCTGCTGTAAATTTAACACGAGGCGTTTTGGTGCGAATTACGATAGCCAACTTGCCTTAAATTTAGAGAGACTTGTGAGATGAATTCGCTAACCTTAAAAATACTGTTCATGGTAGGACTCGGACTGAGTTTAGTCATTCGGTTTCCCTATCGACAGGAGCAACGCCAGAATACAATCGTTGATGACCGCAAAACATCACAAGAAAAGTTAATTCTCGTTCTAATCTTTATCGGGATGTTGCTGTTGCCGTTGATTTATGTTTTCTCTTCCTGGTTAAACGTTGCAAACTACAGGCAACCAATCTGGATAAATGGATTAGGTGTTACCACCTTTACGATCGCGCTTTGGTTATTCTGGCGATCACATCACGACTTGGGTAAGAATTGGTCACCAACTCTGCAAATTCGAGATGGACACACTTTGATTACCAATGGTGTTTATCATCATGTGCGTCACCCGATGTATACCTCCATTCTGCTCTGGTGCATTGCTCAAGCCTTATTACTGCCAAATTGGGTTGCAGGTTGGGCTGGTATCATCAGTTTTGGCATCGCCTATATTACCAGAATTGGCAAAGAAGAACAAATGCTGCTCGATCGATTTGGCGATGAATATGAGGCATACAAGGAACGCACAAAAAGGTTAGTACCCTACCTTTTCTAATTGCTTGGTTGGCCCAATGCTAGGGAAGCTGTCACCTACTGCAAACCCTTGACGGTGATCGCGACTTCATCTAGATGCCATTTATCGGTGAGATAATGGCGTTTACGCCGCACTTGTTTGGCAAATGACTGTCCGAACTTCCGGCACCATTTCCGAATGGACTCGTAGGTCACCTCAATCCCGCGATCCAACATCATTTTCTCAATGTCTCGGTAGCTGAGCGGCAAGGTGTAGTAGAGCCAAACACAGTAGCTGATAATGTTAGCAGGAAAGCGGTGACGAGAACACGTATTCAGAACCAGACAATCAAGGAGGGATTTTGTATTCTATCTCTTCCTTGACGTTAAGTTGACAATACCAGTTGCGGTAATCATTGCAACTGATTTGTCCGTTGCCTATCTGCATTTGTATAAATTAATATATGCGAGCGATCTCAATTTGTTGTCCACTGAGAGTTGAGATTTTTGTATGATAAAAAGGTTGATCGCTCAGTCCACCTAAAATAGAAGATTGGCTCCAACTTAAGCTGGAATTCGGACTTGAAGTGACTACTCCCAGCACCAAACAAAGTTTGGTGTGGGCTTCTATGGATTAGAACCAACAGACTGTAGCCCCAGCCTGAGAATGTTATATGCAGCGTTCAAATCTCTACAAATATTTAACCCGCAAATACATTGATGAATTCTGTTTGCTAGAGACTTATCTGTTAGAATACCGCACTTACTACAAATCTTAGTTGTGTTGCGTGGATTAACTAGTATCACTTTCCTACCAGCACCTTCCGCCTTGTTGGATGTGAACTCTACTAGTTGACTCCAGGATGCATCCGCAATTGATTTTGCCAAACAATGATTGAGGATCATTCGCTTGACATTTAAATCTTCAAAGACAATAGTTCCGAACTCGTTAACCAATCTCCTACTTAACTTATGAGTAAAGTCCTGACGTTTCCATCGGATTCTTTCATGTACTCTGGCTACAGGCCTTCTTCTCCTTGCTCTTTCCGGTGTACCCTTCTCTTCCTTGCTTAGTCTCCTTTGTACTTTAGCTAATGCTTTCTCCTCCTTACGAAAGAAGCGAGGATTATCAATCTTCTCATCTGTGCTGAGAGTTGCAAAATGTGTCAAACCCAGGTCAATTCCTACGACTTTATCAGAAGCAGGAAGTATTTCAGACTCAACGTCACAAGCAAAACATACATACCATTTTCCAGTGGAAGAACGGTGAATAGTACAAGTCTTGACCTTACCTTCAACAGGGCGATGCAATATCATCCACAACCTACCAACTTTGGACAGGTCTAGATAGTTACCCTCAATCTTGAATCCACTTTGAGCATAAGTCATTGAGTCATATCTACCACGTCCTTTAAATCTAGGAAATCCAGGAGTTTCACCTTGCTTGACTCGACGGAAGAACGCCTTAAATGCCAGGTCAACTCGTTCAGTCACGTTTTGCAGAACTTGCGAGTAAACTTTTCCAAGAGTTGGTCTAGCAGTATTCTTGTATACCGGAATCATCCGTTTTGTTTCGTACCAGTCAACTTGACGTTGCTCTTCTTCCCAAGCATTCTTTCTTATCTCTAGTGTTTTGTTGTAGAGCCATCTACATTCTTCCAAAAGAGCATTAAGGACTCTCTCTTGTCCTTTAGTTGGGTAAATCCGATACTTGTATGCTTTCATGGTACAAGCATACCATGTTTTAGGCAGAAGTCAATAAAACTGTGAGTTGCCTAATCCCTGTCCGCCATTCATCGTCACACCGAACTGGCGTTTGGTGTGACGATGAATGGCGGTTGAAGCTAAAGTACAGATTCTAAGCCAACGTTTGTTCTACTAGGGATGGAATGACTGCAATGTTTTTGACCAACTCATCGGCAAGAGAGAATCGTTGTTTTAGGTAGTCGGTATCGTTGTAACTCAACCATACCTCACCGTTAGCTGATTCCCATGCCAGCACTTTCAGGGGTAAGTCTAGAGCGATCGTGGGTTCTGCCACCATCAAAGGCGTTCCAGCTTTAGGATTACCAAATAGCAATAATTGCGTTGGAGGCATAGTTAATCCAACTTTTTCGGCTTCAGCTTTTTGATCAATGCGGGCAAAGATGTTGATGCCTTTTGTTTGTAGGATGGCTACTAAGCGATCGATGGTTTCTGTGACTGAAAAGGGACTGGGTAGGCTGATAATGCCGTTATTTGAGTTCATTGCAGTCAATTCCTTAGCTTGCGTTTGTACTTGCTGCCTCATAGCTTTGTAAACAGCAGATTTAACCCTTCAGTCATTGTAGGGTGAGTCAACACTCCATCTCGTAAAACGGTGTAGGGCATCCTTGCTTGCATCACCATCTGTATGGTCGAAATCATTTCGCCTGCGGCATGACAGAACAAGGTGCAACCAAGAATATGCCCTGTTTGAGTATCCACGATCGCCTTCAGTAATCCATCGGTTTGCCCTGAGGTTTTGGCTCTGGGAACTTCAGAAGCATCCAGCTTCGCTACTCGAATTGCATATCCTTGCTGCCGTGCTGTGGTTTCAGTTAGACCGATATGTGCCAGTTCAGGATCAATGAACAGGCAGGAGGGAACTAGGCGATTGTGCGTGCTGCGGTTGCCACCATCAATCAAATTCGCTTTAACAATACGGAAATCATCCAATGCCATGTGGGTATATTGTGGCCCTCCATTGATATCACCTAATGCCCAAATCCCTGGTACGTTAGTTTCCAGGCGGTCGTTGACTGAAATGAATCCGCGTG
>JAFASY010000047.1 GCA_019244235.1 Chroococcidiopsidaceae cyanobacterium CP_BM_ER_R8_30
TGACTGCTATAAATCCTTCAAAAAGGGAACCAAAAAGACGGAAATACTATTCTTATTACTCAGCTTTTTCTGATAGAGTAAGTGCAGCTTTAGTCACGACTAGGAACCCATCTCAGAATATATGGTTGAAACTAAGTGAAATAGAAGAAGAATTAGTAAGTTTGAATAATACAATGAAGGAATTAGTAGATTAAATTAAAGCTATGCTTCGAGCAGATAATGGCATTAAGTGGTGAGCGCTGTCAGGAGATTTTCCCACCTGGCAGACTGGGTATGGGTACTCAGGAACACTCGTCCGGCGTGCTTTTCCAGTAGCTACATCCTGCAGCGCACAGCGGTAAAAGCTGCATCCTGCAACCATTGCAAGCTATCATTGCTGGTAGATTAGCAGGTATTTGTATTTTATGGATACAACGGTTCTTTACTGGATATTGGTTGCTGTCATGGTAGCAGGCGTAATTGGGTCTATCTTCCCAGGTTTTCCTGGAACCATTTTAGTGTTAGCCGCTATTGTGATTTGGGGAGCAACTCAAGGCTTTAGCGATGTTTATTTACCGTTGGGATTGACTATCGTTGTTCTGCTACTCAATTTGGGCATTGATTTTTTAGCCAGCTTTTGGGGTGCAAAGCAGTTTGGAGCCAGTAAGTGGGGACAAGTTGGTGCGTTGGTGGGTTTACTGCTTGGAGTTCTTGGATTCTTGCCTGCACTGACGTTTGGTGGACCATTGCTCGGTATCATAGTGGGACCGCTAGTTGGAGCAATTACTGGAGAGTTTATTTATCGACGGGAGTTGGAGTTGGCTGAGAGAGCAAAGTTGTCACTGCGAGCTGGTGTAGGAATTGTGGTGGGTTCGCTAGTTGGGAAATTGATTCAAGTTTTACTCGCTCTTGTGGCAGTTGCAGTGTTTATTTTTACTACATGGGATGCAGCAGGGATACACTTGACTCTGGGTTATGTTGGACTTGTATCTGCACTTGAAATGATTTTTAAAAACTCTTAAGCATGAGATTGTATAAGCTGACGATAGTAAATGAGGTGCTGCTCAGCTGAGTGTTTCCAAGTATAGCGATCACATACTGCCAAACCATTTTGTCTCAAGGCTTTAGCGACATCAGCTTGGATGATAGTCTTCATTGCTTGCGCGATCACACTAGCAGAGTCAGGATCTATTAGTAAGGCATCAGCATCAGATAAAAACTCAGTAAACGGGGATATATTCGACGTAACCACTGGTAAACTGGAAGCCATTGCCTCTAGCACGACAAGTCCCCAACCTTCTTTAAGTGAGGGAAATACAAATGCATTACTCAGGCGGTAGAGTGCTGGCAATTGGTTGTCGGAGATAGTACCTGGTAAAAGCAGTGACTTGCCAATTGGCACATCGGCTATATGGGCAGCAGCAAAAAACTCCTCTCGGTAGGTTTGATAGTCGAATAGAGTGGCACCTCCAGCGATAATCAATTGCGCTTGAGGATACTGTGCCAACACTTCAGTAAAGGCTTGTAAGAGAACAAGCGAATTTTTGCGTGGCTCAATCCCGCCGATGGTAAGGTAAATTGGCCAACCATCAAGACTTAGTTGGTGTTTGAGGGCAGTCTCAGAACCATCCCTGTGAGGCGAGAACCGCTGAGTGTTGACACCGTTTGTCACTCGACATGCCTCGATTTGATATTGCTTCTGTAGTTCTGTTTGCCATTTAGAGCTGACACATAAGCAAAGATCTGGATACCGGATTGATTTCTCCTGGCAGTCTTGAAGGTAGGGGCTGTTGAAGTCTTCAATATGGTGTACGGTACGGATAAAGTGGCGGATTTGATGCCTTTGTTTAAGAACAGCAATCGCGTTAGCGCTAATGCAGTCCTGAGCATGGTAACAGTCATAAATTCGTTCAACCTGATTCAGGTATTCGACAAACTCCCGAATCCGTTGCTCAATCAAGGCATCAATCCCACCAGTCACAGGTTGAGCTGGCACTAACTTATAAGCGCAACGAAGCGGACGATAAAAACCAGCGCCATCTTTATCTAAAGCGTAGACACAAACCTGCTGTCCCAAATCGTGTAAAGCCTCTGCCAACTCCAAAGTATGGACAACGCTGCCTCGCGGTTTAGTAGAGTATGTAAAAAGAGCAATCCGTAGATTAGGTTCCAATACTTATAGTAAAGAAGTCTTTGAAAATATTGGTAATTCTAACAATTTAACTAAGGTATTTTTGTTCACTGACAAAGAAACTCCGAAAGAAGCAAGATCTATGAACCAGTCAGCCATTGAGCCAATCATCGTTCCACCAATGGATCGGTATAACCAGACATTGGTCGATAATCTTCATCCTGCCGATTGGGTCAACCCTGAACCAATCGCCTGTTATAACCTTGTGGTAATTGGAGCGGGTACAGCTGGCTTAGTGACAGCAGCAGGGGCAGGCTTGTTGGGTGCCAAGGTGGCTTTAGTTGAAAAACACCTAATGGGCGGAGATTGCACCAATGTAGGTTGCGTACCCTCTAAAGCGATGATTCGCTCTGCTCGCGCGATCACAGATATTCGCTCTGCTGGACGATTTGGGATTGGCACAGCTCACGATATCAAGATTGATTTTCCTGGAGTGATGGAGCGGCTACGGCAAGTACGAGCAGAAATTAGCCCTCATGATTCTGCCAAAAGGTTTCAACAAGAGTTCGGTGTGGACGTATTTTTTGGGGATGCCCGTTTCTCCAGCTCCAACACTGTAGAAGTGGCAGATAAAACGTTGCGCTTCAAAAAGGCAGCGATCGCTACAGGTTCTAGTCCGGCTCATCTAGCGATTGAGGGGTTAGAGGAGACAGGCTATCTGACTAATGAAACAGTATTTTCCCTAACAGAGTGCCCGAAACGTTTGGCTGTCATTGGTGGAGGCTACATTGGCTGTGAACTGGCTCAAACCTTTCAGCGGCTAGGCTCAGAGGTGGTGTTATTTCAAAGAGGTTCCCGCCTGCTTAAGCGCGAAGATGCAGCAGCAGCAGAGATTGTGCAAACAGTTTTTGTACGTGAGGGTATCCAGCTACTGCTTCAAACCAAGATTAAACGCATCGAACGCCAGGGGGTGGAAAAAGTTATCTACTATGAAGCCAATACTCAAGAAAATATGGCAACAGTGGACGAAATTCTGGTTGCGGCAGGGCGATCACCTAACGTCGAAGGCTTAAATTTAGAGAAAGTGGGAGTGAAGTATGACCAAAAGCAAGGAGTCATTATTAATGACTATCTACAGACAACCTATCCTTACATCTATGCCGTTGGCGATGTCTGTATGAAGTGGAAGTTTACTCACGCTGCCGATGCTGCTGCCCGAATTGTGATTCAAAATGCGCTGTTTTCAGTGTTTGGGATCGGACGCAAAAAACTCAGTTCCCTAACGATGCCCTGGTGTACTTATACTGATCCAGAGGTGGCGCATGTTGGTATGTACCCCCAAGAAGCTCAGGAGCAAGGCATTGAGGTTGAAACTTTCTCCATTTCGCTTAAAAATGTGGATCGAGCCCTGATTGATGGCGAGACGGAAGGATTTGTCAAACTTTTTGTCAAAAAGGGAACCGACAAAATTTTAGGAGCGACGATTGTGGCTCGTCATGCTGGAGAGATGATTGGTGAAATCACTTTAGCAATGACCAACAATCTGGGACTTGGAGCGATCTCCCAAACGATTCACCCTTATCCTACGCAGGCTGAAGCCATCCGTAAAGCAGCAGATAAGTCTAGTATTAGACGTTTACAAACTTTTAAGAAACTTACTTCCTACTGGTTGGCGTGGAGGCGCTAGGGTTGTGTTAGTTCAATCCCTGTGATCGCTTTAAATAACGTCCCTGTGGTGAACCCAATACCTGCCCCCGATCGTAAATCAAGTTTCCCCGTAAGAATGTATGCTTGACCCGTCCCGTTAACTCCATTCCCTCAAAGGGGGTATAGCCTTGTTGCGATACGGATTCTGCAGCACGGACGACATACGTTTCATTTGGATCTACCAACACCAAATCAGCATCATACCCAAGCGCGATGTCGCCCTTTTGCAAGAGACCAAATCTTTGCGCGGGATTCCAACACAGCAACTTTGCCATGTGGTTGTAAGACATACCCCGCCTACTTCCTTCGCTGACAATCCCTGAGAGGAGATATTCCGTACCCCCAAAGCCAGCCTTAGCTAGCCAAATATTGTCGGGCTCCTGGAGACTGGCTTTTTTCTCTGCAGAACAGCAGGCATGATCGCTGACAATCCAATCCACCTGATTCTGCATTACAGCATTCCATAGATACTCTACATCCAATCGAGGTCGAATTGGGGGATTAACTTTTGCCCATTTACCTATGGGGGTTTCTACATCAAGCAGGAGATGACCCACTGTGACTTCTCGCCTGAAGTTGATGTGGGGAAATGCTGTTTGCATCATCAGAGCCGCTTCGATGGCTTTGCGAGAACTAAGATGGAGCAGATTAATGTTGACACAATTCGTTTCGTGAGCGAGATAAGATGCAATACAAATGGCTAACCCCTCTGAATGGGGAGGACGAGCGGTGCTATAAGCATTAAGTCCAGTGAGGGTCGACTGCTGCACAATTTTGGTGTAGGCATTTAGAATGTCGGCGACTTCACAGTGCAAACTCAGACTAATTGTGTCCTGTAAGGTGGGGTAACGTTCCCTCAGTTGAGACAAACCCCGCATAATGAATTCAAAGTGGGCAAAGTCATAGCGATCTTCTTTATTAATCATCAGAAATAGATTCTGATGATCGGAAAGACCATGAAGACCATAACCTCCATAGAACATAAAAATTTTGAATGAAGCGACGCCATGCTGCTCAAACAACCATTGCATTTCGCCAATATGCTGGGGGCTAATCGGCGCGACATGATAGCCATAATCTACAAAAAAATTCTCCTCTGATAAGGCAAGCACCTCTGGGAAGAACTCCTTATAAGAGCCACCTTTATTCAGATAATACTGACCCGTGCGGATGTAGTTCAGGCTGGTCGTTACTCCTCCCATTGCGGCTGCTTTGCTTTCAGCGATCGCATCTTGGTCGAGGGGTTGATAAATGCCAATGTGCATGTGGGCATCAACCACCCCTGGAAAGCCAAGCAGGTTTTGAGCGTCGAATACCTCTTTAGCTTGATCAGAGCAGATTTCGGGGGAAATTTGGGCAAATTTACCATCCTTAATTCCCAAATCCAGGCGCTCGACACCGTATTGATTCGGACGAACCAGGCGGACGTTCTTTATTAGTCTATCCAGAACTAGAGATTGGGACACATCGCCTCCTGTAAAATTAGTAAGACTAATTCTTTCTCAGACTGCCTGACGTAAAAATTCTAGAATGAAATTATAGCGGGTTGAGTTGAGTCTTGTTTAGGAGGAAAGAACGATGGAACAGTTTAACGAGTATCATTTAGATCCCAAACAGTTTTCTTTTCTGAACATCATTCAAGAGAACTGGCAAGTTATTCGAGATGAATTTGCATTGTTTAGGCAGAACGCCTCTCAGGAAGAGGTGCAGTTTGCCTTTGATGTCATGGGTCCTAAAAGTAGGACAATTAAGACCAAAGGTAAGTCTAAATATAGCGCTTTTGGTGTATTATTTCAAGGAATGTTCATTGAACAATATGTTCAGGTACATCACATTGAATATCCTCAGTATGAGTTCCAGAATATTCTAGAAAAAGCACTTGAATTAAGAAAACGATATTTTTCAGCGTTAACTAAAGCGATAGAAGAAACAAATTTACTCAGTGATGATGTCATCCGAAATGCGTATTTTGGAACATTTCTTCCGGGATTAGATGTCAAACTGCATGTGAATTATAATCCACATATGAATCGCGGTTATCTAGGCTTGATTGTGCCTGAAGGCGATATAGCAATGAAAATATGCCACGACGAGCTTTATTGGCATGAAGGTGAATTTATGATTTTAGATCACAGTTATCCTCACTGTCCGCATAATTACACCGACCGTGAAAGAACCGTTTTAGTTGTAGATTTTTTTAAAACAGATCGACCAAGAGAAGAAGTGATCCAGTTTGAGCAGGAATTAGTTAGACAAAGGATGCAAGAAAATCCTTATAGCTTAGGCGTTTTTGGTAAGAATGATAAAGCTAAGACAGAAGACTTTATTAAGTATGGTTTAAGTCATCAGTTGGAATGGGACAAAGCTCTAGGAGCGTAATTAACAGTTTTAGAAGTTCTTGTCTGCAGTTCACAACAGCTGGTTTAGGGCCTAAAAGCTCACCCAAATCGATTGTACGTTTTTTTCTGTATTACGTCGCTTTGCGTATTTTTGACAAACAGTTTTAACCTGTGCCACATGGTCCAGAATCTCATTACTAACCTGTATTGGATTGATACTATTGGCAACTAAGATAGAACTAAACCATTGGTCAACGTCTACTTTGCTTAGGGGGTTGTAGACTTTAGGTAGTGTTGGTAAATAAAGATGATGCTGTAAAAATGCTTGCTCTACTCCTTGGCAAATTAGGTTCTTCACCTTTAGGTAGGAACGCTGTTTTCCCCTAAGCTTAGGCTTCTCAGATTTCAACGCTGGGTAAACTCGTAACTCATCAAGGGAGAGAAACTCAGCATTAAAACCATTTGTTTCTTGGTAAAATAGGTAAAGACTCTCAACACACATTGAATAGTGTTCTGTAGGCAGCGAGAGATCCCAGATGTGATGGACAAGGTAATCATCCATCTTAATTCGAATTGGCTTATCCTTATAAGTTAGCTTGCCTTGAACAGTAGCATGACTCAGGCAACTAGTAATTAATATAGTCTTCAAAGGGTTTTCAATATCCTTATTCGAGTATCCTGCTTCAGCCCGTACTCCATACTCATAAGTCCTTAGAGATGATGAAGAATTACATGAAGAGTTGATGATTATTTATGCAGGAGGGTAAGGATTTTGTATTATTCTATCCACACGATTTTCACTATTGGATGGCGCTAGCCTCCAAGCTCAATATCGGTGCTTACTCTTGCAAAGTGAGCGCTCGTTTTCAGGAGTACCGCACAAGCAAAGTAAAACTGCACGGTAAGAGGCTCTTTGTCAAAAATTATTAAGAGCAGGAGAGCAGCATTGGAGCTATAGGTAACTCGTAACTAGAATCAAAACCAGTACAACCTACTCATGTCAATGAAACTCACAACTTACCCTTCTAACTTAACAGATGCAGAATGGGAGATAATCAAACCCCTTGTTCCACCCCCAATCCCTGTTGGTCATCCCTGATAGCTTAAGACGCAGGAGGTGCTTAATGCTTACAGCTCTACAAAGGCAACACTTCAAAAAGGAGTATTAACCGATGCAACTAGAAAATTACTTCAGCTTTCAAGGCACCAATGATATTCGGCTCGCTGGCTCCCGCATCGGAATTGAAACCATTCTATATGAGTACATTTACCGTGCTCGGACTCCAGAAGAAATTGCCCAAACTTATCCTTCCATTACACTAGAACAAGTCTATGCCACAATTCTCTATTACCTGCATAACAAAGAAACTGTGAGCAAGTACATTGCTGACTGGTTAGAGTATTGCCTGAAATCAGAGCGAGAGCAAGATGAAAATCCGCCTGCCTTTGTAGTCAGACTTCGCAAGTTGAAAGCAGAGCGAGGAGCAACCACACAGGTTTTAAATGAGCATTAATTACTTACTGGATGAAAACTTACCTCCCCTATATAAAGTGCAACTTCTCCGTCGCCAAAGCGATATCATCGTTTGGATGATTGGAGAGCCTGGAGTTCCCTCTACGGGGACATTAGAGCCAGAAATTCTGTTATGGTGTGAGATCAATAACTTTATTTTGGTCACAAATAACCGCAGTTCTATGCCTGCACATTTGGCAGAGCATCTAGCCCAAGGGCATCGTATCCCAGGAATTTTCGTTCTGCGTCCTAGAGCAGAAATCGGGCAAGTCCTTAATGATTTAATTCTGATTGCTTTGGCTGGAAATCAAAATGAATATCAAGATCGAATAGTTCATATACCTCTGAGTTAATTGAGAAGGAATCAGCATTATCAATTCGATTTACCATCGCTTCCTAAATACTCTCGGTATCCACAAATTTTGTTGCCACGGATATCAAATGAAACAGCTACTCGATTTTTGTAATGGTTCCCCCACATTAGTCCTTCATCGCGGAACTCGAAAACAACGGTTGTTTCATTACTGGTCACGCGATCGAGGGTCAACGTTAATCCGTTGCTATAGACTTCAGAAACATAGTGAAAAAACTCGATTGCGCGATCTTTTCCGATATTCAATCCGTGAAACTTACCCAGTGGAAACCAGAATGAAAAATCGTCGGTGAGCATGTCGAAGAAGGCTTGCCAGTCTCCGGTAGCAAGTCCGTGTTCAAAGTGGGTAAAGGCTTGCTGGGCAACAGCTAATGTATTGGCTTCTGTAGTCATAACGGCGATCGCTCCTTCTTTAAATGTAGCTATAGCATTCTATTTCATTTGTGACCAGTATCTTGGTTAACGAACCGCCGAGGTGCAGAGGACACGGAGGAGAAGAGAGAGTTTTAAACTCCTGCATGGATTGCTATATCAGAATTGGTGTTTACAATACCTCTAATGCTATGTTCTAGGAGTTTATCATGACAACTCGTGAAGCTATTATTCCAGAAGGAATGGAAATTTTATATGAAAAGTATCATTATTATCCTGGAATTAAAATTGGTAACACCCTGTATATTGCTGGACAAGTGGGTCGAGATGAAAATATGCAAATTGTGATGGAACCAGAGGCGCAGTTTGTCCAAACATTTGAAAACGTAAAGAAAGTGCTTTCTGCGGCTGGAGCAACGTTTAATCATGTGGTTGAAATGGTTACTTGCCATGTAGCCAGTGCCGATTTATATACAGCCTCTGGTCAACAACCCTCTACGATTCCGTATCTGCCTTTATTTATAGAGGTGAAAGATCGCTATTTTACAAATCCGTATCCAACCTGGACAGGGGTAGGAGTGGCAACGCTGTCTACTCCTGGATTAATTGTTGAAATTAAATGCACTGCCGTTCTTGAATCCTAGAATTTTACGACGACCTTACCACAATTCTTACCACTGAGTAAATGCTCTACGGCATCTGGAATGGACTCAATGCCATGAAATACTGTGGAATCAACCGCAACTTTGAGTCTACCTGAATAAAATAAATCGAGTAAGTGATGGCGTCCCTCCACCGCGTATTCGGAAAAATGAGGCATTAGAAATCCGCGTACCGAAGCTGATTTCCAGAACAATTTTTGGTAAATTCGAGGTTGAGTGACGCATTCTAAATCGTTTGTATATTCGGAAATAAAACCAACTATGATTAATCGTCCTCGTACTGCTAAATGATCGACACAAGTATCAAAAACATGTTTACCAACGCAATCGAAAACCAAATCAATCCCGTTTGAATATTCTTGTTGGAGAACAGTATCGAGTGTTTCAGTGCGATAATTGATGATCCGATCGCATCCTAAATTCCTCAGTAATGCCACCTTGGCATCAGAGCCACAAACCCCAATCACATGATTTCCAGATAACTTGGCAAGTTGTACAGCAATGTGTCCGACTCCTCCTGCCGCTGCCGTAACTAAAACAACTTCTCCACTTGTCATTTCTCCAACCTTTTCTAGAGCGACAAGTGCTGAAACGCCAGTTGGCATGAGCGTTAGAATTTCAGGTGTAGCAGCGCAGATTGGAAGCGCCAGGTTTTCAGAAATAGCTTGGTATTCGCGATAGCCTCCTCCACGTATTGTTGTGGCAACAGCATCTCCAATTTGCAGGGTGTGAACGTCTTGTCTAATCTTAACCACTTCGCCAACTGCTTCTACTCCTAAATCAAAGGGAGGTGTGAGATATGTGTAAGGAACTTTCCCTTGACATTGTAAGGTATCAAAACCAGCGTTGATACCAGCATAGTGATTTCGGATCACGATTTCATGGGGAGCAGGGGTGGGAATGGGAAGCTCAGTGATTGCGATCGCGCTTCTAAAACTATGACTCAGCTGTGTTGCAACGAGTTTTCGGTAAGTTTTTGATTCCATCCTTCAGATATCCCTGCCCTATTCATTCAGAAATTCAACGACAACTTTAGAGATTTCTTCAGGAATCTGATTCATCATGCAAATCGTCCCTCCTTTAATCTCAACAACTTTGCTGTGAGGAATCGCTTGAGAAACAAAATATCGATCCTTGGAGAGCGCTAATCTCAGATGCTCAAATTCTTGAACATCATCGATGCCCCACAAAATTAGAGTAGGGCACTGAATTAAACGAAATCGTTCTGCTGCATCGATGCAATAGTTACCGACCGCCCAAACAGCATACAACGGGTAGCCAAAGCACTTTAAATCATCTAATACCCAACGGTGATTTAATTCTGCTGAGCCAACATATCGACTGCGAGCTAGCCAGCGCTCCATTAAATGAGAACCATCTGGCTGAATCACAAAACCTTCCTTAAATCGTCGCATTAACTCTGCCTTGCCAGCTTCACCAAAGCCAGCGACGTTGCACAGAATCAATTTCTTGACGCGATTGGGATACGCAGCGGCTATCTCACCTGAAACAAAGGCACCCGTGTGATTGCCCAAAATCTCTGTCTGTTCAACGCCCAATTCGTCTAAAAGCGCGACCGCAGTTTTAGCATAGTCCGCAACTGAGTAAAGGCGAGGTGGCTTATCAGATTCACCAAATCCCATCAGGTCCATCGCAATTACCTGTCGTCCCTGTTGAGCAAATATAGGCATCAATTCGCGGAATTCATCACTACTGCGAGGATTCATATGCAGTAGTAAAAGCGGTTTTCCTTCGCCACCTATACGGTAATGAATTTGGCCGTCTTCGGTATCGAGAAAGGCACGTTTAATTCGCGGTAGCATAATCTAGTGATAAATCGCTAAACTGATGATTCAAAGGGACAGTGAGTAGCTAGTGTTACTCACTTTAGATTTTGTCTTCATTCCCTAGCTACTCACCGCTCCTAGTTCCTAGCTCCTTCTGGTTGAGCCGTTCTTCTTGAATCAAAGTACGTTGATAGATCTGATTATCCTTGAACCAATGCCAAGTGCGGGCACGGTAGTTGTTGCAAGGACTGATTTGGATCATTTCATACAGATAAAAATCTGGAACGTTTTTGTAAGCAAACCGGAGAATAATTGTTGAATCATCGGCTTCCCAAGCATGACCTTTGATGCGCTCGGTATCAAACCAAAGCTTTTTATCGTGATAAGTTCCTGGAAAGCCATGTTCTTCTTGCTTGCCATCTGCCCAAGTGTAGCGATTAATTTGATAGTACTTTGAAGGCTCATCTGCAGGAAATTCACAAGTTAAATGTGATTGGTGTCTATCAAGCAAGTTTCCAGTGCAATCAACCACAGTATACGTTCCAGTCCAATCCCCTTCATGTCGGGCAAGAACAGGCATTTCGTCACGAATATTTGCCATGATTACCTCCCAGGTATAATGCTATTATATAAACCACCAAGGATCAGTCACAGGTTTTGTTTTAATTAAATATGCTTTTTTTCGCATAAATCGTTTCAGAGCTGCAGCTCCCATGCGCGAGCCTCCCATTCCAGAATAGTTGAATGCATTCTTTTCTCCTTCATGTATCAATGCTGTGAGTGCCGCATCATTAATACTAATTGCGCCTGCTTTAATGCGATTGGCAACCCCTAACGCTTCTACTTCCGAACCTGCAAAAACTGCTGCACTCAAACCATAGATTGTATCATTTGCCAGTTGAACTGCTTCTTCTACGGTTGTAAATGACATGATTGGCATTATTGGACCAAATGTTTCTTCAGTCATGATTTTCATGGTGTGATTAACATTGGTTAAAACAGTTGGATAGCACCACAATCCACCATCCAGATTTTCAATCTTTCCACCACACTGCACGAGCGCACCTTTCTCGATTGCATCTTGCAAATGGTCTGCAATAATCGCTGCTTGTCGTTCAGCAATGATTGGACCAATTTCGCCACTGTTAACTGTCGGATAAGCGAGCTTGAGCTGTGTTGCTTTGGTTAGGAGTTGCTCTGTAAAGGGTTTTACGAGTGCTTCAGCAACATAAATCCGCTCAATCGAGAGACAAGACTGCCCCGTGTTGACCACCGCCCCCCATAAGATGGCAGAGGTTACTAGATCCAGATTCGCCGACTCTAAAACGATTGCTGGATCTTTCCCGCCCAATTCCAAAAATGCAGGAATGAATCGCTTGGCAGCAGTTTCTGCAACTTTTCGCCCAGTCATTACACTACCTGTAAAGCAAACAAGATCGGCTTGTTCAATTAAAGCGGCTCCAGTGTCTCCAGCACCCTCAATGAACGTAAATACATTTCGTAACTTGGGAACTTCATTCAACGTTTTGTGCAAGGGTTGTATGAATCGAGGTGCAATTTCACTCGGTTTCACTATTACAGCACAACCAGATAATAGCGCTGGAATCGTGTCAATCATCGCTAATAACAGTGGAAAATTCCACGGGCTAATTACGCCGACGAGCGGATAAGGGACAGCATCTTGTTGTAAATGAATAAATGGAATCGCAGTCGGTTTCTCTATTTCATGTAACAGTTCAGGAGCAATCTGACACCAGCGCTCTAGACTCGATAAGACAGAATCGACCTCTAACACTGAAACTCCCAATCGACCTGTATCTGCCACTAATGCCTGAACGAGATCTTCGCGATGACGTTGAATCGCTTGTTTCCACTGCTGTAATGCTGCAATCCGTTGCTCTAAACCTGCTGCTTGCCAGGAAGTTTGAGCAGCACGGAGGCGATCACATTGTTCAGAAAGCTGTTCTGAGGTGGGTGGAGCAATCCAGTAATCGATTGCTCCAGTGCGAGGATTACGAACAGGAATTTTTGACATGATGCAAATCCTCCACAAGTTGAGCACCTGTGACAAGCAGCTTTACTTAAATTACCCCAAGTTCAGCTAAGCGCTCAATTGTTGCCAATTGAGTTTGGATAAAATGTTTCCGCTCAACCGCACCATTCAACATAGTGTTACTGGGATAAAACTGTGAATGGCTGTAGCTATCAGCATAAGTCTCAAATCGCTGACGCGAGAGCAAATTACTTAATCCCGGTTGCCGACGGTAGCGACGCAATGCAGCTAAATCAACTTCTGCAAACGCTGCCATGCTCTCACCTGCTCCTGTCTCTGCTAACACCAATCCACGGTAATCCACAATTTTAGAGCCACCATCGACAGAAGCGATCGGAATTGAACTATTTGCAATTCCAGCAGTGTTCGCTGAAATCACGTACATCATATTCTCAACGGCACGGCTAATTTTGGCAGCTTCCTTTGGCGATCGCGGCTGTCCATACACTTCCGAGGTTGGGTGGATCAACACTTCTGCACCACGCATTGCCAAGCAGCGTGCCACTTCGGGAAACAAAATTTCGTCCGATGCCACGGCGGCGATATGACCAATCTCAGTTTTAGCTACAGGAAAGACACCATCTAGCCCATACTGCTCAAGATAGCGATCCCAAACATCGTGAGGCGTTGGCGCAAACAGCGAGTTCAATCGACGATAGCGCAAAATAACAGATCCACCAGGATCTAAAACAAAGCAGGTTTGAAAGTAAAGACTCGGAAAATGGGGGTCAACTTCATAAGCATTGCCCGTTAAAAAAATGCGATGTTTTTGAGCAATGTTTCCCAAAGCTTCATACTCTGCACCTGCCATGTCCAAACAGGCTTTTTCTGCCCAATCCTCCAAAGATTCACCCATTGGAAAGCCAGTGAGAAAATACTCTGGCAGCACCACTAAACGGCAGTCAGCGCCAATAAAGGCAAGACTCGCGGCAATTTGTTGTCCTAAGCGTTCGATCGAGGCTTGCATTAGCGATCGTGCACAGGAGCGATCGCGGCATTGGTTGATTGCGTGACACGTGACTTGAAGTGCTAACGCTTTGTAAGTAAGTCTATTATCAATAATTTCCATATTCATCTCTACCCTTGAAGGTAGCCCGCCATCATACATTCCTCTAGCACCTGTTGGACAAATGACCAAAGGGCAGGCACCCCTGTTGCAATTGGCTCCATCCGCCGCTGCACTTTATCAAGTGTAATGTCATGTATTCGCCAAGTACCTCCCTGAGTCTGCTGGTTGTGTAGAAGAGGCTGCAAGCGATCTAATGCCGTCGCAAATCGGGCAGCAGCAGTCTCTTGGGCTTCAAACTCTTCCCAAAGGCTCCTTAACTCTGCCCCCTGCTCCTCTGGTAGCAGCCCAAAAAGCCGAGTGGCAGCTTGTTTTTCCCGAACAGCCTTAGTCTGGTTACCTTTCATGTCATAGCAGAAAGTATCACCTGCATCAATTTCAACTAAGTCGTGAATCAGCAACATTTTGATAACTCGCAAGACATCAATAGCTGGATCAGGTGCATACTCAGCTAAGACAATCGCCATCAATGCTAAGTGCCAGGAGTGTTCGGCACTGTTCTCTTGACGCGATCCATCTGTAAGCAGAGTTTGCCGCAAGATTTGCTTGAGCTTATCGATTTCGATGATGAATTGGATTTGTTGAGCGAGTCTGTGATTTTGCATCTTAATTACGTCTACATACAAACTAACTTGCACAAATTGTAGTCAGGCAGATGGCGCGGCTTGATGGAGGGCTTTGACTAAGCAATTGGTAACATGGTATTTATTCTTGAAAAAAATCTCAGATGGTACAGTGACACTTATGCAGACAGCGACGCTCTACGAGCAAGACTTCTACGCTTGGACTCAGCAACAAGTCAAATTCCTGCGCTCTGGGCATCTACAGGAGCTGGATATTGAGAATTTGATTGAGGAAATTGAATCGTTGGGTAAACAGCAACGCCAGGAGTTACGCAACCGCTTGGGAGTACTACTAGGACATTTGCTTAAGTGGTATTATCAACCCGAAGCCCGTTCTCGCTCTTGGACAGGCACTATTCGAGAGCAGC
>JAFASY010000162.1 GCA_019244235.1 Chroococcidiopsidaceae cyanobacterium CP_BM_ER_R8_30
GGCTGCTTGATGCCCCCATTCCACCACTCTAAAAATACTTGTTTGTAAGGGTCAAGTACACTCCTACCAAAAGATTTACGTCGAGGTGGTGTTTGGGGCAACTGCGGCAGAGTCAGCAAGCGATGTACCGTCGCAACGCTAACACCAACCTCCTGAGCAATAGCAATTTGTGACCAATGTTGGTCATGCAGTTTCCTGCTCTCCTGCTGTTGCTTTCTACGTCGTTGATCACCCGCTTGTGTTTGTGCTTGAGCACTCACCGTTGCCGTTGGCTTCGCTGCCACGACCACAGTTTCAGGTACAGCCCAAACCTGGCGCTGCTGTTGCTCAATTGCTTTCAGTTCAGTGCCATAGCTACTAAAGACTTTTTCTAAGGTCTCACTTAAGTTTTGCACTCCTTGAAACCTGTCAGCCACTTGTAAGGCTTTGGGAGCCCCTTGTATCATCCCACTTCTGTATGCTGTAGAGCGATCTCGTGCCAGCACTTCCACCCCAGGATGCTGAGCCAACCAGTCCGCCAACGTCTCGGCTTTCCGGTCTGCTAGCAGGGCAACAGGTTGATGCTGCTCTAAATCGACCAAGATGGTGCCGTATTCTCGACCCTTACGAAAGGAAAAATCATCGACTCCTAGAACCTTAGGCACCTCAATTTGAGGCAAGGAAAGCTTTTTGAGGTGGTTCAAGAGAGTACTGCCACAAACTCTAGCACCGATTTGATGAGTCAGACGTTCCCCTGCAGCACCCCCTAGAGCTAGACCAATTGCCTGTAACCTTTGAACCAGGCGTATGGTCTTTCTTGCCCAAGGGGCAGCGACTTCTGCAAGGCGTTCTGTAAAGATACGACGTGTGCAGGCTGAGTTCAGGCAAAAGAACTTACGCACTTGTAGCTGGAGGGTCAGGCTGTATTGTGCTAACCCCAAATCTTGTAATGTCCGCTCATAATGGCTGTGAACACGGTGGCTAAAACCTCGGCAAACGGGGCATTGAGCAATCTTCTGTGTAGAAGAAACTGTCGCGTGCAGGTGTGTATTGGCTGTATCTAGGCTCCATTTTTCTAATTGAATTTGTTGGGTATCGGGCAGGAGATGTCGAAGAATTTCCAAAACCTCTTAAATCATGACCAGGGAGATATCTCGATCATGACGCAGGTTCACCAAAAGCTCGGAAGAGCCTCAAAGTCCTCTCTGCCTCTTTTGGTGAACGTCTCCGTGTCATCCCAACTCTCTAAATTCCGGCTACAGATCTGAAGCCTCCCAAAGTTGAGATAGGCTCATTCCTTACATTCCTTAATTGTGAATTACGAATTGCGAAGTTGATATCTTCTTTATAAAGGACCTTGTAAGCTAAAAAGTTGCTTTAGAAAAAAAGGAGATCGTCACTACACAGAATCAACGACAATGTAAATATCACACTCTCCGCAGGGAACTCTGGGCATCAGATTACGACTAGCTATAGTAGCGCTTGCGCCACCCGAAAATCCCAACCATGAAGGCTGGGGCAGTTCCCACAACAGTACCTACAGAATGTGGTGTCTAGCGTAGACGAAAAGGAGCGGTACTTTTGATATACCGCTCCACTTAAATTCAGTTAGAGTGCTTGTTACACCAAGCTAACTTTTTGACTAGGATTGTAATCTGGGAAGACTCGATGTAGTTTTGCATCGTCGAGTTGCAGATGACATTCCAACAAGGAAATAATGACATCGCGAAAATCGGTGCTAATAGCTAGGTCACGTCCTTGATATAACTGATTATTGGCTAGACCAGGCCATTCGCCATAGATCTTGCCACCCTTGATGCTGCCGCCTAAGATCCACATCGCGTTTCCGTGCCCGTGATCTGTGCCGCCGTCACCATTCTCATGCACTGTACGACCAAATTCTGACATGACTACGATTGCCGTATCCCGGTAAACAGGTCCTAATCCCTGCGCCAAGGTTGCCAAGCCGTCCCCTAAAGCTTTTAAGCGTCCAGCTAGTTGCCCTTGACTGCTGCCTTGGTTAACGTGAGTATCCCAACCACCAAGCGCCAGAAACGCAAGATCAATACTAGGGTCTTTCACCATAAGTTGTGCCAATTTCTGAGCATCACTGGCAAAACCAATCGGCAATGGTGCGCCGTTATTAGCAGCTTGCATTTCAGCATCTAAGTCAGTCAGCAAGGTTTTTCGTGCCTTGCGTCCTTCCTGGTAGGCAAGGCTCAGGGCATCATTTCCACTGTAGAGTCGGTCAAAGGCAGTCCCAACTTGAGGTTTATCCAATGGCAAGGGACTAGCTGAATTGTGACCTAGAGGAAAGCTAGCAACACTCATGCGACCCGATAGAATACGTGGCGTTGTGTCCCCAAAGTTAACTGCCTGGACTGGCGTGTGATTGGGGAGAGTCGCTAACAGTCGATTCATCCAACCGTCAGGCGTACTTTCAACTCCAGGAGTGCCACTCTCCATATAGTCTTGCGCTTCAAAATGGGAGCGTGTGGGGTTGGGAGAACCACAGGCATCAACGAAAGCCAAACTACCTTGTTGCCATAACGGCATTAGGGAAGCCAGTGCTGGATGTAACCCGAAATGACCATCTAAATCTAATGCCCCACTATTTTCACTAGGACGAGGGATAGCAATCTTAGGTCGAGCTTCATAGTATGCTGTGTCCCCATGAGGCACCACAACATTTAGCCCATCAACAGCTCCTCGTAGGAAGATGACAACTAATCGTTTTGGATTGCTGCCGCTGTTAAGGGAGTTAAGAGATGTGCCTCTAGCTGCCCATCCATGCGTCCCAATCAATGCGATAGCTGAGGTTGAGGCAATTCCTACCTGCTGTAAAAATTTACGTCTATTCATGGTAATTCCTGCTAGTAGTGCATGAATTCGGGACTACCCAGCATCAGGGCAGCTTGCAGTTGAGGTGGGCTCTCTGCAATTGCTCTCTGCGTCTCTGGAGAAAACTGATTTCCCAGAGTGCTAGCAAGCTGAAGTGGGTCTACTGGTTGATGGCTCAAGTTATCAATTTGGGGACTTTCCATCGTGCCAAACGGAAGTTGGCGATTGCTAGCTAAGGCAGTGGTAAAGCTAGTAGAAGTCGCTATTGTTGCTTGGTCTGGTTGATTTAAATGCAAACGGTCATCGGCTAGGGCAGTAGCGAAGCTTAAGCGAAGTGTCATTGCAGCTGGGTTCAGCCAAGCATCCTGCGTATCCTTATAGCCATCGGGAGTGAGGCAACCATAGAGTGGCATACCCAACTGTTGTAACATACCGTACACTGGACGGAAATTATTGACTTCTATGCCAGTTGCTCGGATAGCAGAAACAACATATTGGTAAGGCGTTTTGAACTTAGCACTGTAGTATTTGGGGTCTGCAAACTCAGGACTGTGGAACAGGGTATTCAGGACTTCGCGGATGTCCCCATCTGTTACCAAAAATTTCTGAGTTAAATGCTCGACTAAGTCTGGCGGCGGCTCGTCGGCAACGAAATGCTGGGCTAATTCGTAACTTATATGACGAGCAGTAGCAGGGCTACGAGCCAGGATATCTAAAGCTTGCTCTCCTTCCTCAATACCACTTCCCTTAATTTTTTGTCCCAGAAAAACTTTGTCACTAAAATCGTGCCGATTAGGATCGAAATAAAACCCAGTGTCATCGGTCATTTGCTGCCCTAGACGGTGAAATGTCCAGCCAGTAAAGATTCGAGCCAGGGTGATAACATCTTGCTGAGTGTAGCCATTATTGACCCCTAGGGTGTGTAGTTCCATGACCTCACGAGCATAATTTTCGTTGAGTCCTTGGAATTTACCGTGGGCGCCCGGACTGCCTGGGGCCGTGTTCTGCCAGTTGTCCAGATAAAATAGCATTGCTGGATGCTTAGCCGTCGCCTCTAGCAAAGCGCGAAAATGACCCAAGGCATAAGGTCTAATAGCTTCTGCTTCGTAAGCTCCAACCAGTAAACGATCCGCACCTTTGCCAGCGTAAACATTGAAGTGGTTGTACCAAAAGTCAGTCATGACTTCTTGTAGCTGCCTAGGACTTTCAATATTCTGTCGCAGCCTTGCTTGAACTGCTTGTGCTAGAACAATGCGCGATCGCAGACGACAGGCTTTGATTTCCTCCTTGCTAGGCTTTTGTCCTCCCATACCTCTAGGTGGGCTATACTCTGCCAACAGTTGCTCTGACGTCAGCTTAATCGTCTCTAAACTGTTAAGCTGGTTTGTGAGATCTGCCGGATAAGGGATAGAATCTGGAGAGAGTTGCTCTTGAATATAGCGTTCAATACCTATAGATTCAACTCTTTCAACATCCCCAGGGCGCGGTCCGAAACTGAGACGGTCAATCACATGTAGGACTTGCTGACTGTTAGGTGCACTTGCTACACTAGCTATACAATCAGAATTAAACAGTCCCAGCCATAGAAGTAGGAATACTAGCAAGACTTTTGATTTCAGGTTCATAGGTGCAGCACTAGGTCTCTCATCACCTTCCTTCAGCAAGGGTAGTAACGAGTCTAAGTACGATTTTTAACTGTGCAGAACTGTACTAAGTCTAGGGCATGTATTATTTGCAACTGTGCAGGACGGCACTAAGTCCATAACATGTCTCATGGGCTAGTACTGGAATAGCAGCAGCACTAGCGAGTAGGATTAAGCCAACCGCGACGATTGAAAACAGAGGATCGGTCAAGCGCATGTCAAGTTCTCCAGAATCAACCAGTTGAATAGGTTGACTTTTTTGCGAAATTCAATTGTTATCTGTATATTTAGACTCCCTTTGCCTAGAAAAGTTCAACATCACCGTATTTCCTGGCCCTGCTTCTGAGCTTGAGCCACATATTTCTGGACTCTTTGCTGACGCTTCTGCATGAATTCTACATACATAACCCGCTGAGGGAGTGTCAGTATGTCTCGCACTGCTAGAGTACTTTCAAACCGTAAACTTCCTAGTTGCTGCTGTAAGGCAGCTAGCCGTTGATATTTAGCGCGGACTTCACTATCGCTAGCTGTACTGGCAACAGCAGTGTCCAACTCCTGTTTAGCTTGATGCACCTGCTGAGTCGTTTGCAGAATTTGGTCTCTATACTGTCTGCGGATTGCTTGCATCTTTTGTACTTGATCTTGAGTGAGATTAAGTACTTGCACTAACCCTCTGCGGTTACGAGCCGGGGAGAATTGATTTTGGTTGGTGGACTGTTGAATATCTGTAGTTTGGGCAACTATCTGAGGCAGAAATTGGTTAACATTAGCAAGGGCAATAACGCCACCAAGGGATAATACAGCAAGCCCTAGAATAGAGACACGACCTAAAATAGAAGCACGACGTAGCACCATGGAAGTTACCTGTTTGTCAAGTTAGTGGTTGGTACGGTTAAATTAGTTGTTAGTTGTGCTAGCTATGGGAAGTGTTTGTGCATCAGCGCTACTGCCTAAAATGCCATCCCAGTTGTTTTCTAGAAAGGCATTGAGGTTAGCAAGTTGAGCCGTACTGAAGCTGCTAGCAGGCGTGAGGATACGGTAGCCTATCCAAATTATGACTAGCCCAGCAGCAATAGCAGGTGGTATGAGCCACATTCGTCGATGCCTAACGGCGTTTAGAGGGGGTGAAGCTGCCACTTTTTGGATTATGAGCTGCTCTAAATCCGGTGTTGCTGGAGGTACTTCTGGGCGATGTTGGTGCAGAAATTCGACTAAGCGTTCATCATCTTTGTTATTGGAAAACTGAGTCATGGCTGAACTCCTTGTTGCTTGAGGAATTGCCGTAGTTTGTCACGGGCATGGAAGAGGCGAGATTTAACGGTGCCAAGGGGAATCCCCAAGATTTCGGCTACCTCTTTTTGCGGTACCTCCTCTAAGTCATGCAGGACTAGCACAGCACGGTGTTCAAAGCTTAGTTCTCGCAGCCCGCGTTGCACTAAATCTTGGTAGTGCAGATGCATAAGGTTGGGGGCTTCCTGTTGGAGGATAACTGCATTTCTCATAGCTTGTTGGTTATAAAGCAGCGATTGCTCACGTCTAGTTTTGGCAAACTGTTGCCGTTGATCGCACGCCACGTTCCAACTAATGCGATAGAGCCAGGTAGAAAATTGGGATGTCTGCCGCAGTCCGGGTAATCCTTTCCAAGCTCGCAGAAAGACTTCTTGCACCAGATCATCTAGCGAGGAGGCACCACAAAGTTGGTAGAGGGTCGATCTCACTCGCTGCTGATGACGACGGTAGAGTTGGCGAAAACTCTGCTGGTCACCCTGTAAGCAACGACGTATAAGTATACTGTCAACGTTCTCCTGCCGTGCCACGGCGGATCGCAGCTTGACTTCGTCAATTTCAGAGGGAGACTGGTCGGCATTAGCTGGCTGATCGGTTAATACTTCAGAGGATAGAGAGGATAGAGCTGACACTTAAAGAATCTTCCCTCACCAGTTTGTATGTGCTACACATAAGACCCACTGGTTAAAAAAAAGGTTCAGTCTTCTTCTCTATCTCCATCATCCCTTCTACCGCAGAGTGACGAATTCTTCTGCTGTAGAAGGATGAATGCCAAGAGTAGCATCAAAGTCCTTCTTGGTAGCACCCATCTTCACAGCGATCGCAATTCCTTGAATAATCTCGGCGGCATGTTCCCCTACCATGTGGGCTCCTAGCACTCGGTCAGTGTTAGCATCTACTACTAACTTGATTGTTGTCTTTTCTGGTTGTCCTGTCAGAGAGTGGAATAAGGGACGAAACTGGGCACGATAGCACTTCACTCCTTCTCCCAACTTCTCGTGAGCTTGGGCTTCTGTTAAACCAACAGTGGCAGCTTCTGGTTGAGAAAATACTGCCGAGGGTACGTTTTCGTGACTCATAATTCGGGGATTATTGCCAAATTCCGTATCAGCAAAGGCACGACCTTCGGCGATCGCGACGGGTGTTAAATTGATCCGGTCAGTGCAATCTCCTACAGCAAAAATATGCGGCTGACTAGTGCGACTGTATTCATCAACAGCGATCGCACTATTAACGCTATACCCACCAGTACTCGTTTGCGACATCTCTTGATGGTTGCCTGGAACAACGTCAACACCAGCATTCTCTAAACCCAGTCCGTCGAGATTGGGTGTACGTCCGATGGCAGCCAGCACTACGTCTGTTGTTAGGGTCTTTTCCTCATCTTGACCCTCCATGTAAAACGAGAGCTTCAGGCCCTCTGGCACGCCCTCGATTCTTTTCCCCATGACATTGCTGATAATTTGGATACCATGATGTGTCATGCCAGTGCGAATACCAGTGCGGATATCTTCATCAAACCCCCTTAAAAGGTTATCCCCCCGAATCATCTGAGTCACCTGAGATCCCAGACCATTCATAACTCCAGCAAACTCTACCCCGATATAACCACCTCCAAGAATAGCTATCCGCTTGGGTTGCTCTTGCAGATGAAACATCTCATCAGAGGTGATAGTGTGTTCTATACCAGGAAAATCTGGCTTAACGGGATGCCCGCCAACAGCAATTAAGATTTTCTCGGCGGTGATTTTACGTCCATCAACTTCCAATGTGTGAGGGTCTACGAACACAGCACGGCTTTGAAAAAGTTGCACCCCGGCTTTCTCTAAAAACCCAATATGCAGCTTAGAGAGCCGCATGACTTCTTGGTCTACAGCATTCACCATGTATGACCAATCCAGTTTGCTGTCACCGACATGCCAGCCATAGCCAGCTGCATCTTGAAACAGCGCTGGAAAATGAGAGGCATATACCATCAGTTTTTTGGGGATGCAGCCTCGGATCACACAGGTGCCGCCAACCAGAGACTGCTCGGCGATCGCAACTTTAGCTCCATAGCTCGCCGCTCGCTTGGAAGCCGCCAATCCTCCAGAACCAGCACCAATGACAAACAGGTCATAATCAAATGTCATATCGTCTCTCCTTTCGCTAATTAAGTAATGGGCACCGCGAAGTCGTCTAGGTTTTTCGTGAAGACGATGAATCGAAGTCTGTAGCAGGCTAGATGGAGGATAGCGCCTACTTGTTAGATTAACAAATTGACATCCTTCCCCTCACTTGTGTGGGAGAGGCTATTGCGGGCGAGGCTAGGATGAGCGTCCAGCCTCTACCCTAAAGGTTGTGTTTTCGCCATGAGCTAGGCTAATTAGGTGCGCTTGGCTTAAGTTGTAATTTAAGCAGTGCCTGTCTTGCTAACCCCTTCAATCGTTTGACTTGACCTCCATAGCTCAAGTCTGCAAATTGTTTTATACAGTAATTCCTTGACTCTCAAGCTAGAGGTTACACTTACTGCCCCTGGAAAGAGTTAGCTGCTGAGGCACTCGCTAAATAAAAACACGCTTTGCTCAGGTATCTATTCAAAAATCGGCTGTAAATTAAAAACAAACTCTGGAAGAACATCCTCACCTGATAAAGTTGTGGGAGAGTCTAAAATTTCAACTTCTTGGTTAGGACGATAAATTTCTACTTGTTTAGCTTTAGGATTAATCAACCAACCCAGCCGCAAACCACTTTCTAAGTATTCCTGCATTTTTGCTTGAACGTCTTCCGAATCATCAGTTTCTGAAACTAGTTCAATTACAAAATCTGGACATAAGGGTAGAAATTTCTTTCTTTGCTCCTGAGTTAGAGCATTCCAGCACTCTATTCTTATCCAAGAAACGTCAGGGGAACGAGTGGCACCATTAGGTAAGCGAAATCCTGTGGAAGAATCAAAAGCTTTTCCTAACTGTGTTTGACGATTCCAATTACCAAGGTCGATATAAATTTCAAAGTTTCTATTTCCTGTTTCTCCCCCAGTTGGTGGCATAATAATCAATTTTCCCCTAGCAGTTAATTCCAATTGCAGCTCGCGATTAGCGGCGACGAGTTGTTCAAACTGCTCGTCAGTAAGTCTGAGAACTGGAGGTAGTTGTAATGTTAAAGCACTCATCAGTCCTCCACCTGTAGAAGTCGGGCGACCAATTCTGCGCGTGCAGTGACATTGAGTTTTCGGAACATACGTTTGAGAGCTTGTTTAACAGAATTTTTTGTAATCCAGAGTTCTGCCCCAATCTCCGCATTCGTCAAGCCTTGAGCTACCAATTCCGCAATCTGTAGCTCCCTTGCCGTCAATCGATTTACCCATTCTGATGTAAGTCGCTTTGAATGAACATGTAACAGCGCTCTTTGTGCCGATAAGTGAGCACATAGGGCACTGAGATTTGCCATATCTTTGGCATTAAAAGCCGGATAGCCACTAGTGCGGGCAAAATGCACCATTCCCATCAATTGCCCATGACCTACAATTGGACCTGTCATGGCATGCTCGTGATTATATTGAAGACCGCAACCGTGAACATATAAGGCGCTGCGCTTCCAACTTTCTTCAGTAAATAAGACTTGTTCATGAACTGGGGCATGATGCTTAATCACATATTCTCGGAGTGGATCGATCGTGATTCCGAAGCGGGTGTAGTAGTCAATAAAGCTGTCAGGTAAACCTTTAAGATCGACAGTTTCCAGCTTCCCCTCTTGATTTCTCAGGGAAATTCCCCAATGTTGAGCCTCAAATAACTCGCCAGCTGCATCCATAAATGGCAGGCGGAGTTCCCGCTCATCACGGGCGATCGCCAGTCTTTGAACCAAAGATTGCAGGGTTCTCGGCATTGCCAAGTGTACTCAAGTGGGGACTATACACCGTTGAAGTCCAATTTTAGTATGCACTATGCATGGTGTCTTAGAGAACAGGAGGTTATGATGTCCATTGGTGTTCACTCAGTTGAATCGTTAATTCCAGATAGCGAACTCGCTTTAAAAGTGACAAAACTCGTTGCAGAGGTTTCTCCTCAATTTCTTTACTATCACTGCATAAGGACTTTCCTATTTGCCAATTTAATCGGGCAACGGCAGGAGATGAAGATAGACCGAGAATTGCTGTATTTAGGTGCAATCATGCATGATTTAGGTTTAACTAAGCGCTTTGATGGTAATCAAAGGTATGAAGTAGACGGAGCGAATGCGGCACGTTCGTTTCTTTTGCAACACGGCTTGCCAAGAGACAAAGCTGAGGTAGTTTGGGATGCGATCGCGCTACATACCTCGAACGGTATTGCATCCTGCAAACAACCTGAGATTGCGCTAGTTCAAATTGGTGCTTCAATGGATGTAGGCGGGTTCAGACAGGAAGACCTAGAGCCAGAAGTCGTTGAGCAGGTGCTTGACGTATATCCAAGGCTCGACTGTGGACCAGCAATTCTGGAACTTATCCTTGCGCAAGTCAAGCGTAAGCCCCAAGTAGTTGCGTTCACTTGGATGTCTGAAATCGGCAGATGCCATATCCACGGATTTGCTTGTCCCACGATTGCTGATGTGATTCAGAATAATCCGTTGGATAAACGCCGCTCATGAAGTTAAGAAATTAAAGGACTACCAAAAGACTGTTAGTTATGAAAAGTTACTGGAGTTGTATTTAGCGGAATAGCAATACAACCTGCATTAGTTCTAGTGATTGCGTTGCGTTGCATTGCGCTGCAAGATGGAGGTATATTGCATTGTAGTGATACAACTTGTTATGGCTAAAGAAAATATTACGTTTCGCCTTGATACTGAGAAGCGGGCGGCACTGGATGTGATCGCTGCTGGCATGGACCGCGATCGTAGTTATGTGCTAAACGAGGCAATCAACCTGTATCTAGAGATGCACCAGTGGCAAATCCAGGAAATTCAGCGAGGGCTTGAAGAAGCTGACGCGGGCGACTTTGCTACAGATGAAGAGGTACAAGCAGTTTTTGCCCGATTAACGAATGCCAGTTAAGTGGCTGCGGAAAGCGCTGAGGAATCTAGAGCAGATACAGCAATATGTTACAGCGGATGATCCAGAGGCAGCGATTCAAGTGGTTCTGCGGATTCAGGGGGCAGTGCAGCAATTAGAAACATTTCCCATGATGGGCAAGGCTGGACGAGTAGATGGAACGAGGGAGTTGGTGATTCCCAATACGTCGTTTATTGTTATCTACCGGGTACAGGGGAAGACAGTGCAAATTTTGCGAATTCTCCATACCTCTAAGAAGTACCCTGATTAAAGGTAGAGCGGGCAACAAGGCTTTGAAAAGTTTTGACGCTGTTGAGTTAAATCAGTTTGTGGTAAGTGTTTCTCAATTAGCTCGAATGTTTCCTCAATCAGTTCTCATAACTCCTGCGTTCCGTTTATAGGCTCTGATTGGAAGACTCTTTCCATGCGAGCAAAAAAATGAGTTGGAGTAATGGTCATCCGTTCAATAAAGTAGCGTGTCCATTTGAAGCTAGGATAGTAGATTCTGTTAAGACCAAACAAGAGATTAATCAGTAGACGAATGCTTCGACAATGATTTTCATATGTGAATGAACTAAGCACTTCGCTTCGATCATTATCGCGCTTATTCATAAAATATAAATTCTCTACTAGAGTGTGATTAATCTCGATACCAATACTGCGATCTCGTTTGTTGCCGAAGGCTCAACCGTTCGTCACCAACTCAAAGCATTTGTTCAAAATCAGCAACTAGTGATGGCGCAGACGGCTTTCGATGAGTTTATCAACATCGGCGGTTCGAGCCGCTAGTGCCCAAGGCGTTAATTTCAACGTCTATCTTCATGTCTCTTACCCGTTGACAGGTAGCTGAATCATGCAAAGAACAATTCCAGCCCATCTCGTCAGTACTTATCAGTTGCTTCAACGCGCCTTTCCCCAAGGTATCGAAGAGCAAGAATATCTTCCCCTGCTTTCAATCCTCTATGAGGAGATGTCCGATCGAAGTTTGGCTCAAGTGATTGCTGAGTTTACCGGAAAAGAGTATCCTGCTGTCCTGAATGATGTGTATCGAGTTGGAGCAGCAGAGGCATTTTCGTCCAGGGTTGAGGAAGTTCTGAAAAGCGTTAAGCAGAAATTGATTTGCTGCGATTACGAGAAGTGGTTGCTTGAAGGTTAGTCGTGTTAGTCAACGGTCTAACAATGTCTAACAATATTGATATGGTCCGCGAAAGCAGAGCAACTGTCACTCACTGATGCTCAGGTGATTTTAGACCGAATGCCAGAGCGGATTAGGCCAGCGTACATTGGCCATGCCGCCGAGATTGAATACCCAATTGAGGCGGTGGTGGAGATGCCACTCGCAAGTTTTCTGGATGATGAAGCTCTCGGTTTTGCGGATTGCAAACCAGGGCGAGGGCAACAGTCATATGCTGCCTTTATGAAGAAATTCCCCACGACAATCCCGGCATGCTGATGTAACCTAGATACTGCTTAACTCGCTCAACCCAGGCAACTACATTCGGATAAGCATCAAGTGAGATTTTTCCCTCGGCAGCAAGCGCAATGTCTGCAATTGTGGGGCGATCACATTCCAGCCAATGGCAATCGCATAACAAACACAGCAAGCACTCGTATGCCTTCTTTTGATCAGCCTCAAGGGTTCGGAGGCAGCTCCGGCGACTTCAGTTAACTAGAGTCCAAATTGACAATCTCAGCGCCAAGGCTTACGCCTGTGGCGGGAGATTCTTGCTTCAAAGACTCTGATCTAACCCACTTTGGTACAAACGGGACGCGAGTTGCTCCACTTGGGGAAACCCCAAGACCGCACTCGCTCATGAATACCCTCCCACAGGCACTGGTCCCGACAGACCGTTTCAGCAAGCGTTTTGGTTTAAAGTCCACCGACTGCCCGGCGGCAGACCGTACAAAAACCCAAGTTCTGTACAACCAACCTAATTGGTTTTACCTGGTCCTTGCGTTTCGGATAATACATCCTCTCGCTGGACAGAACCCCATACCAATTGTCATGGTTCAGTTGCAAAGAAGAGTCTTACGACTAGTTTCACCTCTAGGAGTCCAGTTATGGATATCGGGGTTAGGTCTTCACCATTTTCTCTGCATATGTTCATTATTAAAGCAAATCCTAGTATATTTATGTAAATTAATCTTAAGAAATAATGATGTCCTTCGGAGGTGGTTGTGCGGAGGTCTCCTCCGCACCTTGTCCGCCGTGACGTTTGTTTGGTCGCGGTTCATCGTCCCGTTACAAGCGAAGCTTTAACGGGAGTCCTCTCGCTCCATTTAGACAGAAACTCATCTCAGCACGAGCTTTATTGTAGAAGAAAGCGAGCAAATCCTACCTAGGTTAGATGATTAAAATTAGCTCCTAGGCTCTTTCACTAACATGTGTATGGATAATATTTCATAAGCTTGGTGGACTCACCTTGAGGTTGATTTTTTAATACCCGTGAATAGGTTTAAATAACTTAATGAAAGCCAAGCCTTTTGTGCTAGACAAGTTCAGTATTTTTATTGAGCAGGGGCAAACTGGCAACGGTGGAGAGGTGAAAGTTGAAATAACAGGAATACCTGCAACTATCCTAGGGTTGGAAAGCAAAGGGAGCTTCTCGAATGCTGCTAGAAGAAGGTAGGAGAAGGGTTCAGATTGAGGGTGTCTCACCAGAGATCGACGGAGGTCGTTTCCCAATCAAGCGGACCATCGGTGAAGAAGTCCAAATCGAAGTTGATATGTTCTCTGATGGTCATGATGCTGTTGCTGGTACGATTATTTATCGACCAAAAACGTCTCAGCAATGGCGTGAAGCGCCGCTTTCTCCGCTCGTCAACGACCGTTGGCAAGGGGTATTTACTGTTTCTGAGATAGGTCGTTACGCTTACACCATAGTCGGTTGGGTTGACCATTTTCTCACCTGGCGACGTGGGATGGTAAAGAAAGTAGAAGCAGGGCAAGATGTATCAGTTGATTTGCTGATTGGGGCAGAACTGGTCGAACAGGCAAGCCAGCGAGCTACTGGCGACTATAGTTCGAAGCTGCAAACCTGGGCAGCGACTCTACGAACGATGCAGAAGGCAGAGCCTGACACGCTAGAGCAGAAAATTCTGTCACAAGAGCTGCTCACCTTGATGAATAAGTACCCAGACCTAACCCTAGCGACTACCTACGACAAAGAACTTCAGGTTGTCGTGGATAGAGAAAGAGCTCGGTTCAGCAGTTGGTATGAGATGTTTCCCCGCTCCTGCGGAGAACAGGGAAAACATGGAACCTTCAGAGATGCTCAAGCAAGGCTCCCCTACATCGCAGAGCTAGGTTTTGATGTCCTTTACCTCCCACCAATTCACCCAATTGGTACCACATTTCGTAAAGGCAAAAATAACTCTACGGTAGCTGAGTCCGGCGATGTAGGAGTCTGCTGGGGCATTGGCTCCCCGGAAGGCGGACATAAAGCGATTCATCCTCAGTTGGGTACAATGGTAGACTTTCAAGAGTTTGTTGCCAAAGCTGCGGAAAACGGACTTGAGATAGCGTTGGATCTGGCTTACCAATGTTCCCCTGACCATCCCTATGTTAAGGAACATCCCCAATGGTTTCTACATCGGCCCGATGGGACTATTCAGTACGCTGAAAACCCACCCAAAAAGTATCAGGATATTTATCCAATTGACTTTGAGACGACTGACTGGCAAAACCTCTGGGAGGAACTGAAAAGTGTCGTCCTATTCTGGATTGATCAGGGAGTAAAAATCTTCCGTGTCGATAACCCTCATACTAAAGCGTTTCCGTTTTGGGAGTGGATGATTGGGGAAGTTAAGCAGACATATCCAGATGTCATTTTCCTGGCTGAAGCTTTTACCCGTCCTAAAGTGATGTATCGCTTGGCAAAAATGGGCTTTAGCCAGTCCTACACCTATTTCACTTGGCGGAACACGAAAACGGAATTGGCCGAGTATTTTACAGAGTTAACTCACCCCCCCGTATCTGATATCTTTCGCCCCAATGTCTGGCCGAACACACCAGATATTCTGCACGAGTTTCTACAACATGGTGGACGACCAGCATTCATGATTCGGTTTGTCCTCGCCGCTACTTTGGCAGCTAATTATGGAATTTATGGACCTGCTTTCGAGGTATGCGAGAATCGACCGTTGCGACCTGGGAGTGAAGAATACTTAAACTCAGAAAAATACCAGCTCCGGGAGTGGGACTTAGATAGTCCTTACACAATCAAACGTTTGATTGCAAAGGTCAACCGTATCCGCCACGAACATCCTGCTTTGCAAAGCAACAACTCTTTGAGATTTCATTACACGGACAATGAGCAGATAATTTGCTACAGCAAACAGACTGAGGATTTTGATGATGTGTTGCTGATGGTTGTTAACATTGATCCCTACAACACTCAGTCTGGCTGGTTGAGTTTATCCTTGACATCATTAGGTCTTAATCCATACCAGGCTTTTCAAATTCGCGACCTGCTTACTGATGTTGAATACCAGTGGTCAGGGGAACACAATTATGTTGAACTAAATCCTTACGTACTGCCAGCGCATATTTTTTGTATCAGCAGATAAGACAAATGCAATCGATATTGAACGATGACCCTTTGTGGTTTAAAGATGCCATCATCTACGAAGTACCAGTACGCGCTTTCGCTGACAGCGATGGTGACGGCATCGGGGACTTTCGGGGGCTAACAGAAAAGCTTGATTATCTCAAAGACTTGGGAGTTACGGCAATCTGGGTGCTACCCTTCTTTCCTAGTCCGCTACGGGATGACGGGTATGATATTGCTGACTACACTGCCATCAACCCGATTTATGGCACCTTGGAAGATTTCCAAGTGCTATTAGATGCTGCTCACGAGCGCGGCATCCGGGTGATTATTGAGCTAATCGTCAATCATACATCTGACCAACATCCTTGGTTTCAGCGGGCACGCAAAGCGCCGAGTGGTAGTAAAGAGCGAGATTTTTATGTCTGGAGCGATACTCCAGAAAAGTACCAAGATGCTCGGATTATTTTCCAAGATTTTGAAACCTCTAACTGGTCTTGGGACCCAGTTGCTAAAGCTTACTACTGGCATCGTTTCTACTCCCATCAGCCAGATTTAAATTATGACAACCCGACGGTATGTCGAGCTGTCCTGGATGTCGTCGATTTCTGGCTAGCAATGGGGGTAGATGGGCTACGTATGGATGCGGTGCCTTATCTATACGAGCGGCAAGGAACTAACTGTGAAAACCTGCCGGAAACCCACGTCTTTCTAAAGCGGCTGCGTCAGCATGTAGACGAAAAATTCCCGAACCGGATGCTACTCGCTGAGGCAAACCAATGGCCTGAGGATGCAGTGCAATACTATGGCAATGGGGATGAGTGCCACATGGACTTCCATTTCCCCCTGATGCCTCGCTTGTTCATGGCATTGCAGATGGAGGACAGCTTTCCCATCATCGATATCCTCCAGCAAACTCCCCAAATTCCCGAAAACTGTCAATGGGCGTTGTTCCTCCGCAACCACGATGAACTGACCTTGGAAATGGTCAGTGATGAAGACCGAGACTATATGTATCGGTACTATGCTCAGGATATCCAGGCAAGACTTAATCTGGGCATCCGTCGCCGACTCGCTCCTTTGCTGTGGAATAACCGTCGCCGGATTGAGTTGATGAATGGTCTATTGCTCTCGCTCCCTGGAACGCCAGTCATTTACTATGGGGATGAAATTGGCATGGGAGACAATATTTATCTGGGAGATCGCAATGGTGTGAGGACACCGATGCAGTGGAGTAGTGACCGCAATGCAGGTTTTAGCCGCACCAATCCCCAGCGACTCTATGCCCCACCAATTATTGACCCAGAGTACCACTACGAGTCAATCAACGTTGAGGCTCAACGGGCTAACCCCCAAACTCTCTGGTGGTGGATGAAGCGCATAATTGCGACTAGACAGAGATTTCAGGCATTTGGCCGTGGAACTTTTGAGTTTCTTTACCCAGAGAACCACAAAGTCCTAGCGTTCATGCGAACCTACAAGGACGAACACATTTTGGTAGTGGCAAATCTGTCGCGTTTTGTGCAAACGGTAGAGTTAGATTTATCGGCTTTCAAGGGCGCAGTGCCAATTGAGATTTTTGGTCGCACTGAGTTCCCGCCAATTGGAGAGACATCATACTTCCTCAGCCTGAGCCCCCATGCATTTTACTGGTTTACTCTATGTAATGAGGAGGTTTCCCCATTGTCTGTACCGCAAGCACAACTGCCGACCCTGGTTGTTAGCGGCACTTGGCAGAATGTTTTTGCCAATGAATCAAGGACGGCACTTAACTCTGTTTTACCTAGTTATCTAAGGACTCGTCGTTGGTTCGGCGGCAAAGCCAGAAAGATTCAAACCACCCAGATCCAAGAGGTGATTCCAGTACCGTACAGGGATACCAAGGCTTATATTGTACTGCTACAGGTGGCGTACACGGAGGGTAACCCCGAAACCTATGTCATGCCGCTAGCCTACCAGGAGGACGGTACTGAGGACGATACTTCGTTAGAAGCTACTCAAGCCGACCATCTGGTCGCCAAACTTCAGATTCGAGGCACAAATGAAAGTGGTTTCTTGTTAGATGCTGTCGCCAATAAAGACTTTTTGATGTTCCCGCTCTCAGCGATCGCCAACTCGCAGCAATACAAGGGTGTAGCTGGTGAATTGATCGCAACATCGACATTTGCCATCTCGATAACAGGGGAACTAGAAGAGTCCCAAATGGAACCTCGTCTGCTTAAGGGAGAACAGAGCAATAGCTCGGTCATCTATGGCGATCAGTTTATCCTCAAATTCTTCCGAAAAGTGGAAGAAGGCCTCAACCCCGACCTAGAGATTGGGCGCTTTCTAACGGAGAAAAAACTGACTGAACACTTTGCTACAGTTGCTGGAGCCTTGGAATATCATCGTCCAGGAACGCCATCAACGACGATAGCGATACTACATGGGTTTATCCCTGAAACCAGAGATGCTTGGGCATATACTTTAGACAGCTTGCGCAACTATTTCGAACAAGTTTTGGTGAAGCAGATAGATATTTCTGAAATAGAGCTGCCGTCACACTCACTTGTATCTGAAATTTCAGTTGGTATTCCTGAGTTAGCGCAGGAACTCATCGGCTCCTACCTGACATCTGCGGAACTCTTGGGTCAGCGCACCGCTGACCTCCATATTGCTTTGGCTTCCGATCCAGAACGCGCCGATTTCGCCCCAGAATCCTTTACCTCGTTTTACCAGCGCTCTATCTATCAGTCCATGAGGAATTCAGCAGGGCAGGTGTTGCTCCTGCTGAAAAAGCGGCTTCCACAACTACCAAAGAGTACGCAACAAATAGCGCACAGACTTATCAACTCCCAAGAACAGGTAATGGCACGCTTCGGGTCGATCTTGAATCTTAAGATTACAGGTCAACGAACCCGTTGTCATGGGGACTACCATTTAGGACAAGTTCTCTATACAGGCAAAGACTTCGTGATTATCGATTTTGAGGGAGAACCAGCCCGTCCTTTAAGTGAGCGCCGGATGAAGCGATCGCCTCTACGAGATGTAGCAGGAATGCTGCAATCGTTTAACTATGCTGGTGCTCAGGCCCTACGCAACGAATTAGAAAGTGGCATCATCCATGCGGAAGATCTGCCAGTGATGGAGCAATGGGCACAGTATTGGTCAGGCTGGGTCAGCGTTGCGTTCCTTAATGCTTATCTGTTAAGAGCTACTGATGCCACTTTTTTACCCAAATCCACGCAAGAACTGCAAGTGCTGCTGGACGCTTATTTGTTGGAAAAGGTGATCTACGAATTGGGGTACGAACTCAACAACCGTCCTGATTGGGTAGAAATTCCCCTCCATCGAATTCTCCAGCTGCTTGCGCTTTCATACTAATAAAAGAGAGGGAGAGAGCATGGTCTTTACTGAATCAAGAGTTAGTACTGATGTCACTTTGCTCACAGACGATGACATCTACCTATTTAACGAAGGTTCTCACTTTGGTTTGTACGATAAGTTGGGCTCTCACCCACTGACTACCCAAAACCAGGTTGAGGGCACCTACTTTGCTGTTTGGGCACCTAACACCAGCCAAGTTTCCGTTAAAGGGGATTTTAATGGTTGGAATCGAGATAGCCATCGGCTGATTGCCAGAGGCGGTTCTGGGATTTGGGAAGGCTTTATTCCTGGAGTGACTAAAGGGACTATTTACAAATACCATTTAGTCTCTCAGCATAATGGCTATGAGGTCGAGAAAAGTGACCCTGTCGCTATTACAAACGAAGTACCGCCTAAAACCGCTTCTGTGGTTTGGGACAGCGAGTATAACTGGAATGACCAGGAATGGATGGAGACTCGTGGGAGCCGTAATGCCCTAGATGCTCCTATTAGCATTTACGAAGTGCATTTAGGTTCTTGGATGCGAGTGCCTGAAGAGGGAAATCGCTCGCTCTCCTACAGAGAAATGGCACCGAAGCTAACTGAATATGTGCAGCAGTTGGGGTTCACCCATGTTGAACTGCTGCCAATTACAGAACATCCCTTCTTTGGCTCTTGGGGCTATCAAGCCACAGGCTTTTTCGCCCCCACAAGTCGCTATGGGACTCCTCAAGATTTTATGTACCTGGTAGACTACCTGCACCAGCATAACATTGGTGTAATTTTAGACTGGGTGCCTTCCCACTTCCCCACAGACCAGCATGGACTGGCATACTTTGATGGAACACACCTCTTCGAGCATGCCGATCCGCGTCAGGGCTACCACCCCGACTGGGGCAGTTTTATCTTTAACTATGGACGTAACGAGGTCAGGAGTTTTCTCATTAGTAGTGCTTGCTTTTGGTTAGACAAGTGTCATATTGACGGGTTACGTGTGGATGCAGTTGCCTCCATGCTCTACCTAGATTACTCCCGTAAAGATGGGGAGTGGGTGCCGAATCAATATGGTGGTAAAGAAAATCTAGAAGCAATATCCTTTCTAAGGCGCTTTAATGAGGCTGTATACGAGCGTTTCCCTGATGTCGTGACGATTGCGGAAGAGTCCACTTCTTGGTCTATGGTTTCTCGCCCGACTTACATAGGAGGTTTGGGCTTTGGCATGAAGTGGGATATGGGTTGGATGCACGACACCCTCGACTACATGTCTCACGACCCAATCCACCGCAAGTTTCATCATAACCAGCTGACCTTCAGAATGCTTTATGCGTTCAGTGAAAATTTTGTACTGCCGCTTTCTCATGATGAAGTCGTACATGGCAAAGGTTCACTGTTGAACAAAATGCCGGGAGACTACTGGCAGAAATTTGCCAATCTGCGATCGCTTTTTGGCTATATGTATGCTCAAGCAGCCAAAAAAT
>JAFASY010000248.1 GCA_019244235.1 Chroococcidiopsidaceae cyanobacterium CP_BM_ER_R8_30
CTAGGGCTACTAGCAGGATTTCTTTTCGGAGCTGTTTGGGGGTTGATCCCTGGCTACCTCAAAGCAGTGCGGGGCATCAATGAAGTGATCTCCACTTTACTGCTGAACTACGTAGCTCAGAATTTTATCAGTTACCTAGTTAATGGACCAATGATGGAACCAGGTGCGCCGAGTCCATTTTCACCCATGCTGGCTAAGACCGCCCAGTTGCCAACAATCTTGCCGCAGACTCAAACTCATGCGGGACTGCTGATCGCTTTAGCAGCAGCTGGGATCTTGTGGGTACTGTTTTGGCGATCGCCCCTGGGTTATCAGATTGAAATCGTGGGGCAGAATCCGATTGCTGCACGTTATGCTGGTCTTTCCGTAGAACGTACTATCATGCTCGTGATGTCACTGGCTGGAGGATTAGCAGGGTTAGCTGGTGCTTCAGAAGTGATGGGGTTGAAATATCGGTTGTTTGAGAATTTCTCTGGCGGTTATGGGTTTGATGCGATCGCCATTGCCTTCCTCAGTCGCGGTAGTGTTCCTGGTGTTGTCTTCACCTCTCTCTTTTTCGGTGCCTTGCGGAGTGGTGCCAATACTATGCAGCGCAATGCAGATGTCCCCTTAACTATTGTCTATGCCATTCAAGGACTCACTGTACTATTTATTGCAATTAGTCTCGCCTTTGAATACAAGGCTAAGAAAGCAACGGACCTATCTACTTCCTCTTCATGACAATTAACAACCTCAGCTTTTTCTCAGATTACCTTGTTTCCAGTCTTAGTCTGTCTGTCCCCCTAGCCTTTGCCGCTATAGGTGGACTTTGGTCAGAACGTTCTGGCGTCCTAAATATTGCGCTAGAAGGCATGATTTTAACTGGGGCATTTGTTAGTGCGGCTGGAGTTTTTTTGAGTGGTAACGTTTTACTGGGAATTGCGGCTGCCTTAATTGCTGGAGGATTAGTTGGGCTACTCCATGCATTTCTCTGTGTAACTTTGCGGGTCGATCAGTTGGTGTCAGGCTTAGCAATCAACCTCACAGCCGCAGGGTTAACTGCTTTCTGGGCAAGGGTTGTGTTTGCGACTGAAAACGCGCAGCTTCCTGGATTTACCAACGTCGGTATTCCAATGTTGAAAAACATACCTCTTCTTGGTCCCCTACTCTTTAATCAAGACCCAATGGTCTATTTCCTATTTCTCTTAATCCCCTTGAGTACTTATCTAATATTTCACAGCAGCCTTGGTTTATCACTGCGGGCGGTAGGTGAATATCCCAGAGCAGCCGATACAGCTGGAGTATCAGTGATCTTATTCCGTTACGCCAGCGTTATCCTCAGTGGCTGTCTTGCAGCACTTGGTGGAACTTACCTAACTTTAGTACACATTAGATTCTTCACTGAAGGTATGAGCGCTGGTAAAGGCTTCATCGCCCTAGCTGCTCTCATCTTCGGCAAATGGCATCCTGTATGGACATTCTTAGCTTGCTTGCTATTTGGTGCTACAGAAGCTCTACAGCTAAGGATTCAAGCGTTTAATCTCCACATTCCCTATCAGTTACTGACAATGCTGCCTTATCTAGTTGCCCTATTTGCCATGGTAGGAATAGCAGGTAAGTCTACACCGCCAGCCGCTCTTGGTATTCCCTATGTCAAAGAAAGCCGCGCTCAATGAGTTTATATATTTTGCAAAAGCAGTGTATATGTAAAGCAAGGTAAGATTTATCAGGATTAATAGTTATCATCCAATCTTGTAGATTTCTCTAGGCGGGTAGTCATCTGCTCACGAGCTATTCGAACCGCACTATGCAGTTTAGCTTCCAGAACTGGTTGAGGAGGCAATTCAATCAAGTACTCTGCAACACGAATCTCCCCTTGCTCCATTTGTAACAGTTCAACCTGTTCTTGATCATTCTCGCTACATAGGATAAGACCAATCGGTGATTCTTCCCAAGTCTTTCTCTCGTACTTGTCCAACCATCTTAGGTAAAGCTCCATCTGTCCTTTGTGAAGCATTGAGTGAACTTGGGGGAAATCGTGCATGATTTTTCAGAAATGGTACAACAGCAAAACCAGAAATTCCTTACACGGTTAATCTGATGAATAACAACCCCGACTTTCCTGCTGTTCAGTTTAGAGTAGCTCGACCGACTGACCAACTAGCAAAAGTAATTGAGTTTTACGAGCAGGGTTTGGGCTTGCCAAGATTATACTCGTTCAAAAATCATGATGGATACGATGGCGTGATGCTGGGGCTACCCAATAGTCAATATCATCTTGAATTCACGAGCCATCGCAATGGCAGTCCATGTCGCGCTCCCACGAAAGACAACCTACTCGTGCTGTACATCCCAGATCCGGAGAAGATTATCGAAATTCAAAATCGCTTGGCAGAACTGGGATACCTCGAAGTCGAGCCAGAAAACCGATATTGGAAAGGGAAAAGCATCACGATTGCAGATCCAGATGGCTGGCGAATTGTGCTTTTCAATGGACAGTTAACACTTTAAGTTAATTTCCTCAACAGGTTAGGCTAGAATCTCGCGTTCTGTGTTTAGAGATAGATTTTTAGTACTAGAGCGCCCGTCCGCTCCAACAATTCTCCCTGGTACAATTCATACTTTTCGCACACCAGCCAAAATCAACGCGATTGCTTCTTGAGAGTGTTGTTCTAACATAGCTTTACTTAGAAGCCGTTTGCCTTGAGGATAATGCTTAATATTTCCCATGCCAATGAAGTAAAACAAGCAAGTTCCCATGATGTTAATGGCTGATTGGAAGGGATCGAGTTGGCGAAATGCACCTGTAGCTGTCCCTCGTTCTAATATTTCAACCAAGGTCCGATCAATACTCAGAGAACTACTGCGTTTGTAATATTGCCCTTGGTTTTGCACTGCTTCGTGAAACATAATCATTGGTAACTTAGGATTGTGAGATACACAATTGAGCAAGGCTGTGAGAAATTTCTCCAAGGCGGCTTCAGGAGAAAGATGAGCCAGATCTAATTGAAGAGTAGTTTGCAAAAGGTTTGAGTGAGAGCGCTCCAACACTGCCTGATACAAGCCTTCCTTGTCCTTGAAGTAGTAATAAATCATCGACTTTGCCACACCCGTCTTAGCGGCAATTGCTTCTGTTCTAGCAGCGGTTAGACCATGCTGAGCAAACTCCTCTTGGGCTGCTGCCAAAATCAAGGCTTGAGTCGCCTCAGCATCTCTAACCTGCTTGACATTCAATGACTTTTCAGCTTTTGCTCGACGTGCCACGGTTTTTCTCGTTTGTCAACAGACTCGTCAGTCAGTATAGCTTGCTTAACCTAAGTTGTTTTCCATCATCAGCATTCTGCAATATTCTCACTCCCGCTTATCGACCGTCAAGTCAGTTGACAATCAAGCCAATTATCTGTTTTGATAAATAGCAATCAACTGACAAGTCTGTCGATTACTGCCGAGGAGACGACGTCAAGATGCAAACAGTTAAGAAGATCATTATTGTTGGTGGCGGAATTGGTGGTGCGGCAAGCGCACTTGCTCTCCATCAGGCTGGTTTTGAGCCAGTTGTCTATGAGCGAGCTCCACACTTACGGGAGGTAGGGGCTGGTATTGCACTTTGGGCAAATGCCACACACATCCTGAAGAATTTAGGTGTGTTGTCGGACGCGCTCGAAGTTGGCTGTCTCACGACAAACTACCAATTCAATTCGCAAAGCGGTAGGGAGTTGGTTAATATACCCGTTGATGGCTTTGAGTTGCCTGTGATTGGCATCCATCGGGCTGAATTACATCAGCTATTGTGGCGTAATGTCGAGCGGGAAAAATTTGTTTTAGGGCAAACCTTTAAGCGATTTGAGCAGGAAGGAAAGACGGTTTGGGCTCACTTCACTTCTGGGTTAACTATCAAGGGGGATGCTTTGATTGGGGCTGATGGTCTGCGCTCACGGGTACGAACTGTCCTCAAGGGTGATCAACCGCCCGTTTATCGCAACTTTAAGACTTGGCGTGGTTTAACGGATTACGTTCCCAGCCGATATCGCCCCGGTTACATTCAGGAGTTTTTAGGGCGTGGCAAAGGCTTCGGCTTCATGAAGCTGGGCAAGGGGCAGATGTATTGGTACGCAGCAGCAACTGCACCAGAAGCACATCCAGATGCCCCGGTTGGTCGCAAAAAAGAGCTTGAAACTATGTTTCAAGACTGGTTTACGTCGGTTCTGGAGTTGATTACAGCAACGGATGAAACCAATATTCTGACAACAGATTTATATGATCGTGTCCCAAGTAGACCTTGGAGTCAGCAGAATATCACGCTGCTGGGTGATGCGGCACATCCAATGCTGCCAACTCTGGGACAAGGTGCATGTACAGCATTAGAGGATGCCTTTGTTGTCGCTCAGTGTCTCAAAGAGCAAGCAGACCCAAAAGCCGCTTTCCAACAGTACGAGTCTCTACGCTTTTCTCGCACAAAATTAATTGTTGAGCAGTCCTTGCAGTCAGGAAAAATGGGTGACTTGCATCATCCTTTTAGCGTGGCACTAAGAAACACATTGCTCAAGCTTATGGGCTCAACCATCAGCAACAGCTTCAAGTCACTTCAGGCTTACAGAGCCTAACTACAAACAGATGGTCATAAGAGTGTTTTCCCCTGCTGACAACTGGTAATGGCAGAACTACGTCTTGGTTTTGACGTTCAATTTTTCAGGTGCAAAATATAAGCTTATCTAGTTGCCCTATTCGCCATGGTAGGAATAGCAGGTAAGTCTACACCAAGCTGCTCTTGGCATTCCATACGTTAAAGAAAGCCGCGCTCAATGAGTATGGGTCTATACTTTAACAACTTTGTTAAGTCTGTTTACCCAGCAAAAAAGGATTTATCCCTTCCTCTGCCAATACCATCCAAGCAGTAGCGCCAACATGATGCGACGATAATAGGTCCATGGATTGGTTGTGTTGCAAAAAACAGGAGAGGTGATAAGCGAAAGAATTCGTGTCGCTGTCTGATCTAGTCAGGCATTTCCTCAAGGCTGCGCGGTTCAACCTTCGGCTGCTGATTCATCTCATGACGGTAACGGCTGGAGGCTTCGTACACCTGCATCCGCACTCGCTGAATTGACCCAAGCGGTCGATGCTCTGCAATACAGTGCCAAGCGTTGAACGATAGCACTTCATCCACATAAACGCGACGTGCTGGACTATATGCCTCCTGCACTGGAATCGTTATCTTTGCGATCGCCTGATATGGACTGTCCTGCTCTGACCACTGAATGGATGCATCCTCAATCGGCATCGTCTCCAAATTCCTGCAAAGTTGGGCACGCAGTTCATATTCGGCAGCCTGCTGACGGAAGAACTCGACAATCAGATTGCGCAGAACAGAAGGATCGTGGGTTTCAATCGTTTGACCAATCAGCGGTTGAAGACTAGCTGATATGGGAACCGCGTTGAGTTTGGCAATGTAGTCTCCATAGCGCAGGGCAGCAGTTGTGTAGTAAGTTTCTCCCAAAATGTGTGTTTCTGGTAAAGTGATACCCAACGCGGTCGGGTAAAGGTCTATCCCCATCTTCTCAGTAACCGCATTCACGGTGCGTAGAGCAGTCGTCAGAAATTGTTGCGCCTCTTCGGGGGCGCTAACAACAACCTTTTCTTGGAGCAACTGCTCGTTGAGGTAACGAGCGACATTTCCTGCGGGAAAAACCGGACTATTGATCATCAAAAAATCTTGTGTCAGTGCGTCTGGTTGGGCGCTAAACAGCTTAGGACCTTCTACTCCAATGACCTTAATTGCCATGCCACGAAATGAGGACATGCCATCAGGCATGATGTCACCGGGAGTGGACGAGAAGCGAATCATCACAGGATAAGTTTTGGGTTCACGGAATAGCCCTTGCGCAAGCGGTGTAGGCAGGTTGTCGTAAATTTTCAGTTCCCCCTTAAGTCCACCATGTCCTTTGGCATGGGCACCGCGCATAGCATGACGATGCTTGTCAAACACCTTTTGCCCCATCCGAGCAACCGAATTAAGGGTTTCGTAGATGAGCCTATCCTCATCAGGTTGCTTTACTTCTACATTGTCCGAGTAGCGAACGTACTGTTCGAGCTGGTTTGACATTCAGGCTCCTGGTCAGACTATGGGTTCACTCTGACATTCTCCCCCACCAACCCTTCGGGTATGGATGAGGGATTCTTCAAAAAGACATCACTATCTTTTTTCTTTTGCGAGAGTATTATCTCAAAGCAAACACAAGCATAGCCAACAATCCACCAATTGCGTAAAATACACCAACTACCTGAATTTCTGACCAGCCAGAGAGTAGGAGTTTTCTGTTCTCAACAGTTTTTGCCACACAACCCAAATTAGCTCAATCGACCGGGTTGACAATCAGCAAAGCTGAGCGCGTCTGGATCAAGAGAGGCAGCAATCGCGCTCTCTAGCACTGCCTCAACCGGATAATTAATTTCAGCAGCACGAGCATAAAATGCCTCTTTAATGTGGGCTGGGAGCTTTTCCAGAAACGCTCTCGCTGTATCAGGGTCTAAGTGTCTCACTTGTGTAGTTACTTCCATCATCATTCTCCCATTGGGATTTTGACGTTAAAAGGTGGCTCGGTTGCCTGGATGAGCAGACGCTCTAGCTCAAATGATAACGTTGCCCATTGATGATAATCCAGTGGATAAGCTGTAATCCTTACATCCTCAGGGTCGTAGCGTTGCAGCCAACACCAAACCAGAGCTTTGTGTCCCCCTGCAAACCGTTGTCTGGGATTCTGTGACTTACCAATGTACAAAAGCCCGTCTGTCCGATGTCTCACCGCATAAATGCTATGTTTTGTTGTAAGTGTAGAAAAATCTCTGCTGACTGGAATGCACTCAGCAAAAGTCTGAGAGACGAGCAATTCCAGAATGCTTAACGCCTCTCGTTCTGTCTCATCGATCACTGTTGTCGATTTCCTTTCGAGTCAAGGTTTATTCCACTTTATATGTCACAGTAATGAGGATGAGTGGGACGATTTTGAGAGCCGATACGCACGAAAGCACTACCTTGCTGCCTCTACACAACTCAGACAAAGAGGCTTTTGAGCGAACCTGTAGTTGGCAAGGAGGTTATTTAAAGTGGGGACGTGAAACATATGAGAACTAACCGAATTCAACCTACCCTCCTGTCATTTCTATCTCCCGGACTTGCGATCACTGCTGCTTTGATTGTTGGTGCTGGCTTAATCGTCTTAGCAGGAAAAAACCCT
>JAFASY010000313.1 GCA_019244235.1 Chroococcidiopsidaceae cyanobacterium CP_BM_ER_R8_30
CAATCGGGATAAGCCGCTCAAAGTTCCATCAGAGGCGGCTCTGACAACGCGCTCCCGAAAGCTCAAGTTCAAAGGAAAGCGTACTGTTCCCAAACCTGTCCTCAAAACTCCTGATGGTAACAGCAATACTACCCCTGCGCCAAAATTATCTATTCGCCATCCTCAAAAAAGAAGTGGTAATTACCATACTTTAAAAAATCAGGAAACATTGAAGGAGTCCGCTGAGCGGAACTCCGTAAGCTTAACTCAAGGAACAGAGGCAGTACCTTCCCAAAGAGAAGAAGACAGCGATTTGATCTATGGTCGCCATCCCGTTTTAGCCGCGCTAGAGAATCGGCACCAGCTCAACCGCATTTGGATTACTTCCCGCTTGCGTTACGATCCCCGTTTCCACTCTCTGCTGCTGCAAGCCAAAGACAATGGCACGGTGATCGACGAGGTCGAGCCTAAGCGTTTGGACCAAATTACTCAGCAAGCCAACCATCAGGGTGTAGCAGCCCAAGTCACTCCCTACACTTACCATGACCTAGGCGAGTTGATAGAGCAAGCGAAATCTGCTTCTGAAGCACCAGTGATTGTTGCAGCCGATGGCATTACTGACCCTCATAATTTAGGGGCAATTATCCGCACGGCAGAAGCGATTGGGACTCAGGGACTGGTGATTCCCCAAAGAAGGGCTGTCGGGATCACCTCCAGTGTACTCAAAGTAGCGGCAGGTGCGTTAGAAACATTTCCTGTTGCTAGAGTCGTCAATTTGAGTCGTGCATTGGAGGAGTTGAAGACAGCAGGCTTTTGGGTTTATGGTACAGCATCAGGTGCCAGCCAACCGCTACACACTACCCAGTTTACTGGTCCCATCGTACTTGTGGTTGGTGCGGAGGGAGAAGGTTTGAGTTTGTTGACACAACGCTGTTGCGATATTTTGGTATCAATTCCGTTACTTGGCAACACGCCGAGCCTGAATGCTTCAGTAGCAGCTGGTATGGCACTCTACGAGATTTATCGACAGCGCTGGTTGAATACTCTTTATCTAGGTAATTTACAAAAAGATAATTTGAAAAAAGAAGCGTAACGTAGTATAACAAAATGTGAACTATGCAAGCGAAGACCATCTTACAGACCGATCTGCACCTTTATTAAGAAGCAGTTGGCTAGGAACATGAAAAACTTCTGGAGCGACCTTAAAGAGATGTTAGTCAGTTTTCTCCATACTTTTGGTTGGGCTTGGTGGGTTGAGATCGTTACCCAAAATCCCCGTTGCACATACTATTTTGGTCCGTTTGCTAGCGCTAAAGAAGCCAATATAGCTAAGCCCGGATATTTAGAAGACCTGGAACAAGAGGGAGCAACAGGGATTATTGTAACGGTAAAGCGTTGCAAACCGACTAACTTGACGATTGCGGACGATTTAGAGGACAGGGTCAACCCTAAGCGACCTGTTTTTAGCGGTCAAACCTAATTGACGACCTCTGGATGAAGCTCAATCCAATTATCAATATCGCTCAAAACCTGGTGAGGAATCTCCCAAGGAAACAGGTGAGCTGTATTGGGATAGCACCTCCAATAGCTGTTGCTGAGCTGCCTCTGAGTCTCTAAGCTCGACTCTGGAGTAATGTGCCGATCAGCTGCTCCAGCCAATACTAGGGTGGGGCATTGAATATGTTGTAGCTCTTCTAGTCGGTTGTAACCAAGTTTTAAGGCAGCATTGAGTGCGTGTGTTGCTGCTGTAGAGGTTTGCAGATAGGCAGGGAGCGCTTCAAGAGCAAGATAATGATAAGCGTGCCTTGTGTGTTGCTGAATGAGGTAGCGGTAAAGCGAGCGCTTACCAAAAGTTTCAATATTCCATTGCCAGCCGGGTTTTAACCAGTTTAAGATTGAAGCTAGTCCGGTGTAGAAATTATCCCGCCAGGAAATTGGTGGATGGCTACTTCGAGGTCGTGCTGCTGTAGCAATCAAAATAAGTCCACTCACTCGTTCTGGTAGTAATAGCCCTAGTTCTAAAGCGAGAATTCCACCCAACGACCATCCTAATATGAGGCAGCGCTCAATCTGGAGTCGATCGAGCAGGGCTTCCAAGTCAATAAGATGCTCGTTCATCTTAAAACTCCGTTTGGTTCGACTTTTGCCGTAACCCCGCAAATCCGGGGCAATAGTCTGAAACCGTTGGGATAGATGTTGGGTAAAGACAGAAAGGCTATGACCATGACCAGGATGACCGTGCAAGCAGAGAATGGGAAATCCCTTTCCCTGCACAAGAACGTTAAGTTGTGCTGCTTGCGATGTTTGATCAACCATTTGAGGTAAAAGGAGTTAAGAGTTCGTTGAACAATTATCTCCCCTCCATACCCAGAGTGCTCGGACTTTGCGCTCTCTTACAAAGTTCCACTCGGAGGAAACCTCCGCTCGGACTTTGCGCTACTCCCTACCCCCTCGTTACCTGCTTCATCTCGTTGAATGAGGAATTGACACAACAGCCAGAGAATGAGTACGCTCAGTATAGAGATTCCATGAGAGCCAGTCCCTTCATGCCAGAAATCAAAGGCTTTACGATGAGAGTTAGCAATTAATAGCGCTAGTACAACCACTCTGACACTGTTGACTGTGAAAGCTACCAAAACTGCCATAAATGGTATGATAACTTTTCCAATCCAACTAGTGGGAATCATCACTAAAATCAGGGTTGATAGCTGTACAAGCCGAGTTATAGCTCTTAAGCCAGAACACCCAGGATCGACTTTCACTGCCCCTGTTGGGAGGGCAACAGTTGTGCCATTACGAGCCGCATCAAATCCTAAATGCACGAGGATAAAATCGGCAAATTGAGCTGTTAATGTATCTAAGTCAATCAGCCTCGCTAGTGTTTCTTCTACGGGAATAGCTAGAACAAGAAGCAGCAAAAGTTCTTTCCAGTACTGCTTTAATCCCTTAACGCCAGAGGCAAGAAGACACAGACCAACGCCTGAGAGCAAAGGTGAGATATGCAAAAATGAATCGTTATTAGACAGGGACAAGCTTTTGAGGACCACTAAGATAATGATTGTTGCACCTAAAAAACTAGAAAACACCCCACTCTCAAGCCTAAGAGTATGACGTTTTTGCCAAGCTATAGATAAGGCTGCACCCCAAAAGAGTAAACTAAGGCTCAGTAATTCAGAACCTACATTTCTCGTTGCTGCTGACCCTGCATCAAGGTGAAAGGAAACTTTCCAAATTAAAAACAGGTGAAGAGAGATTAGACCTAGTGCTAGACCCAGTAACCAGTACTTTGATTTCTGTAGAAGTTTAACTATGGTCAGGGGAGTAGATTTCATAGGGCTGAAGCTTTGCACCACTCATTAAGTCAGAAACATCACAAGACTAGGAAAACTGTAGTAAGCCATGGTTGATTAGCTGCACACTTTTTACCCCTCCTGTGATAGCACAGTCTGGCACGCTACCCATATGCGATCACTGGCTCCCTCTGGAACTTTATCAAAAAAACATAATTAGACTTTCTGCACTAGACGGAAGGGAGGCAACCCAGTTCCTTGCAGTAAGGCTAGCTTAGTATTTAAGCTCTCAAAACGGACCTTGAGATTTTGTAAAGTTTTGATGTTGATCAATTAAACGGCAAACAGCTATGATTGCTTTTCAAAAAGTTCAAACAGCTCATCATCAAATTCATAGCCCAGCAATTGAGCCATTGACTTCAGCCGCGATCGGCTAGGGATGTCTAGTTCTTGCATCCAATTGTGCAGGACAAACAGCTTTTGCATCAAAAAAATTTCTAAAGCTTCTGGATTATACTGGATACCTGCTTTAGGACTGAACTGATGCGGGACGAGCATAGCAGTATAGCGAACGAGTTCCCCAGTTTTCCAGTCAAGTAGAAATGGCAGCCAGGGATAGCAAGCATCCAGACAAATAAACCACAACCGCACCTCTGGAATTTCTGAGAGTTCCCGTGGATCGTCCGGTTCCTGAGGATAATCGATGGCAAAGCGTAACTGCTGCTCAGAAGCAGCAATCGCTCCCGCTGCAACCCAGTCTTCGATTACTGAGCGAGCAGGCGACAACTCCAAGTTATGGATACAGTCAGACGAGAGTGCGATTGTAGTAGTCATTAAGCAACAGAAGCAAATAACTCTTCAAAGCTCCGCTCAGGTGTTTCTGGCTTAGCAACGATTTCCACAATCTTATTGCGAGCAGATGGTTGAAATAGTGCCTCAACACAAACCTGTGCTACTTTGGTGCGAGGGATACTACCTTCAAATAATGTGTCAGCCGATGACATCACAATTGGGTAAGGGTTATCTTCATTTTTCAGTCCCCCTGGACGCACGATAGTATAGGTAAGACCGCTTTTTTTGATATATTCCTCCGCTTGCTTCTTCCAAACTAGAATCAGCCAAAATAAATTCAGCGGATGAAACAGTTGAGAAGTACATAAGGAAGAAACTAAGACAAAATGCTCAACACCTTTAGCCTTAGCCACATCAACCAAATTTTTGGTACCCTCAAAGTCTACTTTATAGGGTCCGGTCGGGTCGAAGCTGGGCTTTGCACCAGTCGCACAAAGTAGTACAGTGCTATCTGCTAACGCAGCAGCAAGGCTATCTGGCTGTAAAACGTCGCCGATCACTAACTCGGCTGCTGCGGGCAGGATTCCCTGAGCTGACGCTAAGTCCCGCACTAAAGCTCGAACTGGAATGTTCCGTTTTACTAGCTCCTCTACAATCCGGCGACCTGTTTCGCCTGTCGCCCCTGCTACAAATGCTTTCATGTCACAAGCTTATAAACTAAAAAGTCCTGACTTGTCAAAAAAGTCTTTACCTCTTAATTGTAGAGGTGAGTAGATGTGAATAGTTAGGTGGCAGATTTTTGTGGTTTTTTGTCAAAATTAAGCGTCAGGCTGAAACATTGAATCAGAAGTGGGAATCCTGAACATAGGTGAAGTGAAACAGGAGAAGGCATTTATGCTCTCACAAAATCGCGAATATCAATCCATTGAAGCTACTGAAGCCCTTTTGCATGTAGCTTCGATGTCGTCAAAGAACGACAATGATACAGCAGCAGTAGATGCCTTCTCATCTGCCGCCAACCCGCCAACTTGCTTTAAGAGCCAGTTTACCGACTACATGGAAATGTATGCAGATGCTCAGATGGTTGCTGAGTATCTCAATGCCCATCAGACGTGGTTTTGCCGTTGCGCTCACCCCATGAAGGTGGAATCTGTAGGGAGTAATGGCTATGCTCTAACCATCGGTCGCTTTGGGTCCTTTGGTTATGAGGTAGAGCCTAAAATCGGCCTAGAACTGTTACCCGTCAACCAAGGTATTTATCGGATCGAGACGATCCCAGTGCCAAATCATGAGGTACACGGCTACGAAGTGGATTTTAAAGCTGCCATGAAGCTGGTGGAAACGCCTATGAACTGTTCTATAGATGGACTAGAGCGTGAAATGACACGAGTTGAGTGGACATTGGATCTGAAAGTGGACATCCACTTTCCCAAATTTATTCATCGGTTGCCCAAATCTCTGATTCAAAACACAGGTGATCGCCTACTCCACCAAATTGTCAAACAGGTTTCTCGCCGCTTGACTTATAAAGTCCAAGAAGACTTCCACAAGTCACGAAATCTACCCTTTCCTCTCAAGAAGAGGACAAGGGGACAAGGAGATGGGGTGGTGGGGTGATGGGGTGATGGGGAGAGATAAAGAACTGATGCTTACTACCGGATCTCTAGTTTGCCCCATTTGGGTTAAATGCTTGGTGATTGACAACAGATTCTACAAAAAGCAATTCTCGTTAATCAACCTCATGATCATTCTTCCGCAATCTCCCTACATCTTTTTGAGGATATTTTGGATAATCTGTACGCCACTCACCGCTTGCCAACTAAACAGTGCTAACAGTGCTGAATTCAAAATAATGTGAGTGTAGCGAGCCCAGTTATGACCTTTTTGCATAAATGGGGAAAGACTGGCAGAGATAGCAATCATGCCTGTCATGCCTAAACCTATTAGCAAGTGAGGTCCGAAAAAGAGTTTGTTATTGTTGATGTAAGTCGCACCCATACCACCAATTGCGCCCAAAATCATCAGTGCTAACAGTAAGGAACCGACTTGGTAGTGCTTGACAGTGTATCCACCTCGAATTAGCTCTTTCTTAACTTCACCCTCAGCGTATCTAGTCCGCCGCACTTGAACTCCAAGGTAAAGGGCGTAAATCGAGACTCCTAGCAACACCCACATCAGAATCGGGTGAATAAAGTTTAACCAAGGCTTAATCTCTGCTGGAATTTCTAAGTTCATATGGTTTACACCTGTTTTTTGGAATCTTCACAAAAATTAGTATATTGCAACTAACCAACCACCGAAATGAGTCGTGCGAAAGGCAGCAGTCAACTGTAGACTGTCTGTAGTTGACCTACTCTTCTAATTCTTTGATCGCGAAAGTTAAGGGCTCCAGTTCCTTTGAGGCAGATGGCTCTAAGGAGTGTTCAGGCTCTATAGCAATTGCCTCCACCTGAGAGGAAAAGCGCTGTACTGCTTTTTTCAAGGCCTCGCGTTGGTTGATTATATAGATGCTAACTAGGGTTAGACCCACTCCGAACCACTGGAAGGGACTAAGGACTTCAAATAAAAATAATCTACCAAATAGTAAGGCAAACACTGGTGTGAGAAATGTTAGGGAACTCAGGCTGGTGAGACTGCCACTAGCAGCAAAGTAAAAGAACAAGCCGTAAGCGATCGCACTGCCAAAAACAGTGGCATATCCCAAACCCATCCAACCGGACAAGTCAAGATTCATCCACTGCTGCGATTCCAGCCCAGCACTAAGGGCAAATAGCGGTAACCCTCCCAAGATCATATGCCACCCCGTCGCCACTACAGGGTCAGCATGACGACAAACAAATCGGATAATTACAGTTCCGACTGCCATGGAAAGAGCGGCCAATAGCATCAAACACTCGCCAGTTTGGAACAGCTCCAGAGGACTGAAGCCCATGGGCTCAAGTGTTGGAGCCTTCACCCACACTTGAGCCGCAAAATCAAAGAGCCTCTCCCCTGATAGACCTATTAAACTAATACCTATGACTCCCAGTCCTAATCCCAGCCAGCCCCAAAGACCAATTGTCTCCTGAAACAGCCAACTTGAAAGCAAAGCTACAGCCAGAGGTTGGGAGTCAATCATAACTGAGCCTAGTCCAGCTCCAGTTCGCACTAAGCCTTCTGCCAAAAAGCCCTGAAACAGCGCTGCGTCCACCAAAGCAAACAAAGCAATCCACAACCAGGCTGACCCACCTTTAGGCTGAGGTCTACCCATCAGCGCTGCTCCAATCAAAACCAACACACCAGCTGGAACCAATCGTACCCCAGCCACAAACAACGGTGTCGTGTTAGGGAGTGCTGCTTTCATCGCTACCATTGCTGTACCCCAAAGGAAGAATGGCGCAATCAAGAACAATGGAGCTGCGGGTAGTCTTGACTCAGTTAGTTTTAAATGCATGGAGTGGCTAGCAGTACTTTTTTTATGATTGTACTCAACTATTGAGTTTTGTAAAGGAAATGAGGGAGGGGTGATGAGGTGATGGGGGGGTGGGGAGGTGTGGTGATGGGGTGTAAGGCAAACTGGTTATGAGGTTGATGAACGAGAATTGCTTCTGTAAAATCTGTTGTCAACTGCCAAACATTTAACCCAAATAGGGCAAACTAGAGATCCGGTAGTAAGCATAGGTTCTTCCTCTCTCCCAACCACCCCATCACCCTACCTTCCCATCTCCCCAACCAACCACCTCCCCATCCCCCTACCTCCCCATCTCCCCAACCAACCACCTCCCCATCCCCCTAACTCATGATTTGGCCTTTCAAGCGCGGTTTTCGTAAACAAATTGCTCGGATTGAAATTACTGGCGCGATCGCTAGCGCTACTCGCAAACGAGTACTGGAAGCTCTCAAGACGGTTGAGGAAAAAAAGTTTCCTGCCTTACTTCTGCGCATTGACAGCCCTGGTGGTACAGTAGGGGATTCCCAGGAGATTTACAGCGCTTTGAAGCGGCTACGTGAAAAAGTGAAAATAGTCGCCAGCTTTGGCAATATCTCTGCTTCTGGTGGCGTCTATATTGGTATGGGAGCCGAACATATCATGGCTAACCCAGGCACAATCACAGGTAGTATTGGAGTTATCCTGCGGGGTAACAACCTAGAACGTTTGCTAGAGAAGATTGGCGTCTCGTTCAAGGTGATTAAATCTGGTCCTTATAAAGACATCCTAGCCTTTGACCGCGAACTGACGGAGCCAGAGCAGAATATTCTCCAAGAGTTGATTGACACGAGCTATCAGCAGTTTGTACAAACAGTTGCTGAGGGGCGTGGTTTGGCACTAGAGGCAGTTAGAAGTTTCGCTGATGGTCGGATTTTTACGGGACAGCAAGCGTTAGAGCTAGGGATTGTTGACCGATTAGGGACAGAAGCAGAAGCACGCCGCTGGGCGGCAGAGCTAGTAGGTCTTGACCCAGATAAAACCCGGTGTTACAACCTGGAAGAGCGTAAACCCCTATTGACTCGCTTGCTGTCGGGAAATCGTATAGTGCCCTTCGGTCTATCAACTGGGATCGATTGGGTCGAATTTGAACTGTCTACTAGTGGTCTTCCCTTGTGGCTATATCGACCTTGACGATCGTTAGATGTTAATTTTTGAATCTAACACCTCAAAGCGAAAAGAGAAAAACTATCGTAGTTACTGTTGTTGTTTTTTGATCTGGCTCAACGTGAACTCAGTAATCTGCCTCTGTCGGAACGTTGAACTGGCAAGGGGCAAACTGGTAGAGGCAGCTAGCTTCGGCTCTAGAATGCTGTGTTGAAATCAAAACTTATGTTTATTGAGAACCATTGAATGTATGAAAGAAGTCGGCGTGGAGTGGCGAATTCGAGCGATTCGCGGGGCGATAACTGTCTCAGAAAATACAGTTGAGGCAATGCGAGAAGCAGTAATGGAAATGCTAGACGAATTAGAACTACGGAATCAGTTGGCTCCCACCAACATCATTAGCGTAACTTTTACCGTTACGCGCGATTTAAATGCCATCTTCCCTGCCGCAATTGCTCGCCAACGTCCTTTATGGGATCACGTACCCATGTTAGATGTGCAGCAAATGCACGTAGAGGGGAGTTTAGAACGCTGCATTCGGTTGTTAGTTCATGCCAACCTTCCTGCCTCTCACGTCTATATTTGGCATCCTTATCTACGTGCAGCTAAAAGCCTGCGTCCCGATTGGAGTTTACCGCAACATAGTGTATTAAGGTAAGACACTACCATCTCTTGTCCATCTGCGGCATGCAAAGGTTTACCCCAACATAGTGTATCGAGGTAAAACACTATGCCTTCGGCACTCGGTGAAATCGAATGCCCAGAAAAACGTCGTACAGAAAACTTAGAAAGTCTTTTCCTTGAAGCAGTCCTAGAGATTGATAACAACCCTTAGCATCTAAAAGAGACTTAGTGGCAAAATAGGCAGGCTGATAATTATACCAAGGGATAGAAGGCCACAAATGATGAACGAGGTGGTAATTCTGTCCCATAATCAGCAGGTTGAGAATTGGACTAGGATAAACTCTGGCATTTTTCCAGCGATCACGCTCCTGAAACGGGCGATGAGGCAAATAATCGAAGAATAAACCCAGTGCCACCCCCACCACAAATGCGGGGATGAACCAAAAATTGAGGATGTAGCCTAAAAAGTGATATTGAATGGCAAGATAGAAAACTGCCGCAACAAACAATCGGCTCAAAAACCATTCAAGTAGCTCATACTTGTGCCATAGCTGCCGCTTAAAGAAGAAGACCTCGTGGTAAAGAAAACGCACTGCAATCAGCCACAACGGTCCACCTGTGGATACGAAATGATCTGGATCGTTTTTGGGATCATTCACGTGGGCGTGATGCTGTAGATGCACTCGTGTAAAAACTGGGAAGGCAAAGGCTAACATTAGCGCACTGCCATGTCCTAAAATGGCGTTGACTAAGCGATTGCGATGGGCGGCATTATGACAGGCATCGTGAATGACTGTCCCAGCCATATGTAGGGCAAGTACATTACAGACAAAGCTCCCCCAATGCGGCCAGCCCCAAAGCCAATAACCACAGCTTGACAACACTAGTATGGCGATCGCCGCTAAAAACATGAGCAGCGTGGGATTGAAATCACCTGGAGGTGCCAAGAACTCTTTAGGAACTGTCAGCGTCGGCTTTGCCTCCGACATGAGCATTTTTAACTCCTTGAATAGAAATTGAGCGTTGCGTAGTGTATGATACGCCAATTAAAATACTAAAGTTTTGTTTAACATAAGTCATCTACCAATACCACTTACTTTAACTAAGTAATAGTATAGATTTTTTGACTTTATAGTAACACAACTACCGAGAAGCATACTGAGCATCCTTAACCACATGAACTAAGAGCTTCAGGAATTTGTAATTCAACTTCTCCTTTTCAGTCTCAATTTCAAGTATAAACTATAACTTTTCATTCGATTTCCCATCCCTAGGAGCGGTCTGCATGCAATTACGAAATTCCCTACGCCGGACAAAAATTGTTGCCACGATTGGTCCAGCTACTAGTAACCCTGAAGTGCTGCGAGCTTTGATTGAAGCAGGCGCAACAACACTGCGGCTGAACTTTTCACATGGTACTCACGCTGAACATCAGCGCTGTGTTCGCTTAATTCGACAGACGGCGTTTGAACTGAATCAGCCAGTTGGAATTCTCCAAGACCTCCAGGGACCTAAAATTCGTTTAGGAAAATTTGAAGCAGGTTCCATCGTCGTGGGTAGAGGCGACCCCTTCACCTTGACCAGTCACTCGATCATTGGCACTCAGCAAGCTAGCTGTGTCACGTACGATCTCCTATCAGAAGAAGTTCCAGCCGGAGCCACAATTCTTCTAGATGACGGACGAGTAGAAATGCGCGTTGAGGAGGTTGACCGCGCTGCTAAAGAGTTGCATTGTCGTGTTGTCGTGAGCGGAGTGCTTTCCAACAACAAGGGGGTTAACTTCCCTGGAGTTTACCTTTCTATTAAAGCAATGACTGAAAAAGACCGCGAAGATTTGATGTTCGGTCTAGATCAGGGTGTAGATTGGGTAGCACTCTCATTTGTTCGCAATCCACAGGACATACTAGAGATTAAAGACCTCATTTCCAGTACTGGCAAGCAGGTACCGGTGATTGCCAAAATCGAGAAGCATGAAGCCATTGAACAAATGGAGGCAATTCTGGCCTTGTGTGATGGGGTTATGGTTGCTAGGGGTGACTTGGGGGTTGAACTGCCAGCCGAGGACGTTCCCATTCTGCAAAAGCGGCTGATCGCTACAGCTAACCGATTAGGAATTCCTGTCATTACAGCAACCCAGATGCTGGATAGCATGGTACAAAGCCCCAGAGCAACACGAGCTGAAGTTTCAGATGTAGCCAATGCAATTCTGGACGGGACTGATGCTGTGATGCTGTCTAATGAAACTGCCGTAGGTAAGTACCCAGTCGAAGCCGTCGCAACGATGGCTCGAATTGCGACTCGGATTGAGCAGGAGCAGGGGTTGGCATCAACTCATGCTCATGTCAAAACTCCCCGCCGCTCGATTCCCAATGCGATTAGTCAAGCCGTAGGTCAGATTGCGGAACAACTAGGAGCATCTGCAATTATGACGCTGACAAAAACGGGTGCTACTGCTCGGAATGTTTCCAAATTTCGACCGCAAACCCCGATCTTAGCCGTAACGCCTCATGTTGATGTTGCAAGGCAGCTACAGTTGGTATGGGGAGTTAAACCGCTCCTGGTTCTCGATCTGCCTTCGACTAGTCAGACGTTTCAAGCCGCCCTAAACGTTGCTCAAGAAAAGGAGTTATTGCGTGAAGGCGATCTCGTAGTGATGACTGCTGGGACGCTGCAAGGGATATCAGGCTCTACGGACTTAATCAAGGTCGAAGTGGTGACAGCAGTACTAGGTCAAGGTATTGGTTTGGGGCAGGGCTCGGTGAGTGGACGGGCACGAGTAGCTCACTCAGGCATGGATGTTGGTAGATTTAACCCTGGGGAGATCTTAGTCGCACCACGCACCAGCGCTGATTTTGTCGAAGCTATTCGCAAGGCAGCAGGGATCGTTACGGAAGAAGACAGTCTGACTAGCCATGCTGCCGTGATTGGCTTGCGATTGGGAGTGCCAGTCATTGTTGGGGTAAAGCGGGCAACAGAAGTGATTCGGGATGGAGCAATCCTCACTCTGGATATGCAGCGTGGCTTAGTCTACTCCGGTGCGGTAGGAAATTCTTGAAATTCTTAATCAGTTTCAAACGTGAATGCAACCCACGCTTGATTCCAAAGGAATACAAGCGGAGCATCTAGCTCCATAAGGAACAGAGTAGATCCGGCATTCTCGGTTCTGTTCGGAAACTTCTGTCCGAAACAGACCCAGTGCGATTTCTCCGAGTGGGTTTATTTTTTAACCAAAATCTGGCGGCAATATTGTAGCTAGCGTTGAGATCTGCTGGATACTTTTTGCCTGATCTGAATGTAGCTAGAGAGTAGTTTTTCTTATCTCTCTTCACTTGTCCAGAACCATCGTATGCATAACTAGACGTGCCGCGAGGAAAAACAAATTCTACTTTACCGCCAATTTCTAGAAACTTATCAGTGACTAGTTCAACCAGCTTACTTTTCAGCCAGCCATGAAATCTCTGGCGTAGAGTAGAGCCTTTTCTACCTCCCTTGGGTCGCCAGTTTTTTAGGTTTTCAAATACAATCACCGTCGCACCTTGAGATTGCACCCAAGATACCAGTTCTTTAGATATCATCTGACATATTTGCCGATTGATATTTTGAGCTTTACGGTAAATTGACTTACAAAAACCTTTGTAGAGTTTGCCTCCCTTACCCATGGTCAAACGGGCTTTATATCGAATAGCCTGCAATCGCTTATCGCGACGGTCTATGTCGGCTGCACACGAGTTGAAGAATTTACGTGCAGTCACAGTGCCGTCAGGAATTACGATTGAGGCTACTGCTATTGTATTCAATCCGAGGTCAACACCACATGCTTTTTCGGGTTTGCCTGACTTGGGAGGCGTAACCTCGAAGGGAACAGCTAAAAATACGCCCTTACGATTTATTACTAGATGTGGTGACAAGCTCTTGGTATTGGGGAGTAGATGCCGTTCCCTCCGTTTAACTACAGATATTCTTTCCCATGCCCACTCCTTGCCATTAAAAACTTTAATTTTAACGCTATCTTCTTCAAATAAAATGCACTGCCCCCGATACAAAACTGTATGCAGATTAGTTACTGCATTCAGTCTTGGTCCATGTGCATCTTTACGTTTTCTTCTCCCAGACTGCCAAGAATTATATCGAGTCACAAACGACGAAACTTGCCCAATTGCGGCTTGAATTACTGCGCGACGTAAGTAAGAAGGAAACTTGTAGAATTTCTCACTGAAATATTGATAGCGAGGGTTAGGATTTTTAGCTGTTCTATGGATTAACTTTTCAACTGCCGCACATGGACTATCCGCACTCACTATTGAGAACTGAAGTGCGTGTAGACGACACCAATCAGCGCCCGTGCATAAGAGCGATACAACCTTTCCGTTAGCTCTAGATACTCGGTCTGTTTAGGTGTGGGTAACAAAACCCAGCGCTCTGTGCGTACAATTGAGTTGATCATGATAGTAGTATAAATCATGTCAAACGATCTTGTAAAGCTAAAAACCCAGAACCATAGTGCTTACAGACTTTTCTACCATACGGTGTTCTCTGTGAAGTATCGCCACAAATGCATCACCCAACCAATGCTAGAGCGGCTAGAAGAGATATTTGACGATTTGTTAACCAAGTGGAATTGTCGCCTAGTAGAATTTGGCGGGGAGGCAGACCACGTCCACTTGCTGATAGAGGCGTACCCCACTTTAGAACTAGCTAGCATGGTTAAAAACCTGAAGTCTGTTTCTTCTAGGCGCATTCGACAAGAGTATGCCGAGCATCTAAAGCGATATTTTTGGAAACCTTATTTCTGGAATCGCGCTTATTGCGTGATTACGGCTGGTGGTAGAGCTAACATCCAAACCCTATTGAAGTACATCGAGAATCAGGATGAACCCGGAAAACTTGGCGTGCCGCTAACTACCGATTGACCGGAGGCGGAGCGTCTCCGGCTCCGCGCTCCGCGTACAATCGTAGGATGCGCGGCACGTTTGCTCAAACACCACTGTTGGATTTCTACTCACCAACTTGGCATACCTGGGTTTAAGAGTGCCAAGATCAATCATAGAAGTAGAGCTCCTGAAACTTCTATGCCAGAACAGCGCAAATCGATTGCTCAACACTATCATGAGCGGACCAAATATGACCCAGAGACAATCGCTCTCCAAAGTCAGGGATTGGAATGGGATAAGCAACCAGTGCCGTTTAAGGAATACAAAATTGGCTCAACCTATGACCTGAAGCCCTATCTCAAATCTGAACCATCAGCATTGAGAGCTGAGCATCGGCAGTGGCAACGGCTGTCACAACTGCTGTTTTACAGCTATAGTCTGACAGCTAAGGTGCCAACCATGACGGGGGAGCCAATATATCTTAGGGCTGCACCTTCTGCTGGTGGCTTATACCCAGCAGAAGTCTATTTGATCTCCCGTGGCACACCGCTCTTGCCTGAGGGACTCTACAACTATCAACCTCAGACCCACAGTTTAATCAATTTTTGGGAAAGTGAGGTATGGCAAACTCTGCAAGCAGCTTGTTTCTGGCATCCGGTTTTAGATGGGACTCAATTGGCAATCGTCACAACGGCTGTCTTCTACCGCTCGGCTTGGCGCTATAAAGCTCGCGCATATCGACGGATTTTTCTAGATACTGGTCATTTACTCGGTAATTTTGAGTTAGCCTGCGCCCTCAATGATTATCGACCCCACTTAATCGGTGGCTTTATAGATGATGCGGTTAACCAATTGCTATATCTTGATCAAGAGCAGGAAGGAACAACCACCGTTGTGCCATTGGCTGACCTACTGGAGGTGAATCAAAACCTGCCCGGAAGCCAAACTGCTCTGCCCTCTGCGACTCAGACTCAGTATCCCCAATTGCTGGATGATGAATTGTTAGGATACTGCCATCGGGCAACGAAGATCAATGCAGACAATGCAGACTTAAAGGTTACATCTGAACCAACCCAGTTAGACAAATACAACTTTCCTTTCTGCCTTAAAGTTCCCACAGCCACGACTGCTATTGACTGGGGAACTCATCTGGAAGGCTTAGCAAACACTATTCTTAAACGACGCTCCACTCGTGCCTACAGTGGTTTTGATTTGACTCTCGACGAACTCAAAGCTCTATTAGATTTCACTTACCAGCCCCAACACTACACTGATCAAGGACTTGACGATCCTGACTACTTCGATTTGAATTTAATTGAAACCTTCATTGCTGTGTCTGGAGTCACAGGTTTGGAGGAGGGATGCTACTACTACGCACCGAAAGCTCAAGAACTGCGGCAAATTCGGTTTAAGAATCTCCGAAGGGAGTTACACTATCTCTGTTTAGGGCAAGAGCTGGGTCGGGATGCAGCAGCAGTGCTGTTCCACACAGCCGATCTCAAAACAGCGATCGCTCGGTATGGGGATCGGGTTTATCGCTATCTCCACATGGATGCTGGGCATCTAGGACAACGACTGAATCTGGCTGCTATTCGCCTCAATTTAGGTGTGAGCGGTATTGCTGGCTTTTTTGACGACCAGGTGAATGAAGTATTGGGTATCCCTGCTGATGAGGCAGTACTGTACATCACGACGCTAGGGCGTCCGCGTTGAAACAGGATCTCATGTGCGAATAACTTTGAACTAAATAGTCGAAGATGTACATTATGGCTACCCAAGTAATCGTTTTTTCAGGCATCCTCTCTAGTAGAGTTTGGATACTTAGCGCTGGAGATTTCGCGCATGTACCACCCGTTCTGGAATGCGCTCTCGGTCGAAGTGTTGCAGCTTCTCGCGGAAGTGAAAGTCTTCTATCAATGTAGGTCCACGCGATCCAGCTTTTAGCGAATCGTTTGTTGTGCTAACTCGGACTCCCTCATCGGTGGTCAGATATTCCCCAGCTTCTTGACGCGAGGAGCCTAGATCCTGCTGTTTGCTTTGCTCATCGACCGGATTTTGTTCATTCATAGTTAAATGCTCTAAAGTGCTGTTCAATATTTCAATTTGTGTGACCTATCAATTTCGATTCAGCGAGTAAATGAGTCGATGAGGACAGGTTGTTGCTCTTCACCCTGGCAACAAGGTCACTGGAAACATCTCTGCTATGTTAGGGAAGATGCTTTAATGCCTCCTCTTACTCAAGACAGAGAGAAGCAAAATTTGACTCATCCAAGGAGTTTTTCTTCAGCCTAAAAAACTGAGGCTCTTTATAGACTCCGAGAGGCTAAAGCTCTCAAAGAGAACTGAAGTGTTGTGTCGAGTAACACAAAAGACTGAATTTCCAGCTTCTCTCTTAAGAGGGAGGTTAGGGGAAAAAGTAACAGTTAGTCTATCTAACTGGGTCAGGTCAATTCAACTTAAAATACTCAATCATAAACACTCTCCATCAGGAAATTTTTGCTTGATTTGACATGACTTGCTTGAATCAAAGACATACCATTTAGCTGAGATTACTCTTCATGTTTTTCTAAAAGAAAGAATGACTTTATGTTGTGATTGTTGAAAAATCTAACCCTGAATTTACTCAGCTTTTTCAATACATTGCTGAGCCGATGGAGAGTTTGTTCAAATTAGCTAATTGACCCATGATTGCATTATGAGAAAAAAAATTGTATGAATACGAAGGCTTTGGTAGCTGAGTTTGTAGGAACTTTCGCGTTTGTATTTGCCGTCATCGGCTCAATCGCCGGAAACACAACACAAACTGGGAACGCGCCCAACCTTGATTGGTCAGCGCTAGCTCAGGGGGCGGCGCTAGCGTCGTTGGTTACTGCTACAGCAGCCGTCAGCGGTGGACATCTCAACCCAGCAGTAACCTTTGGAGCTTGGCTAACGCGCAAAATCGATCTCAAGAATGCGGTGGGATACATAATTGTTCAGGTTGCGGCAGGGATAGCTGCGGCAGCTCTGCTCACGATAGCCTTTCCTGCGGCTACTCTTAAAGCAGTAGGTCTGGGTGCAGCTAAGCTCGGCAGTACGGGTACAACTGTGCTCGAAAATCAAGTGACTGTAGGGATGGGGTTTGTGATGGAGTTTTTCCTGACTTTTTTCCTCGTCTTTGTGGTTTTCGGGACAGCCTTGGACCAGCGCGCCCCCAGGTTGGGCGGATTGTTTATCGGTTTGACTATCGCGTTTGATGTCATAGTAGGTGGTCCAATTAGTGGCGCTTCCATGAACCCAGCGCGCTATCTAGGTCCGGCTCTATTAGGAGGAGCTCCACTGCGGGAGTATTGGGTGTACTTGGTTGCTGAATTTGCAGCTGGTGCAGTCGCCGCATTGCTGTACCAAGGCTTACTGGCAGAAAGGAGAAGGAATGGCCTCAGGGAGCATCAAGCTACAGAGTTTTGAAGGCGCTGGATTCTAAACATCAGTCCCGCTCTTTGCAAGATAAGCAGAGGAAGCTACGAAGCAGTTTGTGCTGGAATCTTTCAAAATTTCTCTACAGGTGATCTATGAAAAACACTGACACGACCAAGAACCAATATGCAATGCAAGATCCGCTAAAGCAATATCCGCATCCCCAGTTTCCTAAGCAGCCTCAATCGCCACCCGGCTTGGCAGAGGACATGACTCCAAAACCGGATCATGGTGAGGAAAGTTATAAAGGCTTTGGACGTTTAGCTGGAAGAAAAGCACTGATCACAGGAGCTGACTCTGGAATTGGGCGCGCCATAGCCATAGCATTTGCCCGTGAAGGAGCAGATATCATTCTCAGCTACTTAGCGAGCGAAGAAAAAGATGCCCAAGAAGTCGTTGCCCTGATTGAGGCAGCGGGACAGAAGGCTGTGCCATTACCAGGCGATATTAGAGAGGAAAACTTTTGCAAGACATTGGTGCAGAAAGGATACGCAGCTCTCGGCGGACTCGATATCGTTGTGAATAACGCAGGTAAGCAGCAGGCAAGAGGAAGCATTGAAGACCTTACAACGGAAGAATTCGACCAAACATTCAAGACAAATATCTATGCTATGTTCTGGATCTGCAAAGTAGCGCTTCCTCATCTACCCCCTGGAGCCACAATTATCAATACAACATCCATTCAGGCATATCAGCCTTCAGCAAGTTTGCTCGATTATGCTCCCACGAAGGCTGCCATTGTTGCTTTTACGAAGGCGCTTGCCAAGCAGGTCGCATCCAAAGGCATCCGCGTGAATGCTGTAGCTCCAGGACCAGTATGGACACCTTTACAGTCCAGTGGGGGTCAGCCATCGGAAAAGATTCCAGAGTTTGGAGCGCAAGTACCTCTGGGGAGACCAGCGCAGCCTGCTGAGCTTGCTCCCATCTATGTAGTCTTGGCTTCGCAAGAATCAAGTTATGTAACTGGTGAGGTGTATGGAGTAACTGGCGGCAACCCGCTTCCTTAGATAGACGTTGCGCAAAACAGCAGCAGTTATCATTGCCCTTGCAATTCCTTTTGGTAATACGCTGTCGGCGATCGCCATCGTTCTGATCTGTCTTGGCTTGATTGAAAAAGACGGGGTGGTAATTGCAATTCAGCGGTCTAATTGCTGGTATCACTCCAGCACTTCTATGATTTCCGTGACAAGCGAAAAATTAGTTTTAGTGATTGCACGGGAAGCGATACGTCTCAGGGTGCTGCGACTTGAAGCACGATCTTGCCGCCTGTGTGCCCCTCGGCTAACCGAGTGTATGCCTGACGCACATCTTTGAGGTTGTACAGGGCAGCCACCGGGACCTGTAGGCTACCGTCCGCAACCAACTCGGCCACCTCGGCAAGAACGGCACCGGACTCAGCCGCGGAGCTTTCGTCCGTGTGGACCTTGTGTCGGGCTGCCGCCGGGAAATCAATGATATTGTTGATGTGCCCCGGATCGGGATCGACACCCAGGTCAATAAAGCTTTAGGCAGCAGATTGCAGTAGACTTGGCTGCAATCTGCTGCCAGGTCAAGCCAGCATCATTTGAGAGGAAGATCTGACCATCACTGGTTCCGAAAGCTGCGAAGTTCCCAGTAGTAGCAAGGGTTCTCGTGTTGATATTGTCTGAAAACCACACTGGTAGTCCTCGCTCACATTTCTCAAATGTTCCTGGTTGGTTGATTGAACGGCGGTAGATGGCGGCTTTGGTAGTACGGGGACCTGTAGAAGCGGTCATCAAGATCGTCTCTCCACACACTGCCACGGCTCGTGAGTAGTCAGAATGAAGGTTTGTGCGATCGAAACTCCAATTATTGCCTCTGTCTTGGCTCATCGCTAACCCTTGAGCCGTTGCTGCTAGCACTAAATCAGGATAATTTGGAACAGTCCGCACCTCATGAACATCCGCATCAATGTTGATGGTGGGTTGCCAGGATTGTCCTCGATCGTAGGAGCGCAAAATCCCGCCGACATGCACATTCACATAAAGTTCACCAGATTGACCCACGGCTAGCGATCGCACATCGGGAGGCGCACCCCACGGTGTATACCACTCCTCCCGTCCCTCAACTGACTCAAAGCAATTGATGCGAGTTGTGCTTCCGTCTGCAATCTGGAGTAGACAGGCTCCAGAAGTACCAACCAAAATCGCCCCCTTGATTGACAAAATGCAATTCAGTTGTAAATCATTCATCAAAGCGACTTGATGCCACTCGCCATTTGAGTTGCGATGCCAGACTGAGTTGCGATTTGCGATTGCCCACAGCCCTTCTTGGCTAAAGGCAAGATCTGAGATGGAATAGCCTTCCAGTTCAACATGTTGCTCAGAGTTGAGGAACAGCAAGCCATTAGATGTTCCTGCTATTACAAGGGGTGTATGCTTCGGTTGTTCAGTATTGGCATCTGTGCCTGCTAGCTTATGCCCAACCTGCATGATTAATTGCTGTGCATCGTTCATGGTTTGAACCTCCCAACTTATCCCTTGCTGTTACTAGACACATCGAAAATTATTTTTAGAACCCCACCACAGTTAGTGCAATATCTATCAGAAATATTTCTCTTGCCAATCCCTATCTTTCCCAATCAGTTCCCGCAGCATTGACTGTAAATCCAATGTACTGAATTTATTTAAGAGAGAACTCAGTCATAAGCAGGAGGATGAGATGGATTAGTTAATTGAGCTGAAGATGTGGCATAAATTACACAGCAACTTCAACCTTGTTCATCCATTTGGCAGAATTAAAGACCAGTCAGAGGTAGTATCCTGTGAAAGCGTAATAAAAATTGTAAATATCTTAACTGAGAACTCAAGGAGATCATAATGCGGCTGAATCTGATTTTATTTTGGGTCACTTTATCGTTTGTGGTTGCAGGAGCAATCATACTGCTACTTCAACCTTCGATCGATTTTCATTCGTCACTAGTAAGTTAAGGTTTATGAACTATCTTGTAGCAGTTTTACCTAATCGAATTCAAGCCGAAGCCGCTTACTCTGCTTTAGAGAAAGAAGGTTTACCTAACAATCAAATTGATATTTTGGGCAGTGGTTATAAAAGTGCCGATGAATATGGATTGATTGATCCAAATCAACAAGCTCGTAAAGGGGCAAAACGTTTGGTGTATTGGTTAGTCCCTTTTGGATTTGTTGCAGGATTTGCGTTCAACGTTCTGACAGACATTGAGATATTTCCGGCGATCGCACCAATTGGTAATCACATTATTGGTGGATTATTGGGGGCCGCTTCAGGTGCATTAGGCGCGTATCTCGTTGGGGGTGGAGTTGGTTTAACGGTAGGTAGTGGAGATGCATTACTCTATCGGAATCGGCTCAATGCCGGTAAATATTTAATCGTGGTGAAGGGAACAGAAGAGATTACTCGCCAAGCCACTCGTATACTGCGCCGATTTGAGCCTGAGAACCTGCAAGGGTATACAGAACCAACGAGTGCCTAGGGTGTTAGCGATCAGCTTGTAGCAATAGCAGTGCGAATCAACGGTATCCCATCAGAGGCGCATCCTTAGTCATTAGAGAGCCATTGTACCGAGAAGCGATCGCCAGATGTCTCAATGAACTTGTCAAGCTGCTGTATCGCTAATGGTTCAGGGAGGGGGTAACGTGCAGGGATCGTTCGCTGTAAATCCGTGTAGTAGCGCATGAACGATGCAAAGTGCCTGGGGTATTTATCTGCTTCTACTCCCAAAAACTCGCCGCGCTGGTAAGCCCGGTTCAAGACAGCGCGCCAGCGAGCGATAGAAGGCAAACCGACAGAATCCACCCCATGTGAGAAGAGCATCATATAGATCTCATCATACTGATTGGTGTCCAAATATTGCTCAAGGCAGTTGAGAGAGGGCTCCATATTGAACACCATCCAAAACGGCACTGAGCCAGTACGCAAGGACCACATCGGCTCCATAAGGATAAAAGACTCCACCAGTAACCGATTGGTCAGGAGCTGTCGCTGCTCATACCACCATTGGTAAAGTTCAGCCACCAAAGGGCTCAAATCCTCCGGTTCCTGAAAGACGATGCGCCGGACATGAAAGCCTTGCTCACGGGCAAAGCGCTCAACGTCGTCGCGTAGAGCTGGCTCAAAGCCCCACTCCGCTTCTGGTCGTTCGCCATCGGGGGCAGGTGGGTTCCATTGCCGTCGGTATGACTGGTAGCGCTCAAGGTATTCTGCTACACGCTCACTGCCTTGGAAGAACTCTTCTGGAGTGGCACCGCCTAGTGCCCCAAATTGGAAGATGTGGCGATCACTAACCTGAGTCGTAGGCCAGGTGCGCTGGCACTCTATAAGGAAGATTGTGCCACCCAATGGCAACGAGTTTTTGAGGAAGCGCTCATACGTTTCACCAAGGCGCAAGCGCTTCATGCGGAAATAGGTCATGCCTAGGCACGTCAATCGGTCTTGGTTGGGATCGTGCATATGGTGTAACTGCAGATCCGGGTTAGCGTCGAGGAATTCCCTAGCATGTTCCATGCCCCACCTCATAACCTCTTCGGGCTCATCTGGATGGATTCCCGGATTCTTTACAGGTATGAGAAAGGTCTGCGGTAACCATGGAATGCCCAAAGCCGCATAAAGGTGAACGAGCGCGCCGTTGCTAGAACCAATTGCTATCGCTGGGTACTGGCGCTGAGGATATTCACTCACCATCCATTGGGCGATAGTCTCGGCACTCACATCGCTAAACTGATTTGGAGAAATTGCCCCAGCTGCGCTGCCATAGGTGTAGATGGCTTCCCTGCCTGGTCGTGGCAACTTGTTAATGAGGTCTAATATTGGTTCTACAGCTGGTGGCGCAATGCCCAGTCCAGGAAAATCTTGACCGCGGAGGTAAAAAGCGATCGCCCGCAGCATAGCCGTAGCAGAATCAAAGCTTGCCAGGTAGGAGGGGGCTATGCGCATCGTTGCCAACACAGAAGTTAACATCTGATTGAAGGATTTGTTCATGTCATCTCCTTGACAGGATGCGACTTTGTCGCGTTGAGGAACGCTTGAGTCACGCGGCTCAGTTCCTGAGGCGTACTGTAATTCATGGTATGTCCTGCACCCGGAACTACAGCTAGTTGACCATCTGGCAAGCGTTTGACGACTTCCTCTGCCCATTGCTGCGACACTATGGGGTCTTTTTGACCGCGCACGACAAGCGTAGGTATGTGCATGTGGGGAAGCTTTTCTTCAATACGGTCTTCCAGCATGATTTGGATGGTACGAATGATGCGCCAGAAGCCAGCCAACCAGTAATCGTATGCCGTAACCAAAGCTAGCGAGGGGTTCTCAAGCTGTGGGTTAGTGATGAAGCCCAATACCTGCTGCGGGAGGCTACGCGTATGCCAGTCAAGCGTCGGCCCCTGCAACACCGCCCGTTCGATGCGAGTGGGGTGGCGCACTGTAAACTCCGCTATAATTTGGCAACCGAAGGAGTTGCCAAGCATTGTCGCACGCTCAATTCCGACCTCGTCCATCCACCGACACAAGACATCGGTTAACTCAGGCAAATCCAGTACGCGCTCTGGCTTATCACTCTCACCATAACCGGGCAAATCGGGGGCATAAACACGGGCTACTGATGCCAGCAACTCAGCAACCGGAATCATGTAGCGACTGGAAACAACAAGTCCATGTACCAGAATCACTGTAGGAGCGTCCTCCGGGAGTGGCTCCACCGACACGTGGGCGTGCATCGACAGACCGTCAACGGCTGTGTACTGACTGAGCAACCTTCCCTTATTTAGGCTCATTTTTGTTCATAATCCAAGCGTTCCTACTGCTCCACGACCTTCTGGTCTTTTCGGGTCTAGTAGCTCTACCACAATAAAGAGAGCGTAGATATTTCGCCTCCTACTGCAGAGTTAATAGGAAACTCTTATGGCACTCTAGCAGGAGACCATTCGCCTTTAATTGCACCTATATAACGTGCTGCCGAATGGGCAACAGAGGCTTTAGCGTCCTTAAGCACGCGATATTCCCACCAACCGCCGTGAATTCGGTCATAAGAGAACGGTTGCACCGCCTCAACAATGCCGCTAACTGCCTCTGGGCTCATGGGAATTAAATTCGGGTAGCTATACATGAAACTGACGTATCTGCGGTCGGGAATGACCTGAATAATATCGCCAGTTAACAGCGCCCCGCGCCCATCTGCGCCTGATGCCCAATGTAACACTGTTCCACCAGCAAAATGTCCGCCACAGCAGATCAATGTTATGTCCTCACTAAGTTGATGTGTTTTACCTTCCCAGAACACAATGGCAGGGTCAGGACGCATTATCCAACCTTGGTCAGCAGCATGTATGTAAATAGGCGCACCATCAAAAGCATGGCTCCATTCCACCATTGCTGCATAGAAATGTGGATGCGAAGCTGCGATCGCAGATATGCCACCTTTCGCGGCAATGGCTTCGACTGTAGCGCTGTCGATTAGACTAATGCAATCCCACAAAACATTTCCTTGCGGTGTTTGCACAAGTAATGCGCGTTGACCAATGGCAAACTTGGGCTCTGTACCGATCCCAGTTAAATTTGTATCGACTGGCTGAATGACATTAGAGTGTTCGGCACGCAATTGTTCGAGGGTTGTCCATTCTTGTCCCTTCCAGTTGACATACTGACGGGCATCTTCACAAATAGGGCAGCGTTCGGGGGGCGAATCGCTGTTCGCATACTGGACGCCACAGGTGGTGCAGATGTAGTTGGGCATGGAGCGGCATTAATTAGCTAAGGGTGGTTCACCAAATTTAATCAGCTATCAATACTGTTCTACTAACTTGGTTTACTTATATATCGTGTTTGCATGAGTTCATCTGCTTCTTTCTAATGGAGTAAAGTTTTTCTATCTCTTCGCAATATTGCTGAAATCATTGTTGCCAAACATCGTAATGATCCAACTGGAGTTATTAAGCTTTTGTTTGAACCCAACCTGACAAGTTTATGAATCTAGCTAAGAACCAAAATTATTAGAACTGGAAGTAGCACATGACCCCCAGCACCCTAGACCTTAGATCTTTTCTAGATTTGTGCCGACTTCATCCAAATCTCAAAATTGAGCGCAACAAAGAAGGGGAGTTGATTATCATGCCACCAACCGGAGGCGGGAGCGGCAATCGCAACTCCAAACTGACGACTCGACTAGAACACTGGGCGGAAGCCGACGGGACTGGGCTAACGTTTGACTCGTCCACAGAGTTTCGTCTGCCCAATGGTGGCAATCGCTCTCCTGATGCCGCCTGGATTCACTTAGAGAAATGAAATACCTTGACTTTGGAGGAAGAATAAGAGGGCTTCCCTCCCATCTATCCTGATTTTGTAGCAAAACTGCGATTCTTATCTGATAGCCTTAGTCAACTGCAAGCCAAAGTGCAGGAGTATATATATTAATAGCGGTTTGCGCTTGGGATGGTTGCTTGACCCCCAGCACTCCAGGGTTGAGATTTATCGTCAAGGGCAGGATGTGGAGGTGCTACAGTCTCCCAGCACGAAGAGCCCAGCCAAAGCTTATCGCTCAGTCACACGTCAATTTGTTACGCTTCCGTAAGCAACGGTTGCAAAGCTACTAGAATTGCAAGTAAAACTGGATATGCAGCTTGGACGATCTTATCGTCATTCAGTATCCCTGGTAGCTTTTCACCATGAAAAAGATTACATCTTACTTGATATAAAACGTTCTTAACTTGAACTAAGTTGCTTATGTCCTCAAAGGGAACAATTATTCCGCGCTGCTCTAATTCTTTATACGAAAGCTTAGGATCGTACTCTCTTGATCCTGACATATCTATCACATAAAAATGCTCTTCTTTTCGTAAATTTTCACGGAGAAAACTTACTGCCTCAGCAAAATCTTCTTGTTTAATTATTTCTGTATAGCGCGTTGTAAAATCTTGAGCAAAGGCATCAAAGACAGCAGCTTCTATGAAACGTTCTTTAACAACAATATGAATTTGACCAGGCTGCTTGATGTCAATAACATATCTGCCGTTACTCTCTGAGATAATTCCTTCAGTGATTTTTACGGCAGTGTCAGAAAGTTCTCGAAAACCTCTATCTTTATTTAATTGAGCTAGAAGACGTTTGGCTCTTGTAGAATATTTGCCTACACAGTAAGCATTGAACGCAATCCACAAACTCATAAATCAAAAGTACGGTTTGCTTGCGTTCTTTACTCCTTCCATAAACCAAGTATGGAAAATTTCTTTTTGCCTGCGGTCCATAGTTTTATCCTAAATAAAATATCAATGACAATCGCTACTTCACTTCTCAGTAGGTGATGGATACTTCACCAATAAGCATTGGGTTAAGAGTTCAGAGCTGAGATGTTAGAAGGGCAACTTGCAACTAATTTGTAATCCTGTCGGTAATAGTCCCTCTAAAGCATATTCAGCAGCAACATCAGGATAGTAAGTTGTAATTGGTAAGCGAATTGTTTGGGTAGAGCCAAGATGCATTTCACTAAGCCAGTAAGCTTGAGCTGCTAAAACTCCAGTTTTAGTGTTTCCTCGTTGTCGTCGTACAGTAATTGGACGCGGAACAAAATTAGTTCCTCCTTTGATTTCCGTCTTTCCTGTGGTCATGAGAGCAACTTCATTATCAAGACGGGACCAGCCCCAGCCTCGACGAGGATTTTCCCATTTTTGGGATGTCTCATTCCACTGTCCTGCTCGTGTATATCCAGACTTCAAAATTTCCACCGCATCCAGTTCTTGAATTCCTGCTTTGCTTAGTTCTGGTATCAGTTCATCTAACAATTCAAGTTCATCTGTCTGAAAATATCCATCTCTGTGAATAACCAAATGATAAAGTCGAGTTTGATTTTTTTCTTCGTAAAGGTTGATTAGTTCAAAAAGAATGTGGCGTAGAGCTGAGAGATCAAAAGTTTCCCGATGAGCTTGAAAGGTAGCTGGAAACCAACCGATGACCCGACCTTGTGGGCTTACAATAAAAGCTGCTACACCAACAGCTACACCATTTTTACGACCAACATCTAAACCAAGAAAAGCCTGTGGTTCCCCTGGCATATGACGGAGATGCCAAGGGCAGTAACCCAATTTTCCTAAAATCCCTAACAAGAGGTTGTATCCTGTATTTTTATTAAATCCAGACCGAAAGGTACTTGCCTCAATTGCTTGAGAAGGCAGCATAAGCTTAACAAACTCACGTTTGAAGATGGGATAAGGATCTCGTTCTGGCGAATTAATAAATTTTTCTTGGTTAGGAACAAACATTAATGCTAATTCATATGAAGTTAAATCTCGGCATTTTCTTTGAATTTCCAAGGTGTCTCCTAGTAGATAGGGACGATATTCTTCGATTTTTAACTCTATCTGAAAATCATGCAAGAAATCAGTAAAGTGATTACAAAACCTTTGAAAGTTTTGAAGGGAAAAAGTGGTAATGTTCGGGAAAAACACAACTGCTTTTATTTGACTAGGTTTTTCTAATAACTCTTTCGCTTTTAATCCTTGGGTTGGATATCCAAAGAAATTACCCCTACCAAAATCTAGATTTTTCTCACGTTGTTCAGCAAAGTTTCTTTGTAGCTCTAGAGAGGGACAGTATGGTGTTGTGTTAAAAGTAATTTTTTGAGTTAGGAGTGAGAGTCCTCCAGAGTTGTTAATCTGCTCAATTTCCCGTATTGCTGCCTTGAATCTGCTATCAATTGACCAAACTTGAGCATTAAATACTTTAGCCTCAATATCATCTTTGGTAAAAGCTTTTTTAAGTAACTGAGGGATATGAGGGTAAATTTTATCTATTCCCTTTGAACCATAATTGACATAAATAGCAGGGGTTTCTAGAGGAATTTCATCAATAACTTGTACACTCACTTCACCTTTACGACGATGATACTCTAGTAGGCTGATATTGCCTAAGTCACTTTGAAGTGCTGCTACTGTGAATTTTGCTAATTCCACATAGCGACATGTTTTACCATCATACGTGTGAACTAGAGGCTGGTTTGAATTAATGGTTGATAGGTCGCGTTGAGCTAACGTGAAGCGGCTGTGATACTCGTTACTGTAGTCAATGGAAAGAAATACATAATTTTTGGCATCAATACGCAGATCCCATTTAAGAAATCTCTGCGCTTCAATCTCCTCTGAAATTCCTACTGTCTCTAAAAAAGCCTCTCGCTTATAGGCATCTACTCTCAAACCCTGACTGCGAAACTGCTCACTAACGTATTGATTTAGAATCTGCTCTAACTGACGACGATACCGTGGGGCTGTAATATCTATCGATAAAATTGACAAAATCTCAAAAGAACCGTTGCTTATTAGTTTATAAGGACTCAGCAGGCTAAACTCCCTTGTGTCTGCTACTATAGGTGTCTTAGTTTCCCTACGTAGACGGTTGGCTAGCTTGCCCAGCTCTGCTGCTAACTCGTCAGGAGCGTTTGCTCCTTTTAAGTCTACTCTGTGAAGATAGAACGAAATTGGAAAAATTGAGTTAACAGATTGAAAGCTGAGTTCAGAAATTGTCATTTTTCTCTATTAAAGGCGGAAGAATTATGCAGGAAATTTGAAACTCTACAAAATATAAAAGAATCTAACCTTATCTCTGTGCTTATCCTGTATCTCTCACGAAAATTTGATGGGGAACTGCTAAAACTCCCATTATTGTTGTCTCTTGGTTAACTGCTTAAAAAGCGACGTACTATATTTCTTAGCTCCTAAGCCAAAACAGATTTAAACATGACGATACCTAACTTTAAGTGATTAGAATCACAAGGCTTACGTGAGTTAGGATTATTATCCTTTGACAGCAATATGGTTTAAGGCGAACTGGGCAAAACTCCTAGCAGAATTCATGCGGTTCATGAGGAATGAAAGCTTGAAGTGAAGTTGGGAGCTTTTCGCTTTACCACTATCGTTTAATTAAGGAATCTACATGCCAAAAATCCCTACAGTGTCTCGCGATATTAATGGAAATACAATTGAACAGTGACAAAAAGATGGCTATATAAATGGCACAACTATGTCAGTTGCGCATGGAAATGACTTAGCACAATGGTTCTGAACCAGAAATATACTCGAGTTGTTTGATTCTCTTGCTGAAGAGTATTTTGGCGCTTTGGACGTAAACATTTTAAAAATAGAACTTCTGTAAAAACTTGACGGAGTGTTAGTGGAGTTAGGTAAGTCAATCTCATCCATTAGGAAGATGGTGCTAGAAGACTAGATCTTTACTCTAAGGGGGTAGAAATTTAAGCACTGTTTAGTATTACTCTTCAACTGAAATAATCCATCAAACTTATGAGGCAAAAAGCTATGACACATACCAAAAACCAGGAATCTGTCTCAGAAGAGCGCAAGATCCGCTATGCAGTTGTTGGACTGGGCTGGATTGCCCAGGAGGATGTACTGCCAGCTTTTGCTACCAAATGCAAAAATTCTGAACTGAGCGCATTTGTTTCAGATGACCCGACCAAAATTGAAGCTCTAAGCCAGAAATATGGCGTACGGCATAGCTACTCTTACAACGAGTTTGAAAATTGTCTTAATAGTGGTGAGATTGATGCTGTTTACATTGCGCTTCCCAACCATTTGCACTGCGAGTATACGGTGAGGGCAGCTAAAGCAGGAATTCATGTACTTTGCGAAAAGCCGATGGCAGTTACTGAGAAAGAGTGCGAACAAATGATTCGTGCTGCTGAAGAAAACAAGATCAAGCTCATGATTGCCTATCGCTTGCACTTTGACAAAGCCAATATGGAGGCCGTGGAAATTGGTAAGTCAGGGCAGCTTGGCGACGTTCGTATTTTCAATTCCGTGTTCACTCAACAAGTTGTTGAGGGCAATGTGCGGATGGAGAAGATTGAGGTTGGTGGCGGCACGGTTTATGACATGGGTGTTTACTGCATTAACGCTGTCCGTTACCTGTTCCAAGACGAACCAACTGAAGTCTTTGCAGTGAGTGCGAAAAATGGTGAGAAGCGATTTGAGCAAATCGACGAAATGACCAGCGCTATCCTGAAGTTTCCGGGAGAGCGACTGGCAACTTTTACCTCCAGCTTTGGGGCAGCTCCGGTCTCTACTTTCCAAATCGTGGGCACTCAAGGCGACCTGCGGATGGATTCAGCGTATAGCTATCAAGGAGAACTGAAGCAACAACTTACTATAAACGGTCAAACACAGGAGCGCTCATTCCCGGCTGGCGACCAATTTGCGGCAGAAATCACCTACTTTTCTGACTGTCTGCTAACAGATAAAGCTCCAGAACCATCTGGGGTGGAGGGACTGGCAGATATTCGCATTATTCAAGCTGTCTATCAGTCTGCCCGTACAGGTAAGCCAGTACAGCTTGGGGAGTTTAAGCGTCAGCAAAGACCAACAGCAGCACAAGTGATTCAACGCCCAGCAACTCAGCCACCAGAACTCATTCATGCTGCCGATCCTTCGGGTCAATCTTGACATCCTCACCGGGCTCTTCGCCACGGTGATTCCTAACCCTCACGAGTTAAGTTTCTGTTTCTTTCCCTTACGGGGATTTCGCAACTGCCCTTCAGTCTGTTGACTGTTAGGTCTTACGTTCGCTCCGCAGACGTTCACCGCTAGCCCAGCGGCGAGAATGTTATTAGCTGCGTTCAAATCTCGGTCGTGGTGAATACCACAACTAGGGCAGTCCCATTCACGGATATTCAACGGCAGTTTCTCAACGATGTGACCACATTCACCACACCGCTTAGAACTAGGAAACCAACGGTCAATCTTGACTAAATTGCGACCATACCAATCGCATTTATACTCAAGTTGCCTGACCAATTCGCCCCAACTAGCATCACTGATAGAAAGAGCAAGTTTCCGGTTCTTCACCATATTCTTCACTGCCAAATCCTCAACGGCGATGGTTTGGTTTTCACGCACCAATTGAGTCGTTAACTTGTGAAGAAAATCAAGACGCGCATCACTTATTTCCTGATGCACTTTGGCGACTCTAAGTCTAGCTTTTTGCCGATTGTTAGACCCTTTTTGCTTACGACTCAAGCTTGTTTGAACCTTTTTCAGTTTGCGACGTTTTGCATTAAAACCTTTAGGGTTAGCAATCTTCTCTCCTGTACTCAAAGCCACCAAACTTGTTACACCCAAATCAACTCCCACAATATTAGGAGATTCAGGCAACTGTTCAATCTCAGTATCAACCAACAAGGAAACAGACCATCTACCAGCAGGCGAAAGTTTCACTGTGATAGTAGAGGGTTCAGCACCATAAGGCAGTTCTCGACTCCAACAAATCGGTAAGGCTTCCGAACACTTAGCCAAGAAAACTTGACCATTCCTCCACTTGAAAGCGGATTTGGTGAATTCGGCACTACCGCCGTTGCGCTTCTTTTTGAAGGTTGGGTATTTAGCCCTTCCTGCATAGAAGTTGCTGAAGGCTTTCTGAAGGTGTCGCAATCCTTGTTGTAGGGGAACACAACTGACTTCATTCAGGAATTGCAAGTCCTCTTGTTTCTTCCATTCAGTCAGAAGTGCCGAAGTATCGTTGTAACCGACTCGTTGACGCTCTACATACCAGGCTTCGGTTCTAATTGCCAAAGCGCGGTTGTAGACCAAGCGAGTGCAGCCCATCGTCCTTCTGAGCAAGTTTTCTTGCTCAGCAGTTGGGTAAATACGATACTTAAAGGCTTTTTGTGTCATGTCTCACATTGTAGCATCTATTTTGTGAGACACTACAATTCTAGTAAAGCCGTGCTAAGGCACGGGGTTTCAGACCCAAATTTTCGATGACTGACAAACTAGTTCGTTCGCTTTGGGATAGCGATCACATCTGTTGAGAAGAGCTGCTGTAGTTGACTAAAGACTACAGCAGAGCAGCTCGTGAAGTTTATTGAATCAGCCCTGAATGACCAGGAATATCACCCAAGGGTTCGCACCGTCCACCAAGGTATTTCGCTAGGAACTCCTCAGCGATCGCAAAAAAGTGCAACCGATTTTCGGGGCGGGCAAAGCCGTGTCCTTCGTCGGGATAGAGGGCGTACTTTACTGGCTTATTTGCTGCTTGCATCGCCGCTACAATCTGTTCGCTCTCTGCCTGCTTAACTCTTGGATCATTAGCTCCCTGCCCGATCAGCAGTGGTGATTGAATCTTATCAGCAAAGAACAGGGGTGATCGCGCTTTCAGAAAATCCTCTTCCTTCTCCAAATCACCCAAACGATGGGCAAACATGGCTTTCATTGGTGCCCAGTAAGGAGGGATACTTTGCATTAGGGTAATTAAATTGCTGGGACCAACAATATCCACACCAGCAGCAAAGACATCAGGTGTGAAAGTTAATCCTACCAAAGTGGCGTAACCACCGTAGGAGCCACCCATGATGGCAATCTTTTTCTGATCGGCTATCCCCTGTTGCACTAACCAGTTAACTGCATCAATTAGGTCATCATGCATCTTCGCTGCCCATTCCCGGTTGCCAGCATTGAGGAACGCTTTACCGTAGCCAGTGGAGCCTCGGAAGTTAACTTGCAAGACTGCGTAGCCCCGGTTTGCCAACCACTGCACAAGTGGGCTGTAGCCCCAGGAGTCCCGCGCCCAAGGACCACCGTGAACTAGGAGTACTGTTGGTAAATTTTTGGCGGTGATACCTACTGGCGTTGTGAGATAGCCATGAATCGTCAGTCCGTCCCGCGCCTGGTAGGAAACTGGTTGCATGGATGCCAGCGATAACCCTTCCAGCTTAGGTTGATTGCTGAACATCAAAGTGCTGGTCTTAAATTCTCTGTCATAAGCGTAGTAGTAAGCTGGTCCATCATCAGTCATGTACACGACAAGCCAATTCTGATCAGCGAGGTCGCGACTGGCAATGCTAAACTCTCCAGGGCGCACCTGAGCAATTGCCTCAAAATCTGCGGCAGTGCTCTGATCGAGTATCTGCCACTCCTGTTTATCCCTATAAAAGGAAATTGCCTGAATAACTCGTTTTGTGGGGTGGATGACAATCCCACCGACATCATACTGTTCGTCGGAAGCAATAACTGTTTCCTGGCGAGTAGCGATGTCCAGAGCGATCAGACGCTGAGCGTTGGCATCGTGAGATCCAGTGATATAAAGAGTTTTGCCATCTTCAGAGAAACTAACAGCACCGCCTTGATCGTCTGGTCCCCAATGGCGAAATAACTCCCAAGGCTGACCGTAGCTCATGCGAATTAAGAGCTCGGAACCACCATCGGGTGTAGCAGCGATCGCTGCCCGCACTTGGAACTGAGCATCAGCTGTCCAATCAACAACATTGCCAGGGTTTTCTGTGTCAAATTCAACCGCGCCATTTTTCAGATTGATCCGGTAGACATCAAACTTCTGCCGATCATTCAAATTCATTCCTACCAGTACCCAATCCGGGAAGTTGTGATCAAGTGCCACTGGCTGAGCTTTGACACCTTGGAATGGCGTCAGATCCCGAACAATATCAGAGTGGATATCAACTGAGTACAAGTGAAAGTTCTCATCACCGTCTGAGTCTTGTAGGTAAATGAGCTGCTCCGGGTTATATGTCCAGAAGAAGATGCGGATGCCCCGCTTTTTATCAGCTGTTAGTTGTCGGTCATCTTCTTGCCCCACTGTCCGCAGCCATACCTGTAAGACATTATTCTGGTCAGGAGCCAAGTACGCTAGGTACTTGCCATCAGGTGAAAGTCTTGGGCTGGTTCGCTCTGGGTTGCCAAAGAGAATATAGCGCGGAATCAGCGGTGGCAGCGTGGGTGTATGTTGCTCGACAGTAGTTGCAGACTGCATCTTTGTTTCCTATGCTTGACTTGCCTATTCCTACTGTGCGCATAGAAATAGTGAATTACCCAGTCTGGTTAACCGATCAGACCAAGACTACATGAGGTGTGTATCAAATTAGGTTGCGGTTAACGGCGGCATAACAATTCTTTTCTTTTGAAGAGGCTTTGTAAAATTCTGAAAAATTGTCGAACCTTTTCTAGCTCGTTATCCTTCAGACAGAGATGATTAATAATGAGGTAAACTCAAATGGCAACCAACACTTTTTTAGAAGAACGACTTGCAGCAGTAGAAGCAGCGATCGCCGAGTTGCAGAAGCAAATTGTGATTCCTCAGTCAACGAATTGGCTACAACAGATTACAGGATCTTTTAAAAATGAGCCTGCTTTTGAGGAGATCCTCGCTTACGGACGAGCAATTCGGCAAGGGGATGAGTCCCTCCTCGAAGCGCAAGACGAGCGATGAGATATTTGTTGGACACAGATCATTTGAGCATTCTACAGCGGCAAGCAGGGCAAGATTACACCAACCTTTCGACGCGCATGGCTGGCTACCCACTATCAGATTTTGCTGTATCGACTGTGACGTTTCATGAACAGATGCTTGGCAATCATGCTTAATATTAATCGCGCTCGTAACCTGGATGATGTAGTAAAAGGATATGAAATAATGGTGCGACTCATCAGCGATTTTAAAGTGTTGCCTCTCGTTTCATTCGATGCGGGTGCAGCAACGACCTTTGACCAATTACAGTCACAGCGGACACAACTGGCAAAGATGGATGCGCGGATCGCAGCGATTGCGCTGTTCCGTGAATTAATTTTGTTAACCCGTAATCATCGAGATTTTAGTAAAGTGTCAGGGTTACTGATTGAAGATTGGACAGTTTGAAGCATCAATAGGACTTCCCCCAGGTTACTAAGGAGATAGGATTTGATTTAAGGAAGAGCATGCCCGATCTAGATGAGACACTCCAAAGTGTTGCTCAACACTATAACCAGAATATTTTTGCATATGAGTCAGTTCGACAACAGTACAGCCCGGTTGAGTTTGCAATTACAGCTCGATGGTTAAACCGAGTCGTTCCAGAGCAGGCAACGGTTGTCGATATTGGTGTTGGTGGTGGTTACTATGCAAAGTTACTAGCTCAACGGGGTTGTTGGCTTTATCTAATTGATATTTCGCAGAAGTTGATAGAAGCTACCTACACCAAGCTCAAAGCTGCGAATCTTGATAAACAAGTACTCGAAGTGCAACAAGCATCAGCAACTCGGTTAGCGGGTTTGAAAACAGCCATTGTAGATGTGGTGTTGCTTTTAGGACCGCTCTACCATCTTTGTTCTTTGGAGGCAAGACAGAGCGCAGTGCGTGAAGCCTCACGTATCCTCAAACCTAACGGTATAGTATTTGCCGCTGGAATTAATCGACTTGCCTATTTTCGAGAGTTGTTTCGGTCTCAACCAGAGCTAGTTCTAACTCGTCAAGACTTTCATCAGCAGCTTTTGCATGATGGAAATGTCGATCCAGAGCATGTACCACCCCTCGGTTATGCTCATTTCACTACACAGCTTGAGTTTCGTCAGTTGCTAGAAACTGAGTTCGAGCAAATAGCTTTGATTGGTACGGAATCTTTCTCGGCTCCCTTTCCCACATTTATGGACGCGCTTCAGCCAGAACAGGTGGAAGCTTGGATTGATTTAGTAGAAGAAACGGGACAAACACCAGAGGGACTAGGAATGACAGATCACTTCCTTTTTATTGGTAAGAAAAGAGTTGAACGGCTTGCTCATCCACCTCAAAACTGAACGGTAGGTAATTAGGGCAGTGAGCCGTGTTATTTTAACCACCATTGGTTCTCTCGGTAATTTACAGAAATGCTAGGCTTCTAGGATGACGACCAGGAGAATCTTGTATGCCACCCACTGCTCAAGAGGTTTACAACGAAATCATTCAAGCTTTATCACCCACTGATACTAAGTCGTGCTATCTACTCGATACACATCCATTTGAGTTTTATAAAATACAGTCTCTCTTTCATATTTCATTCCTAACTTTTCAAGAACTCTGATTGATGCTGTATTCGCTCGTTCAACAACATTAAGCATGTAGGGGAGCCGAAATTGTATGAATCCGTACTGTAAAGCTGCAGCGGCAGCTTCAGTTGCCAATCCTTTACCCCAGACGCGTGGAGCTAAACGGTATCCAATCTCTTTCTCTTCTCGATTGTCAATTGTTTCCACCGCTATCCCACAGTAGCCAATCAACTCATCACTTTCCTTAAAAATCACAGCCCACTTACCAAATCCATACTTTGCATATGAACTAATAAAACTCTCGATTTTTTCCTGAGTTTGTGAAACTGACAACACACCCGTCGGAGAAAATTTCATGACTTGTGGATCAGCAAGTATCGGCGCAAGTTGTCGAAACTCTTCTCGTTGAAACTCTCTAAGAATGAGTCGTTGTGTCTCTAACTGCATACTGAGTTAAATACGTCAGAAGATCTCTACTCGGATGATTTAGACAATAGCTGGATATTAGTGAAGTTTATCTTTGTAGTCGTCTGTTTACCCGATTCAAAGTCATGAATTATCTGCCGAGTCAGCAGATAGTAACCTCCTATTTTCTTATAAGTATCTTCAGACTCCTCCTCTCCCAAAACTTGAGCTGTTTGAGGCTGGCGGAAAACCGTTCGATAGCGAGTTGCCAGATATCCTTCTGGAGTTACTAGAGAGTCTAGGAGGTTAACAGTAACAGCAGTCTGTCCCAAAGTGCGATTTACCTGAGTCAGCTGTTGGTGCAATACCTTGTAGTGAGAGTCTGTTGTATCTCCCTTCTCAAAAATCTCTACAGCACCAGTTTTATCAGTTGCTCCAAGTTGGTAAGTTTGACCCTTATGGGCAACTTCAAAGGGAACTCGCTGACGGTGGATGATTATCATACGCAGTTGAGAATCAACTGTCTGACGTGCATCTTCTTTGTTAATACCAGTGACTTCTACACTTAAGTCTGGATTAACGCGGATGTAGCCTTTATAGTCTTCCTTGCCTTGCTGGAGTTCTACCGCAGCTGTATAGCCCGGAAACTGTTTATTCCAGGTATAGCGATTTTCGTAGGCAGCGCGAAAGAGATCGCGTGCAGAATCGGTTAAAGTCTCAGTCGAGATAGCGTTGTTGATAGACTGAGCAACATTAGCTTGAGCTTGCGCTCTTGAGTCGCTAGAGGAAGCTCCAACGAAGCCCTGAGTATTCGCATGAGCTACATCTGAGAACGTTAATGAGCTGCTAGCGATAGCCAGAATTAGACCTATGCTCCAAGATAGAATTCGGTACTTTAGTTGTTCGTAAAGGTCAATCATGTCATTGAGATGTCTGTGAAATTATGATTACATCTTTAAATAACATCAAATGACTTCACTTCAAGGACAGGTCCAACCATAGCCAGCGTCATCACATCTTCTCGCACCTGTCCTTGAACTTTAACTTTTAGTCCCGGTTTGAGCAATTCTTTAGCAGTGCCTTGCTGGAGTTCGTAAGTTTCACCTGAGTCTGTTACTAATGTCCAAGTGCCAGAACCCATATCACTGCGTTGAATCGTACCTATAGCTGTGATGCTCATGCCGCCTCTCCTTGTACCGCCAACCGAGCTAAACCATAACATAGAAGGGCATTGGTAATGAGGAAGAGCCGAGCGATCGCACCCTGCCCCAGCAACCAAACATCAGGTGCTACAACTGAACTCACTAGTAAACAACTCGCTACACCCAGCGTCGAGCCGATAGCAAACCACTTCCAACTGGTATGTCCTAGCAGTAACGCGATTAACCCCAGGGGAATTAGTACGCTAGCAAACAGCGGATTCAGCACGCTACTGCCACCGATGGCATTACCGAGTTCTGGAATTGAACTACCCAAGACTCGAAAAGGCCATTGGGGCGAGTCAAATAGATAAAAGCCTCGCAGAAAAAACAACCCTGAACTGCCAGCAATTAGCCCACTAGACAAAGACCAACTCCAGCGGAATGGGAAGTAAACTCGCAGGAACCAGGCTAGGAGATAAGAACCTAGGACCATGGCAATCTTAGGTAACAGCATCACTGCACCCCCATCAATCCAGAAGCGGGGATTGAGATAGCCATTATCCCTTAACCACCGGAAGAAATCGCGGAAGGTGATTTGACCTTGCACCGCAAGTTTAACCGCTCCCGCTGCATCTAGATGTCCGGCTCCAAAGTGGTTTAGGGCATCATCTTGGATGACACGAGCTGACTGTTTTAGGACATTGAGAACTTCGTCTGGTTCTTTCACCCCCGCAGCTTGTACTAAAGCAGCAACGCCAGCAACATGGGGAGCTGCGATGCTAGTGCCAGAGAAAGCCGCAAACACCCCTTCACCTGTTTCGGGCTTAATGGTTTCTTGCAGAATCCCGCCTGCTGCACTACCACCAGGAGCCGAGATGTCTACCCCTGCACCGAAATTGGAGTAGGGGGCTTTTTCTCCAGCCGCATCTAGAGCAGAGACACCGATAACGTGAGGATAACGGGCTGGGTAAGAGGCAGAATTTTGGTTAGCATTCCCAGCAGCGGCAACAATGACCACTCCTTTCGCGTGGGCATAATCGATTGCTTCTTTAAGGATCTGGCTCTCACCGAAGCCACCTAGGCTCATATTAATTACGCTGGCACCACGATCGGCAGCAAACCGAACAGCTTCCGCAATATCAGCAACGGTGCCACCGCCAGCTGCACTTAGCACTTTCAAAGGCATGAGGCTGGCTTCGTAGGCAATACCAGCAACACCATAACCATTATTAGTTGACTGAGCAATCGTCCCGGCAACGTGAGTTCCGTGACCATTATCATCATCAGCCTCGACTCGGTTGTTGACAAAGTCATAGCCTTGAACAAATTTGGTGTCTTTTAAATCTGGGATGTGACTGATTCCAGTGTCAATCACCGCCACCGTCACACCACTGCCCTTGGTCTCATCCCACGCTGTTTCCACACCAAGTTTGTGCAGGTTCCACTGTCTACCGTAGTAGGGATCGTTAGGTCCTTTGAGGGTAGGACTTGCCTCAGCTGGGGGGAATGCTGTCGGGATAGTGTCGCCTGATGGCACTCGGTAGAGATAATTGGGCTCAATAAATTCTGTATCTTTAGCTAGTTGAGAGTGTTTCAGCTGGTTCAGTAACTGGCGATCACCCTTTAGGACATATACATGGTCAGAGGCTGAAAATTCGCTATTGTATTGAGGTTGGACGTTGTATTGTTGTGCAATCTTGCTGACTTCAGCCTGAATCTGGGCAGCTGGGACCTCTTCTCGAAAGTCCAGGACGATTGATTGAAACTCGCCCTGCTTTGCCAATCCAGAAAAGCTAAATAGAGCAATACCTAAGCCAATGACCAACAAGCACAACAACAACTTTTTCATATCCAACTACCATCGATCTTTGCTGGTTCGATCACCAAAATAACTCATTTGCCTACCAGTTGAGCTAAACCCATCGTTTTCGCTCTAAATATCTGGTGACTAAATGTTACTAACTTAGTGCCACTTGTTACAGAACTTTTGTCAAGGATACCTGTATTCTCTCTAGGCCAGAGTCCACAAACAATATATACTCTAGCCATTCAGCCGTCTGTCAGACTTACAATCATGCCTGGTGGTCCAATTATTCCTCAAGGCTCCCCTCCATCTCTAGCAACCTATTCTCCTGGAATGAAAGTAGGAGAAGTCCTATATGTTTCTATAACCCTGGCTTTAGATAAAGAGGGAAATCTTGTAGGGAAAGATGACGCAATAGCACAAACTCGGAAATTCTTTGGCTGGGTTTCCACAACTCAAGAATTTTTGGCAGCACTCACAGTTCTACCACTAGCTGACGTGCCGCAACCAGAGGTTGTTTAATAGATCAACACCGTCCAATAGCTATTTTTAGGTGCAAGAAATGTCAGGAAAGTTTAGTCGGCGTCAATTTCTTTCGTACAGCTCAGCAACTTTCTCTACCAGTCTACTGCTGCATGCTTGTGCGAGTAGTGGTAGTACGACAAACGCTGATTCAACCGCTTCCTCTGGCAGTGCAGCTTCCGATACCAATAAGGACTTCAAGGTAGCAATGGTTTTGCCAGGGATTATCACTGATAAAGCTTGGAACCAAGAGGGATACAGTGGGTTAGGAGTCATTAAAGAAAAACAAGGTTTGAAGACCGCCTATGTTGAGAAAGTCGGACAGGCAGATCAGGTGGAAGAACTATCGAACTTTGCTCGACGCGGCTACAACCTGATTTTTGCTCATGGAGGACAGTTTGATACCTCAATTCAACAGGTAGCTGCTCAGTTTCCCAAAACTTTTTTTGTTGGTGTTAATGGTGCCATCAAAGGTGAGAACATTGCCTCTTTGCTGATCAATAGCCAGCAAGCAGGTTACGTCAGCGGCGTGATTGCTGCCTCAATGACGAAATCTAACCAGGTTGCTTATCTTTGTGCCCAGCAGTTCCAAGCAACAGATGAAGAGAAGCAAGGCTTTGAGTCAGGTGCCAAGTCAGTTAAGCCTAATATTAAGGTGACTGCCAGCTATACCGGAGATTGGAACGATGCTGCTAAGGCAAAAGAAGCAGCGTTGGCATTGATTTCATCTGGCTCAGATGTCATATACCATTGGCTTGATAATGCCGGACCAGTTGTTTTACAAACTGCCAGTGATAAAGGTATCTATGCTATTGGCAACACAACCGACCAGCAAGCTATTGCACCAAAAGCAGTATTGACTAGTATGGTAAAACGGATCGATCTCGCGATCGCTTACCTAGCTGAACTAGCAACGAAGCAGCAACTCACAGGCAAAATCTACACCTTTGGTTGGGAGAAGCCTAATATTCTCTATTTAGGCAAATTTGGTGCTATGGTACCAAAAGCTGTCAAAGATAAAGCGATCGAGACTAAGGATGCGATCGCAAGTCACAAACTGACCATTGCATAAAAGAGGTGAGACTCCACCTCACCCAATTAAATGGCTTATTTACGTCTAGAAAACATTACTAAGCGCTTTGGTAACTTTGTTGCCAACAATGAAATCAATCTCCAAGTTGATGCTGGTAGCATTCATGCCTTGTTGGGAGAAAATGGAGCTGGTAAAACCACATTAATGAATATTTTATGTGGTTTTTACCGCCCCGACAGCGGTCAAATTTATTTGCAAGAACAACCAGTAGAAATTACCTCGCCTAGTGTAGCTATTAGTCATAAAATTGGGATGATTCATCAGCATTTTATGCTGATACCCAAGCTGACAGTTACAGAGAATATTATTTTAGGAACAACGTTGGAATGGCGGCTGAATTTAGCTAAGAAAGCAGCAGAAATCGCTAATATGTCTCAGGCATACAATCTAGAGATTGACCCTCTAGCTAGAGTAGAAAATTTGCCTATAGGTGCTCAGCAACGTGTGGAGATTCTCAAAGCTCTTTATCGTCAAGCTAGAGTATTGATTCTAGATGAACCTACAGCCGTATTAACACCTAAAGAAATTGAAGCTTTATTTAAAGTTCTCCGTCAACTTGCTGCATCAAGCTACACCATCATTTTTATCAGTCACAAGTTAGAGGAAGTCATGCAACTATGCAGTACAGTCACTGTATTGCGACGTGGTAAAGTTGTTGCTACAACAACAACTCAAGCATCTAGCCGCCAGGACTTAGCAAAACTTATGGTGGGGCGAGATGTGCTGTTTAAATTGGACAAACCAGCTCCTATCGTTGGTGAAGCTGTACTGGAGGTTCGAGCCATTCAGGTACTAGATGAACGTCAGTTGCCAGCTGTACAAGATGTCTCATTTGTGTTGCATTCAGGTGAAATTTTAGGCGTAGCTGGTGTTGATGGCAACGGACAGCGAGAATTGGCAGACGCAGTAACTGGCTTACGCCAAGTTAGTCGAGGACAAATTAAACTAGCCAGGGAAGATATTACCAGTTGGAAGGTACACAAGCGAGTCAAACGCTTTAGAGTCGGTTACATCCCAGAAGATCGCCAAAAAATGGGCTTGGTGATGAGTTTTAGTATTGCGAGAAATCTGATTCTCAAATTCTTTAAATACTTGCCCTTTTGCCGCAACTGGTTCTTGCAAAACTCTGCAATCTACAGCAACGCGGATGTCGCCATGCAAAAATTTGATATTCGGGCAGAGAAAAGTAGTATTCCAGTCAGTCAGCTGTCAGGTGGCAATCAGCAAAAAGTCGTATTGGCGCGAGAACTTTCTGGAGAACCGCTGCTGATTGTGGCGATGCAGCCTACCCGTGGCTTAGATGTTGGCGCGACACAATATGTGCAACAGTCTTTATTAGCAGAAAGGGAACGAGGTGCAGCTATCCTCTATATCTCCACTGAGCTAGAAGAAGTGATGGCGATGAGTGATCGCATTGCCGTTATGTATGAAGGTGAATTTGTAGATATCCTTGATGCTGCTACTGCCACTGTCGAACAGGTTGGTTATCTCATGACTGGCGGTAAAAGCTCAACTAACGTTCTCACTTGATGAAAACACTATTGCAACTACAAGCCAATGACCTAGAACATAACCAAAAATTCCACCTCGAAAGTAGGAGGTGTATGGGCTGATTTTACAGGTACCTTACTACAGGGTATCTAGCCGCAAAATTTGAGCACCAGCAAATAGCAAGCTCATAGACTTTAATAGCTACGTATGAAACGTCGTCTGATTTGGATAATGGCTGTAACTAGCGGCGCGGCGGCTGCTAACTTGTATTACAACCAACCGCTACTAGTGATCATTGCCCAGAACTTCCAGGTAAGTGCTCGGGAGGTGGGATTGATTCCCATGCTGACCCAAATTGGTTACGCGGTTGGAATGTTACTATTGGTTCCTCTAGGTGATTTATTAGAGCGGCGTCGATTAATTTTGACCATGTCAGGGGTGACAACCATCGCGCTCTTGGCGACGGCTATATCACCGAACCTCATCTGGCTATCAATTGCAAGTTTAATGACGGGAATTGCCACAATCTCAGCTCAGCTAATCATTCCTTTTGCAGCTCAACTGGTTAAGCCGCAAGAGCGAGGAAAAGTTGTTGGCATAATTATGGGTGGGCTGCTGATTGGGATTCTGTTAGCTCGAACGGTGAGTGGTTTTATGGGAGCAAGATTCGGCTGGCGGGCTGTGTACTGGTTAGCTAGTGGGATAACAATCGTTCTAGCCGTTGCCCTATCCCGAACGTTACCGAAAAGCAAACCTTCCTTAAGAGCTTCTTATACAGGTTTAATGGTGTCATTATTCACATTGCTAAGAGAGCAACCAGTGTTGCGAGAGGCATCGGCTTTGGGGGCGATGTGCTTTGGAGCCTTCAGTGCCTTCTGGAGTACTTTAGCTTTCTTACTAGCACAGCCTCCCTACCACTATGGCAGCGAAGTCACAGGTTTGTTTGGTTTAGTGGGTGTGGTCGGAGCCACAGCCGCTCCGGTTGTGGGTAGAATAGCAGACCGGAGAAGCCCAAGGCTAGCAGTAGGTCTAGCAATTGCTATCACGGCTGCTTCGTTTGTTGTATTCTGGTTGTTCGGGTACCAAATCTGGGGCTTAATTATTGGAGTCATCCTTTTAGATCTGGGTGTGCAAGCCAATCAAGTGTCTAACCAGGTGCGGATTTATCGCTTACCACCAGAAGCCCATAGTCGTCTGAACGCGCTCTATATTACGTTCTACTTTATTGGTGGTGCTTTAGGCTCTGTTCTTGGCACTTTAGGCTGGAGTCACTGGCACTGGAATGGCGTCTGTGGGACAGCAGGAGTCATGCTCTTGACAGCTTGTGTGGTTTATTTGAGAGGAGTCAAGTCTAAGGCTGAGACGTAAGCCAAGTTCTTCATTACGTCCCGCTTTGTGTCAGAAGTCAATTGAACTACGTCATTTTCTAGTATCAATCTATACCCATTGGGTTTCAAACGCATCTTCACCGTTGCCATAAATTAAGTCGCCATATTTCTGCCAGCGGGCAATTTCTGCTGGCGAAAGAGGGGATGCTTGCAAGAGCCAAAGGTTTTCCTGCAACTGCTGGAAATTCTGTGGAGCGGTGAGTGCTGTGCTTACTGCCGGATGGCTCAGAACGTAGCGATAACAGTCTGCCGCTGTTGGTGGGGCTTTTTGCCAATGAGGATGCCCCTTCAGCAGCGTCCCCCAGCGCGTGCAGGTAAATGCAACTACAGGAATGCCTGCTGTTTGAGCGCTAGGTAAAACGTTTTCCTCTGCTTTACGATGGGCCATGTTGTAGCGGTGCATCAATAACTCGCACTTGCCACGTTCAATCAAGTCTAAAGCAATCGGTCGATTATGAGTGGTGACTCCGACGTAGCGTAAAAGTCCTTTTTCTTGCCAAAGTTGCAATTGTTTTAGTGCTGCCTCGACTTGCTTCAGATCCTCAGTCGGATAGACGTATTCGACAAAGAAGATATCAATGACATCAATATTTAGACGCTGACGCACTTGCTCGAAGTCCTGGCGTAGAGAGTTGAGTTCTCGCTCTTGACTACCTGTTGTGACTAAAACTCGCTCGCGCTTTGTTACCAACAGGGATTTTAAACCAGCTAAAAAATTCTCATTCGCGAAATCGTAAAAGAAAAAGTAATTGATTCCTGCCTCAAATGTGGCAGCGATGCAAGTCGCATCCATACCTGCAGAAGCTGCCAAACCGAGAATGCTGGCTGTCTGTCCCTGTTGCGTGACTAGCTCCACGATTTCGCTCCCATGTCAGAGATTCATGCTGCGATCTCTACCCATACCACCCGTTCTATCACAGGCATACAGCTTACTAGAAATTCTAGCTGAAGCTTATTGAGGTAGAAAGTCGCGAGCCCACCCCTAAATTGACGAAGCATCATAGCGTTGCTCAAGGGAGGAAGCCTCCCTTGAGAACGTTGACTCGATTGCAAACTTGAAAAGTTAACGGCAAGAGCGAAAACTACATTAGATATTATGGAGGAGTTCAAAGAGGTAACGTAGCGATCTGGAGTCAGTGTATGCAAGCAATTCTGTTAAGCCGCGAAGAGGTCGCCCAACGCGCAAAGCAATTGTACACAAACAGCATTCGTCAAAAAGTGGAGACAGAAGAGAACATCGGCAAGATGGTTATCATCGACATCGAAACAGGTGATTATGAAGTTGATAAAACCGGGTTGAAAGCATCTCGTAGCCTTAAAAAGAAGCATCCAAATGGCCGACTCTTTGGTATTCGCATTGGTTATAACGTTGCTATTTCATTTGGTGGTGTCATAAAGCGTGTATACAAGTGATTTCTGGAATCGTGACTGATAGACATGCAACTGTCGCGCTGACATTCCTACTACCGAATGGTTCAAGCCTACCCATTGAGTTTGTCATAGATACAGGTTTTACAGGATCTCTTTGTCTGCCTCCAGAAGCAGTTTCATTGATGGGCTTGCCCTTCATGTACGAGCTTCCCGCAAATTTGGCAGACAGTAGTGAGGTATTGCTACCAGTTCACGAGGCAATCGTCCTTTGGGATGGTAATGAGGATGAGTGGGACGATTTTGAGAGCCGACATGCACGAAAGCACTACCTTGCTGCCTCTACACAACTCAGACAAAGAGGCTTTTGAGCGAACCTGTAGTTGGTAAGGAGGTTATTTAAAGTGGGGACGTGAAACATATGAGAACTAACCGAATTCAACCTACCCTCCTGTCATTTCTATCTCCCGGACTTGCGATCACTGCTGCTTTGATTGTTGGTGCTGGCTTAATCGTCTTAGCAGGAAAAAACCCT
>JAFASY010000208.1 GCA_019244235.1 Chroococcidiopsidaceae cyanobacterium CP_BM_ER_R8_30
GGAAAAAGGAGTTTGGCAATGCCTTCCCCAATCCGCGTAGATCTACCACAACAACCTTACGACATTAAAATTGCCAACCACGGTTTGCAGGAGTTAGGTCGTTCGATGACTAACCTCAAACTCGGCAAGAAAGTCTTGGTGGTGTCTAACCGGACAATTGACCGACACTACGGTCAGCAGGCGATTGCTGCCCTCGAATCGGCTGGGTTTGAAGTTGCACAAGTGAACATAACCGCCGGCGAGCGCTATAAAACTTTAAATTCAGTGCAAAAAATTTATAACGCTGCCTTGAAAAACCATTTAGAGCGCTCGTCTACCATGGTGGCTTTGGGTGGCGGTGTCATTGGGGATATGACTGGCTTTGCTGCCGCTACTTGGGTACGAGGCATCAACTTTGTGCAAGTACCAACAACGCTACTGGCTATGGTTGATGCCGCAATCGGTGGCAAAACAGGGGTTAATCACCCTCAAGGGAAAAATTTAATTGGGGCTTTCCATCAGCCGCGACTGGTTCTTGTCGATCCTCAAGTGCTAAATACCTTGCCACCACGAGAATTTCGGGCAGGAATGGCAGAGGTCATTAAATATGGTGTCATTTGGGATGCTCAGTTATTTTCCCAACTGGAACAATCCGAGCGTCTAGACCAACTACGCTACTTGGAGGCAGGTTTATTGTCAGAAATCCTGGAGCGATCAGCTAGGGCTAAAGCCGATGTTGTCAGTAAAGATGAAAAAGAAGCAGGACTTCGAGCAATTCTTAACTATGGTCACACCATTGGTCACGCAGTTGAAAGCTTGACAGGTTATCGTTTAGTCAATCATGGTGAAGCTGTAGCAATTGGTATGGTAGCGGCAAGTCAATTGGCTGTTACTCTCCAGTTTTGGGACCTAGAAGCCTCAGAGCGTCAGTTAGCTCTAATTCAAAAAGCTGGACTTCCCACCCAGTTGCCAGATGGAGTTGATATCGAAGCGATTTTAAAGACTTTACAAACAGATAAAAAAGTTAAGGATGGTCGAGTGCGATTTATCCTTCCTACCCAGATTGGTGCAGCAATTGTGACAGATCAGGTGCCAAGAGAGCAGATTCGGCTAGTTTTGCAGCAGATGCAATCGAAGTGAGGAGTTATTTCCTACTTAGCAACTTGTTTCTGCTGAAGGTAGGGACTGGGGTCTTCCGCAACCCAACCCAGTGACGAACTATAGCGTACTTCAAAATGTAGATGAGGTTCAGTCAAAGGAGTTTTTCCGGTTGACCCTACTGTTCCGAGTAAGTCTCCTGGCTTGACAATTTGACCAACATGTACCCTCACACTGTTTAGACTGGCATAGCGAGTTTGTTGTCCTCCCTGATGATTGACAACAACTAAATTGCCATAGACACCTCGCTCACCAGCGAATGCCACTGTCCCAGCACCCACTGCCCGCACTGGTGTTCCCGTCTCGGCTAGTAAATCTACACCACTATTGAAGAAGACTCGACCTGTATTGGGATCAACCCGCCAGCCATATGCCATAACTACAGTGGCAAAAGCTGGTAAAGGATACTCTGCCAGATTACCAGTAGGTATTGCCGGACGCTTTGGTGCCCAATTCACCCCTGGAACAAATACGTCTCTAGGTTCCCTCTGACAACCATTGACCTCAAATAGAACATCCGTACGGACTTTATATTTTGTAGCAACATTCCGCCAACTCTGACCAGCAGGGACTTCTACGCGGATTCCGTTGTAGGGGGGGATGACAATTTCACTGCCAACCGTAGCTTTCGAGTGCTGTAGAGCTGGATTCATGCCCATAAGCGTAGCAGGAATGAGGTTGTATCGCTTGGCTATGCTGGCTATGGTTTCCCCAGGAGCAACTTTGTGGTGAATCAGACGAGATAGCGCTGGTTGGGGGCAAAACTTGCCAGAGCCATAGGCTGAATCATCAGCAGAATTGCCAGAAGTTTTGGAGGAAACTGGATGCGCTTGGGTTGCTACTGGTACCCCTAAGCCTAATAGTGTTGAAAGCAAAAGTAACCAGCAGCGTGGAGTCATGCTATTCAAATCACGAAGCAGCTTAATCTGTGTTCTCATCGCTCTCATATAAATTAGTGGCTGCCTGAACACTTTCATTCATCAAGTCTAAATTTTCAAGTAATTCGTTGATGTCAGGTGGCAACTCTAGTGGCTCAGTGTCTAAGCTCTCGTTGAGCCAGCTCGGTGCAGCCGCTGGAGTTACCTCCGACGGAACGTCGATTTGGCTCGATTTAACTGGAGCTACTGCCGACGGAAAGTTGCCTTGAACTCGCTTTTGCAATTCATTCACCTTGCGTAGCAGTTGCCTTGTGATCGCCAATCCATCTCGACTCAAAGAGGTCAGCTGTTGGCGTTGATAAAATTTTAGGGCTGCTCCCCGAAGGACTTGGAGCGTTGCCTGTTCGCCGTGTTCTCCTGGCATCAGTTGCAAACGTAATAGCAGACGTGTCTTTTGATAGAGACAATCAAGTTCTACTAATGTTTTCGCCTGGACTGGAGTTAAAGGTAGGAGAGCCAACTGTTTTAAGTCATTGATTACCTCTTGGAACACAGCTACAGGTAGTTGCTCCAGCACTGACTGTAAGACACCATCCCGACTCCAGAGAACTCGTTGCAAATCCGGCGCTTGCCGCTCAAGATAGAGCCTGCCAATTCCTCCTCCTGTCAACACTCGTCCCAGTAATTCTGGGAGCAAGTCCTGCGCTGGTAGAGTTGCTAGTAATTCAGACGAACTAGACAGGTGCTTGGCTTGCACATCCAAAACCATCAAAGTGTTGTTTGGTTGTAACACCACTTTGGTTGTGTTGACACTTCTCTTCCCCTGTTCTTTACCCCTGCCTCTTTTGTCCTCTTCCTCTGGTCCCTGTTTCAGTGCTCCTCCTCCTCCTCCTCCTGTGTTAGTCAAGATTAAATTTGGTTGGTCGTGCAGATTGACCTTAACTGTTTCTGCTGGCAGCTGATGAAGCGGCTGCCTTCGTACTACAGCTGGCTTAGATTTCTCTTTGTAACTTAAATAGGCTGAGAGCAGAGCTTGGTGATCGTCTCCTGCCATGCGTTGCGGGACTAGTGAACACTTCATGTGAGACAGGAGCGACCTAATGTAGTCTAGTGCGGCAGTATCTTCTGGGTTCACCATACCTAGCATGAGGCGATTCTCTTCTAGAGCTAGGGGCAAAACTTGGTGGTACAGACATGCCTCAAAGAACAACACACTATCTATAAGTCGGAACATCTGATCAGTGTCCACACCTAAATCTCCCTCAGTCTGAGGCTGTGGGCGTACTGGTTGATTGCTATTGTTTGCCTCAGTCCGCTGATGTGAATCCGGCATATTTCTAGTATTTATTTACAGCCGACATGTACAGCTATTTTATGCGGTTCCTAGTGATCGAGAATCGCTGTCGCTTACCAAAGAAGGCAAAAAACTTAACAAGCTTTAAACAGAGCCCTGTTTTTCAAATAGATAATTTATCTTAAATTTCAGATAATTGAATAGAGTCAGCTCAGGGCACCGTCTATAGAGATTATACAAACGTTGCCCTGAGGCACTTTTGAGCTTGCGCTCTTGAGTCGCTGGAGCATCCACAGGCGTTGCCTTAAGAGATAGTTCTAAGATCTAGGCAAAGTTTAGCAGCAATGACATTCTTGACCAGGAGGCTGGATGAGCAATCATCACCGTCGGATCTTCATTGGGGACGTACATGGTTATTACGATGGGTTGATGACCCTATTGGAGGCGATCGCCCCTGGCTCAGACGATCAAGTATATTTCCTAGGAGACTTGATCGATCGAGGACCGCAGAGCGCACAGGTGGTGGAGTTTGTTCGGCAGAGTGGCTATTCCTGTTTACTGGGCAATCACGAGCAAATGTTGCTAGATGTCCTGGCAAGCAGAATAAACGTTCCTACCGTTGTCCAGCAAAACTGGCTTTACAGTGGGGGCTTTGCAACTATAACTAGTTACAAGGAAGCTACCATTCCCGAATCGCATATAGACTGGATGCTGCAGTTACCCACACATCTAGACTTGGGAGATATTTGGCTAGCTCATGCTGGTATTGCTCCTACAATGCCCTTGGCAGAACAAACTGCTGAGCAGTTCTGCTGGGTGCGGGAAGAATTTCACAGCATCAAAGAGCCCTACTTTTCTGATAAGCTAATCATTATAGGTCATACTATCACCTTCACCTTCCCCGGCGTCGCCCCAGGTAGCCTTGCTAGGGGTCAGGGATGGTTAGACATTGACACTGGCGCTTATCATCCAAGAAGTGGCTGGTTAACTGGACTAGATTTTACAAACCGTCAAGTCTATCAAGTCAATGTGTTTGGGAGCCAAATGCGTACATTGCCTCTAGAAGCTGCTATGACCCAAATTAATCCAGCACAGGTGCGGGCTCGACGTCTACTGATTTGAAATACACAATTTTCGCCAAATCTCTTCGGTCATGATAAGCTGACACCGAATTGAGATTTAGACATGGCTCTTTGTCCCTTGTGGAACAAGAAAGCCTATCTGTAGCTTTTTTTGAAACTTCCATGGCTATTTTGGATTCTAAAGGTCGCTTATTTGGTAGGGTAAGCATTCTCGATCTAGGTGCTGCCCTAGTCATCTTGCTGGTGATAATAGGTATCTTTTTCTTCCCTGGCGCGTCTGGCTCCATTGCCCAAGTTGGTACTCCCACCAAGCCTATCGAGGTGGATTTACTGGTCAGGGGCTTGAATTTACGCAACCCTCAAGTTCTATTCGATGGTCCCCAAGGGTTGAAGGATGGTGGAAAAGCTAACATTATTATCCGCAATCAACCCCATGGTCAGATTGAGGTTAAATCGGTCAAACTGCTGCCCCGAACAACTCTTGTCCCACAGCCAGATGGCTCAGTCAAAGCTTTGGTTGACCCCAGAACCGATCAATTCAGTACAGACATGCTTTTAACTGTAGGAGGTCCAGCCCAAATTACTGATAATGGACCAGTTCTGGGTAATAGTAAAATCAAAATTGGGCTGCCGGTTGAGCTAGAAGGCTTCAATTACGACTTCAACGCCAGTGTTATTGGCTTGCGCATCAAAGGATAGAGCAGCAAGCCTCTAGGAGCTAGAAGCTGTAGCCATAGCCGATCGATTCAGCAACGGCAGAAATTGCCGAATGAGCCCAATCGTTACAGCTGGCAGCTCTAGCTGGGGCGTTAGTCCAACATCTTCTAAGGGTTGAAAGTACCGAATCGCTTGAGGATTCATATCAGCAAACCGACGACCAATCTCTGGACCAGTAAATTGAGATTTCCGACCCCAGATGATTGCTGTGGGAGTAGTCAACTGGGGAATGTAAAGCGATAGATCGAAGCACAGATCGCCGCGCACAAAAGAAAGCGCGGCGTATTCCGCATTTGGCTGTTGCGCCGATTTCAGGTAAGCGTCTACGATCTCCTGATAAATTCGGTTGCTCTTGGCAAATTGACGCTGCTCCAAGAAGGAGCGGATTCCGCTATCGGTAGCAATACCGACACTGTAGAGGACTCGGTCGAGAATTGGGGTACTGACTAACTGGGCAAAGAAACTGCGGCTGTAGTTTTCCCCAAAGTCTGATAGTCCGGCAGGAGTCGTAAGAATCAGGGATTTAAATAAATGGGGTTGGGTCACTGCCAAGCGAATCGTAAAAGCAGCAGTCAGGGAGGAGGCAATGACTGTTGTCGGACCGTGACAGGTTTGTTCTATAAACTCTTGAATCGTTGTCAGGTAATCTGAAATCTGGTAGCTCCGGGCTGGATGCTCTGAACGACCCCAACCAATTAGATCTGGTGCTAATATACGATACTCTGCGGCAAACGCTGGATAAACCTTCGACCATTCATATGCAGAAGATCCACCACCAAAGCCATGCAAAAACACTAAGGTTTCTGCTGTTTCTGTCTCTTCAACATGCCAAGGCATCCTAGTAGCAGTGTAATAGACTATTCTGCCAAGAGAGGTGGTTATAGATTTAGGTTCAAACCCAGGTGGCTGAAGCATAGATATAATCCTTAATACTCTTCACTTCTATATAGAGAGCAATTTTTCTGAAAGAGCGCCTATCAAATAGCAGATCCATAAGATGCAATTAGCACCGCTTTATCCATTTCTCTATCAAGTCCTGCAACCCGCCTTTCCCGGTTGCCTTTGGGCTGGTAATCCAAATTCTAAAAACATTGCCCTGACTTTTGACGATGGTCCTCATCCGGAATACACTCCACAACTGCTGGAAGTTTTGGACGAATATTCGATCCTAGCTAGTTTCTTCTGGTTGGGTGTTTGCGTGAATCGCTCACCTAAACTTGCTCGATCTATCTACGAACGGGGACATGGTGTTGGCATTCATGGGTATGAGCATCACTCTTTTCCGTTACTAACACAAGCTAGGCTTAAACAAAGTTTGCAAGCAACCCAAGCAGCGATCACAAGTGCATGTCAGCTGCCTGTCTCTTCTGTTCGCGATGTCCGACCTCCTAACGGTTTATTTACCCCCCAAACCTTGACCTTACTGCGTCAATGGCATTATCGACCTGTCATGTGGAGCGTTGTCCCGGAAGACTGGGTTCGACCTGGAGTTGCTGTTGTGGTGGAGCGAGTGCTACAGCAAGTCCGGAACGGTTCACTGATTGTTTTGCATGACGGTCCTCAAGGCGGACAAGATGTTGCGAGTATCACACGTCAATTGATTCCCTGCCTGCTGCAACAAGGGTATCAATTCGCAACTGTGGATGACTTGTGGCAGCAGGCGAAGCTTTGAAGGATCAGACTCTTGCTGTCCTATCTGTCAGCTCCCCTCTAAATTCACTAAAATATCTGGGGAAAGCATAGTGTTTTGTCAAGATACATTAAGCTTAAATTTAAGTAAGGCTGTTTTGACTTGAAATTAAGACAGAGTGACTTAAATTGATCAAGCTATGCTTGGAAGTCAAGGCGGTTGGAACGAGAGGCGTTGCCTCCGGCTGACCTTTGAGTTAACCTACGCCAAGTGACAGACTAGTTCTGTTTAACCTTTAACTCTTGAGTTGAGGAATTGTGCTAAGCGCCTTATTCACTTTCGCAGGAGGCGAAGCATCTTTAGATTGGACTTGATAGATAGCTGGTTAGTCAATTAACGGAGGAGTAAAGATGATTTGCACAGGGCATCTCGCTATAGCAAGCTTTCAGCATGTGTTAACGTATAATACTTTCAACAGCAAGTCCTGTAGGTAAATGCTCTTATTAGAACAAATGTACCACTCGACGGCTCCATTTGTTTACTAGTAGAAGATCTTTTGCACAAGAGGTAGCATACCTATAGTCCTTGAGGAGGATCTGGAGCTGGATAGCGACAGTAATGCTTTACACAACAACAACTCATCGCGACTCCACCTATGAAACTAGTCTTCACCGTCGCTTTAGGAAACAAGCTTTGGTTTACCACCAGATTTTCTAAATCAAGACATAGAAGCGTGCAATTTTTGTGAAAAAGGCTACAATCGGATGGATATTTGCGAAGACGCAATAGCGGCCATCTGCGCTTCTATCTAGAGCTAGATTCTTTTGCAGCAATAGAGTCCTCTATGAACCAATTACTTCATGACTGCATCGCTGAGCAAACATCTGTTGTCTTAAACATAACGCCTCGCCAACGACCGGAGAAAACCATGGAACGCTCTTGTCAGTTTGTCATTGACTGGTTTTAGAGAGCGGTAGACAAATCTTAACTAATCGATTTTTGAATTAAGGAGCATGAGGAACGCGGCATGAACCAGGCTAACAATGTACTTGAAAATATTCATCAGCCTAAAATCGAAAACATCATCCATCCGCCGGAAATTGAGTTAGAACTTCTAATCGACGATGAGGAGCTGCCTATCCTAGAGGTTGGTGAACCTGATGAGTTTTTAGACGCTCAGCCTGATGAGGACGAAGCTAAGTCTGGTAAGGTAGCAAAATCTCGTCGCCGTGCCCAAACAAAGAAAAAACACTATACAGAGGACTCAATTCGCCTTTACCTGCAGGAGATTGGTCGAATTCGGTTATTGCGGGCAGACGAAGAAATTGAACTGGCGCGAAAAATAGCTGAATTGCTGCAAATGGAGAGAGTCCGAGAGCAACTCTGTCAGCGGTTGGACAGAGAGCCCCATGACAGTGAATGGGCAGATGAAGTCAAGTTATCACTATCTGTCTTCCGCCATCGGCTCTATATTGGTAGGCGGGCTAAGGATAAGATGGTACAGTCTAACCTGCGCCTAGTGGTTTCAATTGCCAAGAAATATATGAACCGCGGCCTATCCTTCCAAGATTTAATTCAGGAAGGAAGTCTGGGTTTGATCCGAGCGGCTGAAAAGTTTGACCACGAAAAAGGCTATAAGTTTTCCACCTACGCCACATGGTGGATTCGTCAAGCGATTACTCGCGCTATTGCCGATCAATCCCGCACCATCCGATTGCCCGTTCACCTTTACGAAACCATCTCTCGCATTAAGAAAACTACCAAACTGCTGTCTCAGGAGATGGGTCGCAAACCCACAGAGGAAGAGATTGCAACCCGCATGGAGATGACTATTGAGAAGCTTAGATTTATCGCTAAATCAGCTCAGCTACCCATCTCACTCGAAACACCCATCGGAAAAGAAGAAGACTCCCGGCTGGGTGATTTTATTGAATCTGACGGCGAAACACCAGAAGACCAAGTTGCAAAAAATCTTTTGCGTGAGGATCTAGAGAAAGTCTTAGACAGCCTCAGCCCACGTGAGCGTGATGTCCTTAGACTGCGCTACGGTTTAGACGATGGTCGGATGAAGACGCTTGAAGAAATTGGGCAAATTTTTAACGTCACCCGCGAACGGATCCGACAAATTGAAGCAAAAGCTTTGCGTAAGCTACGCCATCCGAATCGTAACAGTGTGCTGAAGGAGTATATCCGTTAAGAACTGACCCTAGCGAGAGGTTCTGAGGAACCAAACTGACCTTAGTTCAATATTTTTATAAAGCTGCTGGGAGGCAGAATTAACTGCTCTCCCACCTCAAGTAACCTTCGCATTCTGAGTGCTTGATCTATACTATCCGCGATAAGGAGCAATCATGCCTCCCTAGGGATAAACTGCCTTTAGATTAAACTTCTGCATAAGCCTAGGGTTGTAGAACAACCTAGATTACATAAGACCCCAAAAGTGGAGAAACCCCTGACCGGAAAATAGCTCAATCAATGCAGCAGACAAAAAACCAATCATTGCTAAACGACCATTCCAAATTTCCGCTTGAGGCGTAAATCCCCAACGCCAAGCATTGCGATCGTCTAAAACTGGAGGTGCTACTTTTGTTGTCTCTTGCATATCTCTCGTCACCTTTGTTAATTTATGTGATCTTGTATGTAAATTAATGTAACTAAGATGGATCTAGTATATCTCCCTCTTAAGGAAGAAAGTACTACTCGGGTCGAATTGCTAAGCCAGTTTCCGGGTGGAAAAAATGAATTTTTTCTGGCGCAAGAGAAAGCCAGAGTTGTTCGCCAACACGCACAACTCGATCGGGTGGAATTCGTGCCTGTAAGGCAGTAGCCGCAGGGGTGGTTGGCTCAAACGGTCTGATAAAGAGATAGGTGTCATTACCTAGAGCTTCTACCAGATCCACTTTGACTAGTAGGTTTTTGGGTGCAGCAACACTCAGGCTCAAGTGTTCTGGTCTAATACCTAGGATTAGAGATTGTCCGTCGTATTTTTGCAGTGCCTCTGCCCAGATGTTTGGAAGAGTGAGACGGAAATGGGAATGGGTAATTAAGAGGGGAGCATGAAACTGCACTTGCAAGAAATTCATAGGTGGCGAGCCGATGAATTCAGCAACGAACTGTGTGGCAGGGCGGTTGTACAGATCTAGTGGGTGAGCGACTTGCTGGAGTTGACCTGCGCACATGACCGCTATGCGATCACCCATTGTCATCGCTTCCGTTTGGTCGTGAGTTACGTAGACAGTAGTTGTACCTAGCTGACGTTGGAGTTTAACAATTTGAGCGCGAGTTTCGGCTCTTAGTTTGGCATCCAGGTTAGACAGCGGTTCGTCCATGAGAAAGACCTGGGGATTGCGGGCGATCGCGCGTCCTAGCGCCACTCTCTGCTTCTGCCCCCCAGACAGATGTTTCGGTCGCCGCTCTAAGAGGGCTTCAATTTGTAATAGTGCTGCGACATGCCGTACTCGCTGGTCAACCGCACGTTCTCGCTCAGTGATATAGCGAAGTCCTTTAGGCAACGGTTTCGTCATCCTCATCAGCAGGTTTTCCCCCAGCGCCCCCCTATACCCGAAGTTCCAAGCTTCCTGCGGAAGAGCTGCGCTAACAGAGGAAACCTCCGCGCTTGATTCGCGCTGCTCTCTTCCTGTGCGCCGGAGTCCAAAAGCTAAGTTATCATAGACAGTCATATGGGGATAAAGAGCATAGTTTTGAAACACCATAGCGATGTCTCTAGCCTTAGGGGGCAGCTCATTGACCAAGCGATCTCCCACCCAAATATTGCCACCAGTTATCTCCTCTAGCCCTGCAATCAACCGTAGGAGGGTACTTTTGCCACAACCAGAGGGTCCCACCAGGACCATAAATTCGCCATCTTCTATGGTCAAGTTAATGCGTCGCAAGACATTAACACTCTGAGGATTGCGCTCCTTTAAGCTGCTACTTCCCAGTGGAGCTTCAGCAACTGGTGTTAGAGGGTTCTGTGTCACTGCTGGGACAGTAACCTGTTCCCCCTGACGAGAGGCAGAAAAGCTTTTGTATACGTTTTCTAGAACAACCTGCGCCACAATAGGTTCAATTTTGCAATTGCTGCTGTAGGTGTCTAGAAATCATAGCATGCGTCTTGCGTAGCATAAAGTTACGCACTTTTCAAAGGGAGAAACGAAGGCGTAGCCGACGTTCCCCTACACTTCACAGCCCCTTCTCAGCCATAAAGCCCAATAACCAATTGGCGATGGTGGCTCGACGAGTTTGCCGGGGACCGAACTCGCCCACCTTGTAGCCTTTGAAGCCTAGCTGGTCTTTTAGCAACTGTTTGTTCTCTGGCGAAATTGAACGAGTCAGTTTGACTGTTGCTGGACGACTGTTGATGAAATCTGGTGGTTCTGAATACTCATCCCGCCACTCCGGTGCCACGTTAGTCAAATCCCAACTAGCTTGCTTGTTGTAACGATAGCCGAGGCAATGCCAAACCAATTGGTTTGCAATAGCGTCGTCAATCTCGTCGTTCAGAATTGCCCAAATTGTTTCGGTAGTAAGTGGCGGCAGTTCAGACATGGTGATGTATGGGACATTTGTTAAAAATATTAAACTAATGCGAGGGACAATAAATCAGCACATCAACAAAGGCTGTGCGGAGGAAAATACTTCAGTTATGATTGAGCTAGATTAAAGCAGCAGCTGGAGTAGAACTCCGGCGCTCTCTTTCAGGCACTGAAAATGCATGCGGGCGTCACAGTCAGCAATTGATTAAACAACATATGTCTGTCGTCCGTGCTCACATTTTTGTAACTGGAATGGTGCAAGGAGTTGGCTATCGACTCTCTACATTGGCAAAAGCAAAGCAACTGGGAGTTGGTGGCTGGGTGCGCAATCTGCCAGATGGTCGCGTAGAAGCGGTTTTTGAAGGAGTACAGAATCTAGTTGAAGAGATGGTTAACTGGTGTCATAACGGACCTACAGATGCTGTAGTCCGAGATTTGATAATCGAGTACGAGGAGCCAGAAGGGCTGCAAGAATTTGAAATCAGGCGGTAAGCAATTGAAGAAGGACAAGGGGACAAGAAACCCTTGGGTGTACCATTGCTCTTCAAGAGGGTAGCAGTAAATCACATCCTCAAGACAGGTCGGATCACAGCTCTAAGGGAGGGTTTCAAAATGGTAAAAAAACGGACTGACGGCGTTCCTAGAAGTGTGGTTGTAGGTATTGCGGCAGCAATGGTAGCAGCTGGCGGTGGCGCGGCTTGGTGGACTTTGCATGCTGCCAATTCTCCCACCAATCCACCCCCTCCTAGCACCACTGCATCGCAGCCATCCACCTCAGGATTGGGGTCGCTATCAGCTCCATCCCGAGAGCAGACTGCACAAGTCTATTGGCTTAAGGACACAGATAGGCATCTAGCGCTAGTTAAGAGTTCTGTCAAACTGCGGACAACAAACCAGCCTGATGCAATCCTCACCGCTGCCTTCGACCGCTTACTAGCAGGACCAACACAGGCAGGTATGACCAGCACTATCCCCCAAGGCACGAAACTGCGAGACGTGAAGACTAAGTCTGATGGGGTTCATGTAAATTTATCTCAAGAATTTACCAGTGGCGGTGGTAGCGATTCAATGACAGGTAGGGTGGGACAGGTGCTGTATACGGCTACGAGTTTAGAGCCGAGTGCCAGAGTATGGATTTCTGTGGAGGGAAAGCCATTAACAATTTTAGGGGGTGAAGGCTTAGAGCTAGAGCAGCCACTCACAAGACAAAGCTTTCAACACAATTTTTCGCTTCTTTAGCTTATTGCCGACCGTTGAAAACTCGAAAGTGATGAGCTTGCTGTTCGATTCGGGTAGCGAGGCGATCGCAAACTAAATTACAGAGTTCAAAGATCATCTCATCCTCAACTCGATAGTAAGCGCTAGTCCCTTCACTACGACGACTGAGGATTCCTGCCTGCCACATCACCTTTAGGTGTTTTGATACATTCGCTTGGCTTGTTTGCATCCCTTGTACCAATTCTTGCACGCATTTCTCGCCACCCGATAGCTGATTCAACAGCCGTAGACGCATTGGTTCACTCAAAAGGCTGAAGTATTCAGCCACTTGCTGCACAACTTCTGGCGGGACAGGATTAGCTAGTTTCATTAGTATTAACCCGAAACAACTGATCGGAAAATCGGAGCGATTAAACCTTGCTTTGTATTAGTCAGGTCTAACTCTCATCAAGGGCTGACCAAATTCAACTGGTTCACCGTTTTGCAGGAGAATTTCTATGACCTGTCCGGCTACTTCCGATTCAATTTCATTCATCAACTTCATAGCCTCGATGATACAGACCGTTTGACCAAGCCTAATGCGATCTCCTATCTCAACGAAGGACGGTTCACCCGGAGCCGGAGCTCGGTAGAATGTACCCACCATGGGAGAAATCACTTCAGTCAATCCAGACCCAGTTGGCACGGGTGTCGCTGCCGGATACTGTACAGCCGCAGTCATAGTGGTGTCAACGATGCGGCTAATAACTGTTTCCTTATCCCCTACTGTCTGAACCGCAGGAGCCACAACTGGGGGTGACTCCGCATTCATACCACTGCCTAGCTTTGGTTCAACCGTGGGCAGTGTTTGACTGCTGCCACCAAGCCCCTTACGCACTGTCAGTTCAAAATTGTCGTTTTTTAGTGTGACTTCTGTAATATTGGTCTCAGCAATAACGATCAGAAGTTGGCGGATTTCATCAAAGTCAAATGGCACAGTTTATCTGAATCCCATTTAATCAGTAGGCGAAAAGTTCTTCGAAGCCGGGTTCCCCGGCGTAGGAAACTTTTCAAGACGGCGAAAAGTTTTTCACAAAGCCAGGTTATCGGGTGAAGTACAGTACTCTCTAGCGTGGGTTTCCCCCATAGGTGACTGCCGAACCCATTGAAGGCGTAGGAAACTTTTCAAGACGATAGATTTTGAGATGTAGTCTCAAACCGAAGTTCAAAACTTAAAATTTATTCCCGACCTAGATATTTATCATCACGGGTGTCAATGCGAATCCGCTCTCCGTTTGAGATAAACAGAGGAACCATCACAGTTGCACCAGTTTCGACTGTAGCAGGCTTAGTGCCACCTGTTGCCGTATCACCACGAACACCAGGATCGGTTTGAACCACTTCCAGCACTACAGAATTCGGCAATTCGACTTCCAGAACTTGTTCGCCAAAGCGAACAACGTTAACCTCCATACCGTCTTTAAGATACTTGACACGCTCACCGATCTGACTGGCATTCAATCGGCTTTCCTCATAAGTTTCCATATCCATAAAGACAAACTCGTCGCCTTCCTTATAGGTATGCTGCATCGTACTCTTTTCTAGATTAGCTTGGGGCACTGTTTCCCCCGCCCGAAAAGTTCTTTCTACTACACTTCCAGACTGCACATTTTTCAGTTTTGTCCGTACAAAGGCTGAGCCCTTACCGGGCTTGACATGGAGGAATTCCACCACTCGCCACACGGACCCATCTAATACAATAGAGACACCGGGTCGAAAGTCGTTACTAGAGATCATGAAGCAATTAACTTAATCTCGGAGTACAATCGGCACCTTATTGTACCGCCTGAGCGGTGCTAAATGAATTGGTTTGTTCAGATTGGAAAGCCGAAAGAAAGAGGAAAGCAGATCTCTTGGTCAATCCCTATGGCAAGATTATGGGGGTTACAAAAAAACTCATCCGTTTTGAAAAAGCAGGCGGAAGGCACTAGCTGTGGGGCGTTTTTCCCCTCAAAGAGCACTCTTAGCAATGGGTGATGCGAGTGGCTGCGCCTGAAACAAATGTTGATCCTGCATTTGAGCTATACCCATGACAAAATTCCTACAACGCTGGCGGAAGACCAACCTGATTGTTCTGCTGCTAGTTATTCTCTCTTGGAGCTTAAGTACTGTTTGGTGGACTCCTGTGAGCTGGGCAGCTCTGCCAGCAGGCAATGCCATCACTGATGGTAAATCGTTGTTGCAGTATGCACTGCCAATTGATAACCAACCTGTACGACAACTACAAGCAAGTTTGGAAGATATTGCTACCCAGTTACGAGCAAATAGACGCTGGGGTGCGATGTCAAGTGATTTGAGCAAGGCATCTACCGTCTTGAACGATCGCGTCAAAGAACTCCTAGCAAGCGTTCCTCCATCACGACAACCGCAAGCACAAGCTCTTATTGCCGACTTAAAAACTGGTATTGCCTCCCTACGAGAGTCTGTTGATGCTAAAGATAAAAATCAAATTTGGGAGGGGCGAGCGAAGCTCCTGAATCTAGTCGGTCAGCTTGAAGAGTTTATGGTGCAACGATTTCCCTTTGAGGTGCCACCTGAGTACAGTAACTTACCTCAACTCAAAGGTCGTGCCACTGTAGAAATGACCACGAATAAAGGTAACATTACTCTAGTTGTGGACGGTTACAGTGCTCCAGTAACTGCTGGAAACTTTGTCGATTTGGTACAACGGGGTTTTTATAACGGTCTAGAATTTATTCGACAAGAAGACTCTTATGTGCTTCAGATAGGAGATCCGCCTGGTCCAGAACAAGGTTTTATTGATCCTAAGACTGGTAAGTACCGCGCTATTCCCCTAGAAGTCCTTGCTAAAGGCGACCCAGCTCCTACCTACGGAATTACTTTAGAAGATGCAGGTCGTTACCGCGATCAACCAGTTCTTCCCTTTTCTGCCTATGGTACGGTAGCAATGGCACGACCAGAATTTGAACCTAATGGTGGCTCTTCCCAATTTTTCTTTTTCCTGTTTGAACCAGAACTTACCCCAGCAGGTCGTAACTTATTAGACGGTCGCTATACAGTATTCGGCTATGTTACGGAGGGCAAGGAAGTTTTAGAGAAACTGAAGGCTGGTGACAAAGTTGAATCAGCTAAGGTCGTTCAAGGTATAGACAATTTGGTGGAGCCACAAGCGGCGTAGAGATTTGGAAGTTCGAGATATTGGGGAAAAGGGTCTTTTAGAAAGATTACAGCGCTTTTGCCCTCCAGAGATTGTAGGGGACGATGCGGCAGTGCTGTCAACTCAGCCAGGGCAGTTGCTAGTCGTGACAACAGATATGCTGGTGGATGGAGTGCATTTTAGTGATCGCACGACTTCCCCAACAGATGTAGGTTGGCGAGCCGCCGCTGCCAACTTATCTGACTTGGCAGCCATGGGCGCATCTCCGCTAGGAATCACAGTAGCTTTAGGACTTCCGGGCAATGTCTCTGTTAACTGGGTTGAGCAGCTCTATCAGGGGATGGTTGAATGTCTGCAACAGTATGAAACAGAGATTGTTGGAGGTGATATTTGCCGTTCTACCGTAGTCTCATTAGCAATTACCGCCTTTGGACAAGCCAAGCCAGAGCATATTATCCGCCGTAACGCTGCCCAACTAGGAGATGTCATTGTGATAACTGGCGTTCACGGTCGTTCGCGGGCAGGATTAGAATTACTGCTCCATCCAGAATTGGACACAAGTTTGACAGCGGCCGAGCGTCTGGCATTGATCCAAGCGCATCAGCGACCTCGACCTCGATTGGACTTGTTGCCGATTTTACGGCAAGTTAGTGGCAAACGGACAATCGCTGGTATGGACAGTAGCGATGGTTTAGCAGACGCCATATTACAGCTTTGTCAAGCGAGTGACGTTGGTGCCAGGATTGAGCGTTGTCAGATTTCAATTCCAGAGGCTTTAAATAGTTGGGTTTCATCAGAGCAAGCATTGGAGTGGGTTTTGTATGGTGGCGAAGACTTTGAGTTAGTCTTATGCTT
>JAFASY010000212.1 GCA_019244235.1 Chroococcidiopsidaceae cyanobacterium CP_BM_ER_R8_30
CACCATGGCATTCAACCTGAACGGATTCAACTTCAACCAGTCAGTAATTGATTCCCAAGGTCGCGTGATAGGCACCTGGGCAGATGTGCTGAACCGGGCGAACCTGGGGATGGAAGTGATGCACGAGCGCAACGCTCACAACTTCCCGCTCGACTTGGCTGCGGGTGAAGTAGCTCCTATAGCTTTGACTGCTCCTGCTATTAACGGATAAATTACAGCTTGAATGATTCAAAAAGGTGTTCCTCTATTGAGGAGCGCCTTTTTAGCATTAAGGGGAGGGACTTGCAGTTTAATGCTAACCCAATACAACTCGGCATCGCTCAATCGCCACATTGCTCGCGCCTATAGTTTTTCTGGCTTTACAGATGGATTTGTTGAGGTGCTAGCTGCTCAGCAAACGGCGGAGAACCCCAACTGGTTCCAGGGCACGGCATCAGCCGTGCGCCAGTATCTCTAGCTGATGCAAGTCGATACCTCGGTTTTGGGGCTAACGCCAGAATAGGCGCTTCTCAAGCCCTACATTGCTTCGATGGGCATTTATGTCTTCAAACGAGAGGTTTTGAGCGATCTGCTGCAAGAATCAGAACAGCCTGATTTTGGTAAGGAAATTATTGACAAAAACGCTCGCATCGGCTAAGATTTGCAAATCATTAACAAAGACAGAGTAGAGGAAGCCGAGCGCGAAAGCCAGGGATTTTACATCTGCAGTGGGATTGTTGTGGTCTTGAAATAGATGGAGTCGCTCTTGAGTTCCCGCCAAATCTTAGATTTGGGGGTAGAGTATGTCACAGGAGTGCATCCTCTTGATGGGTTACGATGGTGCAGTCAGAGATCGGATAGGCGTAGCAGGTGAGTACGTTTCCAGCCTCGATTTGATCGTCGTCTAAGAAACTTTGCTCGGACTGGTCAACTGAGCCTGAAAGTAGCCTGCCATTGCATGAAGAACAAGCACCTGCACGACAGGAGTAGGGTAAATCCAATCCATTCTCCTCTGCGGCATCAAGAATATACTTATCGCTGGGAACATCAATGGTTGCGTCTATCCCTTCGGCTTCATTAACCAAGTGGACTTTATACGTTGGCATGCAGTCATCCTCTATTTGATGAAAATAGCAATCTAGACAGTAACTGGATATACCATTTTCACTTTACCTTTACATTGCTTCTATAGATGTACACCGGATTGTTAAGCTTTTAATACTCTGGAGTTTTGCTAAGATGAACTACCCCGTCGTTAAGACGAGCGGGGTTTCTAACCCTTCCGTCTTACTTTGGAGCTTCAGACGTTTCCTCTGCCCAAGTTGCTTCATGGAACCAGTATGCTTGCGCTTGTTGGTCGATGAAGTAGAGCTTAGACATCCACAGTCTGCGAGGCTAGTTCCCAACCCCGGTTGCTGATTTGTCGCAACATTGTACATCACCATCGTAGAGCCTCTATCACGCGGCACTTCAAAGCCACAGCCAGTACAAACATGATATCGGTTTGACAGCTCTGCCCACTGTTTGTGAACTACTCCACAATTAGGACATCGCTGGGATGGTTTGATTTTCTTGGTAGGTAGCATCAGCACTACTCCGCCTTTCTGTTCAATTTTGTAGGCTGTCTTGTGTCAGAGACTTATTAGCCAGACTCTGTCTACAGATGGACTAACTAATTCTGAAAGAATGTTAAATATCTTTACAATAGCTGTTACATTACAGTTCCTCAAAAAATGTTGATGCAATCTACGACACAAACTCGATTGATTAACTTCTTGCAAGAGGAGTTGGTGATTCCGGCTGCTGGGATTGCGCTTGCTCAAAGACAGAGTGAACAAGACCCAACCATATTGCCCATGATTCTTTGGCAGTATGGACTGGTGAGTTTGTCACAGTTAGAACGAGTGTTTGATTGGTTGGAAACGGCATAATCTCTTACCTCAGTCGCGGGCTGGGTCGTCCGCATGGTACGATTCCTGTTCGGGTCTATCATCCTACAACTGCATCGAGCAGTCCGCCAGGTACACTGATTTACCCACAGGGTGGAGTATGGACAGTCTGTACACTCGATCAATTCGAGGGAGCGATGCGGATTTTCGCTCTTGAGAGCGGCGTACAGGTCTATGCTGTCGAGTATCAGTTAGCACCCGAATATCAGTATCCAGTAGCCCTTGAGGAAGCAGAAAATGCCAGAATAACTCCTATTGCTTGTTGCGTAGCAGGATAATTAACTACAATCGGCAGGGACTGAAGCAACTTCACTGCGATAAAGTCTAATAATGACCAAGGCTGATAATTGACTTTCCATGAGCGTTCCTCCTTCTGCATCTATCTTTCCCGAACCTGCTGATGCCAAGCTAATGCCGCGTAATGCTGACCATCGGAAGCTGGATTGCACAAAGCTCTCACCCATGTTCCAACACTTTGTGGAAATCAAGGAGCAGCATCCGCATGCCCTGCTGTTATATCGATGCGGAGATTTTTTTGAAACCTTTTTCCAGGACGCGATTACGGTTTCTAGAGAACTAGAACTTGTACTGACTAGTAAAGATGGGGGGAAGGAGATTGGACGAGTGCCGATGACGGGAGTTCCACACCATGCGTTAGAGCGACACTGCGCGATGCTAGTGGAAAAGGGCTATGCGATCGCGATTTGTGACCAGGTTGAAGATGCGGCAACTGCTGTCGGTTTGGTGCGACGGGAAGTGACACGTGTCCTCACTCCCGGAACCCTGCTTGATGACGGGATGCTCAAAGCTCGCCGCAATAACTTTTTGGCGGCTGTGGCGATCGCAGGGGAGCATTGGGGCTTAGCATATGCAGATATCTCAACTGGAGAATTCCTCACCACCCAAGCTAGTCATCTAGAGCAACTGACACAAGAACTGATGCGCTTGCAGCCTTCAGAGGTGCTGGTGCCAACTAATGCCCCAGACTTAGGAAGTTTACTGCGACCTGGAGAAAAGTCTGAGCATTTGCCGAGTTGTTTGCCTACACAATTCTGCTACACGTTCAGGTCGCAGACTCCCTTTACTCAGGCAGAAGCACGAGACAGGCTACTACAGCAGTTTAAGTTGCGATCGCTTGAGGGATTAGGCTGCGCACACCTCCCCCTTGCCGTGCGAGCCTCTGGCGGGCTGCTGGAATATTTGGCGGAAACCCAAAAAGAGCATCAAGTACCGCTGCAACCGCTACGGACTTACATTGTTAGCGATTATCTGGTACTCGATCACCAAACGCGGCGCAATCTTGAAATCACTCAAACTGTCAGAGATGGAACTTTTGTTGGCTCTCTGTTGTGGGCATTAGATAAAACTAGCACGGCGATGGGTGGGCGAACTCTACGACGGTGGTTTTTGCAACCCTTAATCGAACTCAAAGGCATTCGGGCGCGACAAGATACTATTCAAGAACTTATAGAAGATAATGCCCTGCGCCAAGACCTGCGCCAACTGTTGCGTCAAATCTATGACTTAGAACGGCTATCTGGGCGTGCTGGCTCTGGGACAGCAAATGCCCGTGATTTAGTTGCTTTAGCAGATTCACTGCTTAGACTACCAGAATTAGCTAGCTTAGTCGCAGCAGCGCGATCACCCTACCTCCGAGCTTTGCAGAAGGTGCCACCTGTCTTGGAGCATTTGGGACACCAGCTACGGGCTCATCTAGTGGAGTCGCCACCGATCTATCTTACTGAAGGCGGCTTGATTCGACCTAGTGTTAACGCTCAGTTGGATGAAATGCGTGCCACTGTAGAGGCAGATCAGCAGTGGATTGCCAGTTTAGAAGTTTCGGAGAGAGCTAGGACGGGGATTCCGACACTAAAAGTGGGCTTCAATAAGACCTTCGGCTACTATATCAGTATTACCCGAGCCAAAGCTGACCAGGTTCCAGATAATTACATCCGCAAGCAAACGCTGACGAATGAGGAACGCTATATTACTCCAGAGCTAAAAGAGCGGGAAGCGCGAATCCTGACAGCGCGGGAGGATTTGAACCGCTTAGAGTATGAAATTTTTGCTGAGCGGCGCTCTGAGGTGGGAGAACAGGCAGAACTGATTCGTCATGCTTCTCGCGCTGTGGCAGCGGCTGATGTGTTGTGCGGTTTGGCTGAGGTAGCAGTGTATCAGGGTTACTGTCGGCCTTTGATGGTTGAGGGAAGAGAAATTACGATTGTTGATGGTCGTCATCCGGTGGTGGAGCAGTCGTTGCCGTCTGGGTTTTTTGTGCCGAATTCGACGCAGTTGGGGCAGGGAAGAGAGCAGGGGGAGCAGGGGAGGCAGGGGGAGCAAAATACGGAAAATTCTTCTCCTGAGCTCGCTACCACCTCATCTCCCTATCCTGACTTAATTATTCTCACGGGTCCGAATGCTAGTGGGAAGAGTTGCTATTTGCGGCAGGTGGGGTTGATTCAGTTGCTGGCTCAGGTGGGGAGTTTTGTGCCAGCAAGTTCGGCGCGATTGGGAATTTGCGATCGCATTTTTACGAGGGTTGGGGCGGTGGATGACCTGGCGATGGGACAGTCTACGTTTATGGTGGAGATGAATGAGACAGCAAATATTTTGAATCATGCGACCTCTCACTCTCTGGTGTTGTTGGATGAGATTGGTCGGGGGACAGCGACGTTTGATGGACTGTCTATTGCCTGGGCGGTGGCTGAATATTTGGCAACTACAATCCGCTCTCGGACAATTTTTGCGACTCACTACCATGAGTTGAATGAACTGGCGTCCATTTTGCCTAATGTGGCAAATTATCAGGTGACGGTGAAGGAGCTACCCGATCAGATTGTGTTCTTGCACCAAGTCCATCCAGGGGGAGCAGATCGCTCATATGGGATTGAAGCTGGACGGCTGGCAGGTTTGCCAGCGACGGTGATTCAGCGAGCGAAGCAGGTTATGGGTCAGATTGAGAAGCATAGTAAGATTGCAATGGGGCTGCGGGAAGGAAACATGTGAGATTTATTGGTGTCGATTTGGGTTGGCGATCGCAACCGAGTGGTTTATGTTGTTTGGAGTGGTCACAGGGACAACTAGAGTTGGTAGCTTTAGACCGTAAAGCTGAAATTGCTGATGTCTTGAGTTGGGTCGATAGCTGTGCCCTTCCTGAAACTCCAGCTATGATTGCTGTAGATGCCCCGACGCTCATTCCCAATTCGACTGGGATGCGGCTAAGCGATCGCCTCAGTCACCAGTATTTCGGCCGCTATCATGCAGGTTGCTACCCAGCAAACCTTGGTCGCCCTTTTGCCCAACGCACTGTGGGCTTTGGCTTGGAACTAGAAGATCGGGGGTTTGTACATGCCCCTGAGATTGTGCCTCAGCAGCTTGGACGATACCAAATTGAGGTGTTTCCCCATCCAGCAATCGTGCATCTATTTGGCTTGGAACGGATTTTAAAATACAAAAAGGGCAGTCTTCAGGAGCGACGTTTAGAGCTGGAAAAGCTTCGCACGTTTATCTTAACTGTTTTGCCTACCCTTGAACCCCGAACCAATTTACAACAAAAAAGGCAAAAGCTGGAAATACCTCTTTTGCCTTCTAGTGGTGCTGCCCTCAAAGCTGTTGAAGATCAGCTAGATAGTTTGATCTGTGCTTATGTAGGGGCACATTGGTGGTACTGGGGCTCAGAGCGTAACTGGGTGTTGGGCAACCTCACTACTGGCTACATCGTCGTGCCCAGCGCTTGCTCCGTTCCCGTTTGCAGATGAGGCAAATCGATGGATCAAGACAACATTGGGGTCTGCCCAAACGATTAGTCTCGGTTCGTAGGGACTGGAAAGATGCTCGTGTTTGGGCAACACGCGTAGTGATAAGCCCTGCAAACCGGAAGTGGTGTAAATGATGTTAGCTGTGTAAATGTGACGACCATTATCCTCACCTGGGCATTCCATCACTACTGGCACCCCATGCACGATTTCCCCATTCGCATCAACAGCCCCTTGGTAAAGTTCCACTTGTACATCAGTCGGGGTGAGAGTTGCTAAATTTACCCTGGCTTTGACGGCAATAGTTTGATTGACTTGAATCTCGGCAGGTTCAGTGATGTCTACGCTTTCAACTTTGATGTCAGACCAGTGAGTCGCTAGATTTTCCTGCCAATGGGCTAAATCTTTAGCTGGGTTATATTGCTTGGCTGTTAAGGTGTGGTAGCGATCGCTCGCGGGGAAATAAGCTCGCTGTGCGTACTCCCGCACCATTCGCGATGTATTGAAGAATGGACAATTCAACCGAATTGCTGCCTTCATCTTGGCAATCCACTGCCGGGGTAGCCCTTCGGCATCTCGACTATAGAACATAGGTATGACTTCCTGCTCAATCAAGTCGTATAGGGCATTCGCTTCTACCTCGTCTTGATAACTGGACTCTTCATAAGTTTCTCCATGCCCGATTGCCCAGCCTGTACGGACATAATCAGCTTCGTCCCACCAGCCATCCAGCACACTCAGATTGGGCAATCCATTCATTGCTGCTTTCATGCCGCTTGTGCCTGATGCTTCTCGTGGACGACGAGGTGTATTTAGCCACACATCACAACCTGCCACCATTAACCTAGCAACATAAATGTCGTAATTGGGCACAAATACCACTTGCCGATCGCATTCTTGTTCTCGGATGAAGTGAACAATGTCTCGGATCAATTCCTTGCCTGGACTATCTTTAGGATGGGCTTTACCAGCAATGACGAATTGCACCTTCCGGTTTTTATCCCCGCATAGAATCTGCCTGATACGCTCTAAGTCACGCATCCACAAAGTTGCTCGCTTATAGGTAGCAAAGCGACGAGCAAAGCCAATGGTTAAGACATAGGGGTCAAGGACTTCCTGCGCTTGAGCAATTTGGGCTGGCGAAGCACCGCGATCGCGTAGGTTTCTCACAACCCGCTCCCGCACGTACACAATCATATCCAAGCGGCAGCGTTCGTGATTGCGCCATAGCTCTTCATCCGGTATTGCCTCTAACCTGTCCCAAAGAGGGTTGTCTACACCTTGCGATGACCAGTTTGGGCCCAAGTAGCGGTCATATAACTCTTGAGTTGATTTGGCAACACAACTACGGGCATGAACGCCATTGGTAATTGCGGTGATCGGCACTTCCTCTACTGGTAGGTTCTGCCACAAACCCCGAAACATCTCCCGTGATACAACACCGTGTAACTGAGCAACTCCATTCGCAAAAGTGGCCATTTTCAAAGCCAGCACTGCCATACTGAAAGGTGTTGTGAAATCCTCTGGATTCTCACGACCTAGCCCTAATAGTTGGTCTGTAGACACTCCAAAGACATCTGCGTAATGTCCCAGGTAGTAGAGGACTTTATCTGGAGGAAATAAATCAATTCCTGCTGGTACTGGCGTATGAGTTGTGAAAATGTTGCTCGAAGCAACGACTTGTTTCGCTTCGGCATACCTTAGACCCTCTTCTTGGATCAAAATGCGAATCCGCTCCAACGCCAAAAACGCTGAGTGACCTTCATTCATGTGGTACGCTGTGACCTTCAGACCTAAAGCCTTCAGCATCTGCACTCCACCAATTCCCAACATGATTTCTTGGTGAATGCGCATATCAATATCGCCACCGTAGAGCCGATCGGTGATGTCTTGATCGTAGGCGGCATTGGGTTCGATATTAGTGTCCATTAGGTATAACGGCACTGTCCCTACCTGCACTCGCCACACCCTCGCATAGACAGTGCGTCCCGGATAATTTACCGCTATCCGCAACTCGGAGCCATCTGGATGACGTTCCAAGTGCAGGGGCAGGTTATAGAAGTCGTTAATTGGGTAGCGTTCCTGCTGCCAGCCATCAACGTTGAGATACTGGGCAAAGTAGCCCTGTTGATAGAGTAGGCCTACTCCTACCAGGGGTAGTCCTAAATCGCTAGCAGATTTGAGATGATCGCCTGCCAGAACGCCCAAGCCTCCAGAATAGATGGGCAAGCAGTCTACGAGACCAAATTCAGCCGAGAAGTAAGCGTAACATTCCTTACCCTCTGAACTCACAACTTGCTTCCGGTTCTTGTTGTACCAGGCACGCTCTTGCAGATAATCTTCTAACTGACGAGCGGCTCGGTCCATTTGAGCGATAAATCCTTCCTCTTCCGCCGCTTCCTGTAGCCGCGCTTGACTAATAGTACCCAGCATTAAGACAGGATTGTGGCGACTAGATTCCCAGAGTTCGGGATCTAGACGGCGAAACAAGTCCTTGGTCTCAACGTTCCAGTCCCAGTGCAGGTTGTATGCCAACTGCCGCAAGGGTTCGAGTCGCGGTGGTAAAGAAGGAGAGACGTTAAATGTACGAATTGGCTGCATTGGTTGGCACTGTCTCTAAGTTGAACTATGGCTATTGTCTAACTAGTTCTACCCCTAATTGGCAACTTTTAAATCGACAAGAAAGAACCCAAGAGCCGAAAACGGTGCAACTGTTGAGTATTATAAGAAGGCTATCTGCAAAATTTGGTCGGTAGCACTAGCTTTTCACACTCCTTGGAGATATTCCTATGCTGACCCTAAAAATTGCTGTTTATGTCGTTGTTGCCTTCTTTGTTGCTTTATTCGTCTTTGGATTTTTGTCAAACGATCCAGCTCGCAATCCCAACCGACGGGATCTCGAATAAGCAGCAGCTGAATCATGCTTTAAGGAGGCAGGCTGTAGGCAGGATTATAGCCTACGGAACTGCCGTTCAGAAGGCAAAAGCAGGAGTTTCTGCTGCCGTCTTCATGCTGCTAAAACCAGCATCCAGAAGGCATATGTTCCCGTCTGAGGGTGGACATTCTAGCCTTTCAACAGGAGCAATAGTCAAGCTTTGGTCTGCGGGCAGATTTTACATTTGCAGAAAAAGCACTAGAAGCCAGGTCACTTCAGTCATGTGTCAGGGCTGCTCGTTCGTTCGCTGCTGATAGAATATGCCCCACCCATTGCCGCCAGCGCTGCCTTCAATCGTTCAGCCCTCACGCTCTGAAGATATTCCACTTACCGCCTCGACAAACACCCCTGCGTCTTTGTCAGATTTCACACAGCCCGTTTCTCTCATCGCGCCATCCCCATCAAATCCTTCTGGCTCAAACGCTACCAAGAGTGCTGAACTTCTAGGTCCAGCAGTTGGGGTCGGTTACCCTACCATGCCGAACGAAACGAGAGTCCTCGTTTCGCCCAACCCCCCAGAATCCTCTGACACCCTACCTCTAGCACCAACTGAATCGTTCAGCATTAGTAGTAGCAGCATTACAAAGAAACTCAACGCCTCTCTCCCCCTTCCCCTTGCCCCCCCAGCTCCTCTGCCCCTCTGCTCCCCCAGCTCCTCTGCCCCCCCAGCCCCCTCTGCCCTCCTCTTCCGATTTACTGTCGTTCAACCACAACCAGCAACACTATCTGTCCTGGCACAAGAGGAGCAGCAAAGACAGCCAGTCGTTCAGCCACCCCCACCACCTTCACTCCCCACACCCAAACCACCAAGCCCAACTCCAGGTCAAACATCAGGTCCAAATTCATCTCCTGTTGGGGAAAGAATTATTGAGTTAAGTTCGCAACGCCAGGAGTATGACACACAACGCCACATCGTTACAGCAGAGGGTAACGTCGAGCTGCGAACGAGTGGGGTAGTGTTGACTGCTAATCGACTTCAGGCAAATTTGCAGAATCTCATTGCTGTGGCAGAGGGAAATGTGATTGTGACTCGCGGACAGCAAGTACTGCGAGGTCAGCGATTAACTTACAACTTCGTCCAGGATAGTGGGGAGATTTTGTATGCCAGGGGTGATGTAGATTTACCTGCAACTAGAACAGATTTCTCTGGGACTCTACCTACCGATGTGACGACGGGTGGAGTCCTTCAGCAAACCCCAGATCAGCGGGCGATCCTCGCACAACCTGTGCAACAGGTGACTAGTACTGGTGGTATTGGTCTAAGTTTTGGTGGTGGGAGATATGTCAACCAGGCACCACCAAAAAAGGGTGGAACAATCAGGCGGCTACGTTTCCAAGCCGAACGAATTAACTTCTATCCTGGAGGATGGCAAGCAACCAACGTTCAGATTACAAATGACCCTTTCTCTCCACCAGAACTGGAATTAAGGGCAAATACAGCTACGTTGACCCAGCAAACACCAACGCAGTCCTTGATTGTGACAACTCAACCTCGGCTCGTATTTGACCAAGGTTTTACCTTGCCAATCCCAAAAAGAGAGGCAACAATCGGTCGCAGGCAGCGCAGTGTTAATGCCTTTCCCATTCAAATCGGCTACGATTCAACTGATAAGGGTGGTCTGTTTATCGCACGTGGTTTTACGCT
>JAFASY010000221.1 GCA_019244235.1 Chroococcidiopsidaceae cyanobacterium CP_BM_ER_R8_30
TTGACTGGGCGCAAGCGGCCGAACTTGCAGTCAGACTCCTGATGCCGCAGGTGGTAATTATCTCGTTGCTCAAGGAGCTTGATCGCTGGCGGGATGAGGCTCATCTGCTTGGTATTTCTATCCCTGCGTCTGGGTGAAAGATTTCAGCTCGCTAATGCTAATGATAAGCGCCGATTGCTCACTCTTCACCTCAAAACCTGCTCACTCTTCGCGCTTATTACCGTTAACCTGCTTGCCTGCAAAATCAAGTTTTTAAAAAAATATTACAAAATCTAAAATCTTGCATAACGAAAAGACTTAATCCTGATAAGCATTCAGAAGCTCAAAATCATTGATTTTGTATTTTGCGGACGCCTCTAGAGATGCAGAAGAGAGCTTATTCATGCAAGAAACTTTTTTCCCAGCTTGTGTTAAAAACTCTTACTCTACAAAAGGTTTATGTATGAAAAAGTTACAACAATTTTTAAGTTTCGGAAAGGTTGTTTTCACTGTTACCGGAACACTTATAACTACTACCCTGTTTTCAAATCCAGTATTAGCACAGTTTCATGGCTATTTCCCTGGTACGATGTGTCAACCAATTGCAATAACTCCCTACTATTTATCAATACTAAATATAGTATACTTACCAGATGGTCTTATAAATTTAAGTTCTTCTCAAACAATTGGTGTAACCTGCCCTATCCCTCAAAGATATCCTGAAGATGATGCTGGTGGGTCTAAACGTAGTGCACTGATTTTTGTATCTAAAAGTAACTCTCAAAAGCTTGAGTGTGATTTGTATGCTCAAGATCCCGCTACGGGGCAGGCCGTATATCCTGGTGGATCTGTCACCACCAATGCAACCGGAAGTTCTATCTTAATATATACGTCTCCTATCTCCAAAAGTGCTACTTACAATCTACAATGTGAACTACCTCCAGGTAGTAAAATTTTGAATTATCAATTGTATGAACCTCAGTAGTTGTAGCATCTAACAGGGAAGCGTAACAAAAAGTTTCGGCTACCATTGCAAAGTGAGACACAAGAGATGAGCTTTGTCCATCAAAATATTTAAGGTGTTGACCCTGTAAAATGAATAAATTACAGCTAGATCCTTGCCTCAAATAGGGATTGGGCGATTCATAGTCAATTGTCTCTGTTCCTTTTTAGCCACTGCACGGTTTAAAGTTAACTTTCCATAGATGCATATTAATGATGAGCAGTAACTGATAATTGCTGGGCTGCTACTTGTTGTTCCTGCCCTTGTTCCCGTCGCAGAATTTTCTGTCTTCTGCCATCGTTGCATTCCCTAGCTGAGCTTAATGTTTCTTTGCATAAAAGATCGACAACACCTGATAAGTAATAGGAAGAGTTAGATGAGTTTTATAGCTGTTTTAGGAAACGTAATTTCGGAATGTAACTTAAGGAAAGCCTTTTTTATGAAAATCAATGTTGATTAGGCTGCTTGGCACCTGGTCTGATACTACTCACAGATTAAGGAAAAGTCTTTGACAGAGTTCGAACAACGAGTCCTGAATTGAGGTGGAGCCCCATAGCTTAATTTCAGACCGACTGCTCAAAGACACTGCTGATTACACTTTGGAATCTAATTCGTCATGTCTGATCAAACATCACCTGATGATAAGTTAAAAGAGCTCGAGTGCAAAAAGACACAAAAGGAGATTGCAAAGACAGACATAGATATAGAGATAGCAAAATGGAGTAAAAAATATGCTTGGTTTAGTACATTTGTGCCTTCTGTTAGCACTGCCCTATTAGCACTAATAGGTCTCGTCTGGAGTGGAACACAATTTTTTAGTCAGTTACGCAATGATAAAGAATCAAAGAAGGTAGAACGCATACACGACTTCATTAAATCCTATTCTGAGAAACAAATCTCAACATACTTCGCCCTTTCTGAAGCCGCAGCAACAGTCGCAGCAGTTTCAATGGGTAGCAAAGAAGAAAAAGACGCACAAATCAAGTTCATTCAATTGTATCAAGGGGACGCTTGGATCGTAGGAGATGAGATTGTTAGAGAAGCAATGGATAACTTCTACGGATGTTTAGACAAACAAGATCCGAAGTGCCTAATTCCTGAATTGCGACCACAGCGGCTACGGCTATTATCCCGTAATCTTGCAGATGCCTGCCGTGCCTCGATGGCAATGACAGTGAACGAAGATGAGGAAAAAAGTTTCAATCGGATTACCAACTTTTATAAGCCATACCCAGAGCCAACGATTCATCTACCTGATTAAATAAAGAGATCTGAAGAATGCTGAATTTATATCTGAACAATTATCGGAGTGTATTAGTGCTATTGCTAGCTATGTCGGCACAAATTTTCATGCCTCTTGCTCTCTTTGCACAAGGAAACAGTAGTAATTCGCAAACTCAAGTGCAGGGAACGTGGTTACTGCAAAGTGAAAGTGGGAAAGGACGACTAGTTTTTACAAACAATCAAGGACATCTTAGAGGAGTATACATAACACCATCCGGAACGTCTATTCCTCTTAAAGGAATACATATTGAACCGCCGCATCCTGAACCTACGAATCCGGTAGATCAGACGAAGGGAGATCCTTATAGCAACCTCTCTTTCATACTTGAAATCCCTCCTAAACCAATAAATTGTAATTTCGATTTGACAGGTATGACAAAGCTTTATGGTGCTTGTTCATATGTTGATCATCCATATACGAAAGTGCCCGACGCAGAGGCAACGCTCGAGAAAGTAGGTAACTAGTTACTTTACTCTAGTAGTCGGCGAAAATAGAAGGTTCGTGCAACCAGGGGCAACCAATTCCTATATACTACTCAACACGCCCATTTTCGCCTTTTTAAGTGGTTCGATTGCCTCTTCGGGGTATAACTGCTCATCCTCCGAGACGAGCGTAGAACCAATAACCATCCTTGCCATCGTCTGGATTGAACCAACGCTGCACAATTTTTGTGTGCCGCTCCTGGCTGTTCCAGTGGAGTGTCACGAGTTCATAAAGCTGGAACTTAGGAGCCGGAATCTGAACAAATGTTCGGTTGAGCATAGTCAAAAATCCACTTCGGCTTCACAAAAAGTGCAGACACCATCAATCAACGGTAGGTGGTGGAGGCTACAGGTTGCTTCACTCTCGTTTGGGGCAAACCCTGCCTGCATATCCGCAACGAGCGCTCGATTAGCGTGTTTTTGTAGTGACTCAAGCACCTCTGTTGGTACGTGATTACCTGTCCTAGTTGGAAAATCTTCTGTCTTCAAATTCATCTCACCCATGTCTCAAACCTTTTCTTTTCTTGTGTATTGGTGGTGGAGTGAAGCCTGTCCCAAAGCAAGGTGAACATAGTTCTTCAGTCTCGACTTTGGCATATCCTATGCCATTGCATTTCTTGCAGGGTGGCAGCAGTTCATCCCCGTATTTCAGTTGGCATCCGAGAGATATCAAATGCTTCTCTGAATGAGCGTCAACGTAAGCCAAAAAAAATTCCCCACTCGCAGGAGAAATTAGTTGAATGGAAACAAACATCCCCAGGCGATTACCCGCTAGCACATCGGTAAATTCCCCACTCGCAGGGGAAATTAGTTGAATGGAAATATGATCGGTAGGTTGACATCTTTTACACTTCATACAAAGAGCTCCCCACTCGCAGGGGAAATTAGTTGAATGGAAACTCGTTGCTAGCGCTGGTGAAGAAATTCTTAGTACCACTAACAATGACGCTCAATTCTATAGAGCGCTCAAGGCTAGTAATAACTGGGAGCCAATGAAGAAAGTTCAAAATTTTGATGTGGGTGGCACTGTTGGAGGCGGTAGCGCATCTCCTGCCTATCGTGCAGGCCAACGTGTAGCATCAAGTAGCAATGTGACTGTGATCCAGAACATATCTACGCCCGACGCTAACTCATTCCGCAAGAGTGCATCTCAGCTACATACTGATACAGCGTATCAAACGCGTCGAGCCTACGAATGGAATCACTAATGATAAGAATCACAATTGCGTTAGCTTATTTAGTAATTGCACTAACCCCTAAATCTGATTTAAGCCGTGAGCAAAAAGAAAATAATTATTTGAACGATTTAAAAAATATGATAGAACAAGAAAACGACTATAATTTACTGAATTTAGATTCGGAAATATCAGATAAAAAAAGATCGGTTTTGGCTATAAAAATTGCAGCTATTTTGAGATAGGCATGAGCCGCGATCAATTCGTTAAAAAAAACATCAAGTGCAATCGAATATCCTGACAAACTTTCTCCTGGAACTCATCTACTTTACAACATTGCAATGGCTAAATCTGCTGTTAATAATTTTTGCCCCCAGTACAAGGAGCTGATGAGTCACTGAACCAGATGAAACATCACATGTGATTTTTACTTAATTATTGTAAATCTTTAATAAAGATAGTTAAAATCATTTTTTGTATCAGTATTAACAAATGATGATACAATAGTACTAATAGAATTTCTGGAACAAAAACATGACTAGTAGCAGTGAATCTATTACCAACCAAGAGATACTGAATCGCTTAGATAGGCTCGATGAGCGATTAGGTAAATTGGATGACGACGTAAACGCGATGAAAGTTAAACAAATAGCTGTCAATACCAGGATTGATGCTTACCAAAAAGCCTCTAATCAGGTTGTGAATTTAGCGTTTGCACTAATCAGCGCAGCCACAGTAATAGTGATAGTATCTGCGGTTTTGGGTCGCTAGACGTGTCAGATCTGATAAAAAGTATTAAGTTTTGCTTAAAAATACATCATTTTTAGCAATGAAAAAACCAAAACAGAAAACGCACGACTAAGAACAACGGCAACAAAAGTAACAATCCCTGTCTCAAAACGGCTTAATCTTCTATCTATGCCATCAATTTTGTCGCTTAGGTTTTTCTCAAGAGAATTGCACCTATTCTCAAATTTCTTATCTAAAGCATCAATTTTATCAGATAAAGAACTCACCAAAAGATTAGTTCTAGCAACTTCTATCTGCAAAGCTTTAAGCCCTTCAATTTCACGCTCCATCTTCTCTCCCCACTTGCAGGGGAAATTAGTTGAATGGAAACTTAAGTGAGTAATGAAATAATGCTTTACTGCATTGCTGCCTCCCTACTCGCAGGGGAAATTAGTTGAATTGAAACGGACACCCCTGCAAGGAAGACTAGACAAGCTTGGCAACTCCCCACTTGTAGGGGAAATTAGTTGAATTGAAACGAAGAAGCAGTAACCCAGATACAATTAGAAACACAGACTACTCCCTACTTGTAGGGGAAATTAGTTGAATTGAAACTAGTATCAGGAGAGTCTTTACCTCGAACAGAAATTATCTCCCCACTCGGAGGGGAAATTAGTTGAATTGAAACCCAGTACCTATGTCTGCTGCTAGTTTTGGGTATGAGGGAAAAGACTTTCGTGCTTCCTGGACTGGGAATGCTTAAGTTTGCTATGTGGCAGTTTGGGGTTGCTCCCCAGGATTCTTTTTATATAGGCGATCACGCCTATGATGCAGATGCTTATACACCTCTTGATAGCTGGTATCGGACTGCTAAGACAGCTAATTGGAAGAATTTGTCAGAGGTGCAGAATTTTTATCCAAGCGCTGACGCTGTAGGAAACTTCATAGTCTTTAACATCAAAGGCAAAGCCTATCGGCTGATTGTAAGCATTGATTACGAAGGTCAAATTATCTATGTCAAATATGTTCTAACTTACGCTGAGTACAACAAGGAGCAGTGGAAAAATGACCCTTACTTTTGACAAGAATGTTTATGGCTCTCTGTTAGTAGAGTTTCAGCCAAAGGTCATTTCGACAGAAGAAGAAAATGAGAGGGCTCTTCAGGTTGTAGAAAAGCTGATGGCAATAAAGAACCGCACTCTAGAACAAAATACTCTCTTGGAACTTCTGGTGACTCTAATTGAGAAGTTTGAAGACGAACACTATCAGCTAAATGCCTCAACTCCTCACTCCATTCTTCAGCACTTGATGGAGGCACGCGGGCTCAAACAGGCCGATTTGGTAGGCATCCTTGGTTCAAGAGGTGTCGTCTCCGAGGTGGTTAATGGCAAAAGAGATATCAGCAAAGCGCAAGCTAAGGCATTGGGAGAATTCTTTCACATACCACCGACACTGTTTCTGTGACAAGAAATAAATGTTCTGTGGAAGTCATGGGCTCTCCACTCGTCGGGGAAATTAGTTGAGTGGAAAATGAATGGAAACCAAGTTTATCAAGCGAATCCTAATTCCTAATTGTCATTTGAGTTACTGTTATTTTCTCTTTCCAGTCGATTAACTCTACGTTCAAGATTTTGTAATCTTTCAGTTAAATCTAAACGATCTGATTCTCCAGTGATGGAATAACCAATTAATTGCTCTATTCTGCGCTCGTGGCGTCGGCTAATTTCGTTGAGATTGGCAACACTTGCACTGAGATCTGATATATTTTGTTTCAGCTCTAACTGTGATGCTTGTAACTCCCTTTGTACAGAAAGCATTCCCTCAATAACTTGTTTGATCTCTTCAAAAGTCATAAGAACTTGTTTTGGTAACAAAAATTAATTACTGTTTTAACACGAGCAAATGATGAAAACTATGGGAAAAATCCCTTGAATAATACTTCAATTTCTGGAAAAGCCAGCAGGTGGATACTACTTAAATCGCTAAAAACATCCTTTTGAACGTAATCTCCAGATATCGGTTTTCTATAAATATAAACTTTCCGCTCATTTACATCTACCGCCCAATAATCCTGAATTAGGGCACGAGCGTAGGCTTTAGCTTTAATCGTGAGGTCGTATTGCAGAGTGGCATCAGAAACTTCAATAATTAGGTAAACGTCTTCAGGCTCAGGATGTCTCTCTGCATAGCGTCGAGGCGGAGGGATTACCACAGAAATGTCTGGCTCTGGCTCTGAATGTACATCAAGATGAATAGGATCTTGAGTTCGGACTAGTGCTATACCTTTGAGTAACTCTTCAAGGTAAGCTGAGGCAAGCTTACCAACCAAGACATGTGGAGGATTCTTCGCCGCCATTGAGATTACTTCACCTGCAATCAATTCAACTCTTTCATCAGGGCCAAGAATTCCAGCTTTCACCATGCGATGATACTCATCGACAGTCCAGAGCCTAGTCGTTGGTAGCTTTTGTGATGTAAGGGTCATAATGCCTCTAGCAATGGCTTTCTCTCGCCTCCTACTCATCAAAGTCATGATCGCGAGTCGAGAACTCAGTCGGAGGACGCTGATTACTCCAAGCCCACCATACGCGACCACAGTGACACCTGTAAAACTCCTGCCATGCGCGGCGACGATCCTCAGTTATCACAGGCGATCGCCGATTGAGCCAGACTTGCTCGGCTTCTTGGCTGCTAGAATGGCAACTGGGACAGCAAAACTCATAAGCGTGAATTGCCTTAATAGTCCATTCGGGTGGTGTTGGATCGAAAGCGTCCATGCAGGAAAATTTTTAGTTTCAATTGCCTATTATCATCTCTTATAGAAAGTAGTAGGGTGTTTCCATAAACTATTCTTCCTCTCCTCCCTAATCCCCATCAATGGAGCTAACCACTGAAATTCGTCGCTTGCTAGATCTCATGCCAGCTTCTGGTCGAATGATGACTAAAATCGTCAGCAAGTCGGAGCAGGCAAAAGTGATTGACAGCCCCTTTCCACTACCCTGGAACAGAGAGCGTCCCGTATATATCAATTTTGATTTGTGGCGTCGCCTGCCCAAACAGCAACGCGACTTACTGCTTTTAAGTAAGGTTAGCTGGCTAGTTGGAGTTAGATGGTTGAAACCAGATATTTACCAAGGTGTGGCAGTAGCAGGCTCTTTAGGGGCTGTAGTGGAACTCGTACAGCACGACGCAGTAGGCGTACTAGTTGCTGGGGGACTGAGTGCGATCGCTCTCGTTCGCATCTGGCGTACCAACCACAGTTCCCAGTTAGAACTAACTGCTGATGAAGCTGCTATTCAGGTGGCGCAGCGGCGGGGCTACAACGAAACCGAGGCTGCTGGATATCTACTCGCTGCTATTGAGTCTGTGGCTCGGCTGGAAGGGCGTTCTGGCTTGAGTTTTACTGAATTAATTCGTAGCCAAAACCTGCGAGTGATCGCTGGACGGTCGCCAGTAGGTGTTCCTCAAAGTATTAAAGATGAAGTCTGAGAATCTGCCTAGTACCTTAATGTTTTGTCAAACTAGATACAGGAAAGTTCTAGATTCTTGTGTCCTGTGACGACTAAAATTGAGACAATTCTCGCTCGGGCTTTATCAGGGTACGATCTATCCCCTGCAGAGGGAGTCGTGCTTTTACAGCAGACCGATCCAGCCCTCATTGCGGCTATTCGCACTACAGCCGATCAACTGCGTTGCGAACAAGCAGGTGACACAGTAACATATGTCATCAATCGCAACATCAACTTTACCAATATCTGCGAACAGCACTGTAGTTTCTGCGCCTTCCGCCGCGATTCTGGTGAAGCAGGAGCATATTGGTTGGACTGGGCACAGATTTTAGAAAAGGCGACAGATGCCGTGCAGCGGGGAGCAACGGAAATCTGTATGCAAGGCGGACTGAATCAACAGGCAAAATTGAATGGTAGCTCCTTGCCCTATTACCTGCGACTAGTAGAAACAATTAAGCAGCAATTTCCAGAGCTGCATCTACATGCTTTTTCTCCCCAGGAAGTGCAATTTATTGCTAGGGAAGATGGGCTAACTTATGCTGAGGTGATTGCTGCTTTGCGGGATGCCGGGGTAGGCTCGATGCCTGGTACAGCAGCCGAGGTGTTAGATGATGAAGTGCGACGAATCTTATGCCCTGAGAAGATTGATACAGCAACGTGGCTAGAAATTGTGAGTACAGCTCACAAGCTGGGTTTACCAACGACGAGTACCATGCTGTCGGGACACATTGAAACAAAAGATCAGCAGATACGGCATCTCAGTCAATTGCGATTGCTACAGCAAACTGCTATGAGCCAGGGATACCCAGCCCAGATCACAGAGTTCATTTTACTTCCCTTCATTGGTCAAGAAGCACCCAAACCTCTGCGCCGCCGCGTCGGACGAGATCAGCCAGTACTAGCAGATGCCTTACTACTAACTGCTGTAACACGCATCTTCTTAGGGCGTTGGATTCCCAACCACCAGCCCAGTTGGGTCAAACTAGGGTTAGCAGGGGCCACAGCAGCTCTCAACTGGGGTTGTAACGATATCGGTGGGACATTAATGGAAGAGCATATTACCACAATGGCTGGCGCTCAAGGGGGCAGTTGTATGGAAGTCGAAACTCTACAAGCAGCTATTCACTCCTTGGGACGTCCCTATTGTCAGCGGGATACGCTGTATCATCCCATCTCCCCCTGCCTCCCCTGCTCTCTTTAATACTGATCCCCAACAGTCCCAATCCAGGATAGGATGGACGGTGGTTTCTGTATCTTTTCACTTCAACCAATACTTATGAAGCGATACTGGTCACGTCTGCTTGCCTTGGTTTTGATTCTGTTCATTAGCTTTCTGGGCTATTCTCCAAGTAGTGCTGCAGATAGCCTGACGGGAGATTATCGCCAAGACACCCTAGCTGTTGTCAACACATTGAGAACCGCGATCGCCCTACCAGAAGATGCTCCGAATAAGGCAGAGCTTCAGGCGGAAACACGGCAAAAAATCAACGATTTTACAGCTCGGTATCGGCGCGATAGCTCTGTCACAGGTCTCAGCTCCTTTACCACCATGCGGACAGCGCTGAACTCTCTGGCTGGGCATTATAGCTCTTATCCCAATCGTCCATTACCTGAAAAGTTGAAGCGACGATTAGAGCAAGAGTTTAAGCAGGTGGAGACGGCGCTTGTCCGAGGGGGCTAGTTACTTAGTAATAAATATAACTTAACCGATTGTTGTTCGCAGGTATGTCTAACCGTCCGTTGAAAGTTGTTCCGACTTTTACTACCTTGCGACGCCTAATTCTTGCTGTTTTCACGAGCAGTCTTGCTAGTTCGCACTTCTGCATTCGTCTAGCTCAGGCACAGACGCTTGCATACTGTCAGCTACCAGTAGAGGTCAGGCAAGAGAAAGCAAACTTGCTACAGGCGTCACTTAAAGGGAATCAAGATGCCCAAAATCGCTACGAAGCACTTTTGAGTGAACAGGCAGGCGAACTGCAGCAGTGTCGCAGCCACACATGGCCTCCAACTCAGGCAATTTGGCTGCGCCTGTATCCTTGCGACATTCAACCTGGGTTTCTAGATCAAGTTTTAGATCGCATTGTTAATCGGGGGTACAACCAGGTCTATATTGACACCTTTTCTGACGGTCAAGTGCTGTTGCCTGCCTCAGATAACCCAACAGTTTGGCCTGCTGTTGTCCGAGTACCTGGAGCAGAAAATACTGACTTGTTGGCGCAAGCAATCCAAAAGGCTCATGAGCGTGGTTTAAAAGCCTATGCTTGGATGTTTCTCATGAATTTTGGCTATTCTTACAGCCAACGCCCAGATCGGCAATCAGTCCTGGCTCAAAATGGCAAGAGAAAGACAAGCCAGGATGTGATTGCTGATGGCAGTCAGGTATTTGTCGATCCCTACAATCTCCAGGCTAAACGCGACTACCACCAGTTGGTGCAGCAGGTGATTCAACGCCACCCCGATGGGGTATTGTTTGACTACGTGCGGTATCCTGGTCAGTCAGGTAGCGATGGAGTCGCCACCAATGTTAAAGATTTATGGATCTACAGTGATGCTGCTAAGCAAGCACTGCTTCAGCGAGCGCTCAACGATAAAGGACGGGAACTGCTTCAAAGGTTTCTCACTCAAGGATACATCAGTGTGGGAGACATAGAAGCTGTGGACCAACTCTACCCGCAACAACAAGAACCACTCTGGCAAGGGCGAGTTGTGCCCCCACTGCCACCGCCAACAGAGCCATTACCAACACCAGTTCAGGAACAACCGTTGTTGCAATGGCAGTTGTGGCAACTCAGCGTTGCTCACGCGCTGCAAGGCATTCTAGACTTTTTAGCGGTAGCAACGTTGCCTGTTCAACAGCAAGGGATCCCTGCTGGGGCGATATTTTTTCCAGAGGGTAACGCAGCGGTGGGGCAAGGTGGCTATGACTCCCGATTGCAGCCTTGGGATCGTTTCCCCAGTACTATAGAATGGCATCCTATGTCTTATGCTACCTGTGGCGACACAAGCTGTATCGTTGCTGAGGTGCAGCGCGTCTTAAAGTATGCACCAGCAGGGACACAAGTGAGCCCAGTTCTGGCAGGTGTTTGGGGACAAGCAGTGGACAACCGCCCGTCATTGGAAGCACAAATGCAGGCAATTCATCAGGCAGCACCACAGATTCAGTCAGTTAGTCATTTTGCCTTTTCCTGGCAAGAACCTCAGCTAGCCAATCAGCGCAAGTTCTGTCAGTTACAGTACGTACATCGGCTACAGGAGAGCGATCACATTCCTTAAATGAGCGTACCCAATCACAGATGGCAGCAGTGGTTGTCTCTAGGACTGCCATTTCCTCTGATATTTCTCAACGGCTGGCTAGCGCTGCAAGTGTTGCAATATTTTCAACCCCTCGTCACTATTTTGATTTTGACCGCAATGCTCGCCTTAATCTTAAGCTTTCCAGTACAATTTCTCCAGAATAATGGTGTAGAGCGGAACTTAGCGGTTTTTCTAGTTTTTCTGCTAGCCCTAATTGGTTTAGTGGCTTTTGGCATCACCTTAGTTCCAATTCTTTTAAAAGAATTTAGGGAAGTTGCTAGGCTCTTACCCGATTGGATCTCTTGTAGCGAACAACAGCTTCAGGGTATCAACAATTGGGTCGAACGCCAGAATTTACCTACTGTGGTAAGCCAGTTAACCACTCAAATCGCAGGGCGATTACCAGGTGAGCTACAGGCTCTTGCTGAGCAAATATTTAGTGTTGTTTTAGAAGCTATTGACGGTATCTCCAATATTATTTTGATTGTCGTTCTCACTTTCTATTTACTGCTGGATGGCGATCGAATTTGGCAAGGATTTTTTCGCAGGTTACCCTTTAGCTCTCAAATCGAGGAGACATTAATAGAAAGTTTTCAAAATTACTTTATTGGTCAGGTCACTTTAGCTAGTCTCATAGGAATATCTATGACTCTGACATTCTTATTCCTTAGAGTTCCCTTTGGCTTGCTCTTTGGGATAGGAATTGGATTCCTTTCATTAGTTCCGTTTGGTGACGTCTTGGGTTTCACTTTAGTGAGCTTAATAGTGGCTTACCAAGACTTTTGGTTAGGAGTAAAAACCCTAGTGTTAGTTATTCTAGTAGATCAAGTAATTGATCAAATCGTTGCTCCCCGGATTCTGGGTAGTTTTACTGGAATTAGACCAATATGGGTTTTAGTTTCTTTATTAGTAGGAACTAAGATTGCTGGATTGCTAGGATTACTAATAGCTGTTCCTATGGCAAGCTTTATTAAAAGTACTATAGATAGTCTACAGGCTTATACAGCTAGTAATAGCAATATTTTGTCTTCACAAACCGAAGTATTAAGTGATTGTGAGGAATAAGTTTACTAACCGCCAAGGCACCAAGAGCGCCAAGCATCTCGAATCTAAGAGTACAAGATTTGACGCGAGGATGAGCTAGCGCGTGTCTTAAGTATATTGAAACACCTGGGTCAACTGCTGGGCCCTTAGTAAGGACAATATTTATCTAACTCGTCTTCCCCAAATTCGCCTCAACTATGGCAATCTGAGAGTTAAAAGAGAAAAATTTGAGAAACTGGCTACAAAAGCGTTATGCAAACTCTGACTACAACCACTACCAAAACTGCCCTCAGTCAACCTGCCCTTGACACAACCATCCATCGGCGCAAAACTCGTCCAGTGCAAGTGGGAAGCGTCACCATTGGTGGTGGTTACCCAGTAGTAGTGCAGTCGATGATCAATGAAGATACCCTCGATATAGATGGTTCAGTTGCCGCCATTCGTCGCCTGCACGAGATCGGCTGCGAGATTGTCCGCGTCACTGTACCAAGCATAGCTCATGCCAAAGCTCTGGCAGAAATTAAGCAACAGCTAATCAAGACTTACCAGCCAGTGCCCTTGGTGGCTGATGTGCATCACAACGGTATGAAGATTGCTCTAGAAGTTGCTAAGCACGTTGATAAAGTACGGATTAATCCAGGATTGTACGTATTCGAAAAGCCCAAGAGTGATCGCTCTGAATATACCCAAACCGAATTTGATGAAATCGGTGAAAAGATCCGCGAAACTCTAGAACCCTTAGTCGTTTCCCTGCGCGATCAGGGCAAAGCTATGCGGATTGGAGTTAATCACGGTTCCTTAGCAGAGCGGATGCTTTTCACCTACGGTGACACTCCAGAAGGTATGGTGGAATCTGCCCTAGAATTTATTCGGATCTGTGAATCCCTTGACTTTCGCAACATCGTCATCTCCCTGAAGGCATCGCGGGTACCAGTGATGCTAGCTGCCTATCGCTTGATGGCACGGCGAATGGATGAGATTGGCATGGACTACCCTTTACATCTAGGTGTCACCGAAGCTGGTGATGGTGAGTATGGTCGGATCAAGTCCACCGCTGGAATTGCGACCCTTTTAGCTGACGGGATTGGTGACACAATCAGGGTATCACTCACAGAAGCTCCAGAAAAAGAAATTCCGGTTTGCTACAGCATCCTGCAAGCGCTGGGTTTGCGGAAAACGATGGTAGAGTATGTTGCTTGCCCTTCTTGCGGTCGTACTCTATTTAATCTAGAAGAAGTTCTACATACAGTCCGGGAAGCAACCAAACACCTGACGGGTTTAGACATTGCCGTTATGGGATGCATCGTCAACGGTCCCGGAGAAATGGCAGATGCTGACTATGGCTATGTTGGCAAGCAACCTGGTTATATCTCTCTATACCGCGGTAGGGAAGAAATCAAAAGGGTCCCTGAGTCTCAAGGTGTCGAAGAGTTAATGAATCTCATCAAGGCAGACGGTCGCTGGGTCGAGCCGTAAGCTTGAGCCTATGCTAAATTGAGCTTACTTATTGTGCATTTTCCTCTCTGGCTCAACAGATTTTATGGTCATTACAAAACGTGAACTGGTTTTGGGCGGAACAGCGGCAACCTTGACAGCGGTTACCATAGCAGCCTGGTTTCTTAATCAACCCAAAAGTCAGGCTTTCTTTCGTGAGAGCCCGAAAGAGTTAGTAGATGAAGTCTGGCAAGTTGTCGATCACCAATATGTAGACCCCACCTTCAATCATGTCAATTGGCAAGCTATCCGTCGAGAATATCTGAGCCGCTCTTACCCTACTCAAGAGTCTGCTTATAAAGCAATCCGGGAAATGCTGAAGAAATTGAACGACCCCTACACTCGGTTTATGGACCCGGAACAGTTTAAAGATCTACAAGTAGACACTTCTGGGGAACTCAGCGGCATTGGAATTCAAATTGCGCCAGACGAGAAAACGAAGCAGTTAACTGTGATTGCGCCAATTGAGGGTACGCCTGCCGCTGCTGCTGGGATTCTTGCCAAAGACATTATCACCAAGATAAATGGCAAATCTACGCAAGGCATGGAGATTAACCAAGCGGTGTCTTTAATCAGAGGACAGCCGGGAACCATTGTGAATCTAACCATTTTGCGAAATGGTCAGACAAAAGATTTGGCGATCAAACGAGCGCAGATTGAAATTCGTCCGGTACGCTACACCTATCGAAATAGTTCTACAGGTGGTGTAGGCTACATTCGTCTCAGCGAGTTTAGTGCTAATGCTCCAGAGGAAATGCAAGCAGCAATCAAAAATCTTGAGCAAAAGCATGTGAATGGGTATATCTTAGACCTGCGTTCTAACCCTGGCGGTTTGCTCTTCGCTAGTGTGGAAATTGCTCAGATGTGGTTCAATAACGGCACGATCGTCTCAACGGTAGACAGACAGGGAGAAAAGGATGTCCAGAAAGCAGACGGTCACGCTCTAACATCAAAACCATTGGTCGTCTTAGTAGACGGTGGTTCAGCTAGCGCTAGTGAGATCCTCTCTGGGGCATTGCAGGATAATCATCGTGCTGTTCTGGTAGGAACAAAAACCTTTGGTAAGGGATTAGTGCAATCGGTGCGTAGTTTAGGGGATAACTGCGGAATGGCAGTGACCATCGCCAAGTATCTCACACCAGATGGTCACGACATCAATCACAAGGGAATTACCCCGAATGTCGTCACACCACTCACAGATGCTCAAAAGCAGGCTTTGCTTAGCAATCGTCAAGAGATTGGGACTTCAGCAGATCCTCAGTATGCTAAGGCGTTACAGGTGTTGCAGCAGCAGATTGCCTCTAAGCAAAGTAGCACTACAGGAGCACTCGCGAAATAGGGTTTAAACAGGTTGGCACTTGCCCGCTCGGATCAGTCCCACACGGCGGGAAAGTGCTTCATCTTGAGAAGCAAACGGTCCCCAGCGCTCCAAAATATCTAAATCATTGCCTGCTTCTACTTGATCGCGAGGAACAATTTCACAATGATTCGTGGAGCGCTTCACAATGTACCAAGTTTGCGGGTTGTTCATCAGTGACCGTTACCATTATTGCTATTTCCCCTGACTCGCTCAGCTAGTTTATCTGGCACTTCCTGGAGATGGTCGTACTGCCAGTGGAAGGAGCCAACACCTAGGGTGAGCGATCGCAATTCCACAATCAGATCTTGCATCTGGGCTTGAGGCAAGTATACCGTGACTCTATCCCATCCTTGCCAGTCATCTCTGGGCTCATAGCCTAAAATTTGCCCGCGACGACCGCTAATGAGCTGCAACACTTTAGAAGTAAACTCGCTCGGTGTCGTCACTTCTACGTAGGTAATTGGTTCTAGCAGTGTGGGCTTGCCCAAAGGCATTCCCGCTTGCATTGCTACCCGTGCTGCCTGCTTGAATGCCTGCTCTGAACTATC
>JAFASY010000300.1 GCA_019244235.1 Chroococcidiopsidaceae cyanobacterium CP_BM_ER_R8_30
GAAAGTTAGGTCACTATGAGCCAGCAAGGGACCGAGCTGTACTCAGTCTCAGTTTAGATGATCAGCGAGTACCTGAATTTGTGATTGAGTTTGTGATGTATCATGAACTGCTACACAAACAGCATAGGGAAAAATGGCTCAATAACCGCTTGTTCGTACACACACCTGAATTCCGGCAGGACGAGCGTAAATTCAAGCAGTACGAGCAAGCTGAGCAATGGCTTAAGAAGGGTATTGACTTCTTTTATTGTCGATGACTGTCAAAACCAGCATTCTGCTCGTGCTTTTCAAGAGAGGCTTCGCCCGCTACAGGCGCACTCCTCTCTTCTTCAGCAATTTCAGGTACTTTAGTATCCACAGAATCTAGCAAAACATCGAGCATGTTTGCCATCCGCGCCTGCTCGATAGCTTGATTGGTAATTAAATCACCGACATTGAGTATAACTCGGTCTTGTTTATCAAGAATGACTCGATTAATTGGGCGTCCTAAGGCATATTTGATTCGTTTAATCTCTTGTTCTCTAGCTCTGCGTCTTCTAGATTGACTAACTCTTGTTGCCAGTCGATCCCAAGCAGTACTTGCCCCTACTTGAGCTTGAGCTAACCCTTGTTCAAAGTGATCGCTAGCATAAGACCCTGAAGGAGCAGTTCTACGCGATAGACCAGCTAACCCGATCAGACCAAGCAAGCCGAATAATCCCCACTCTGACGGCTGTTCATTACTGGTAGAGGTCGTTCCTTGAGAAGAAGCGGTACTTGCATTCGCGTTATCAACAGCAGAGCTGGGGCTTGAAGAAGCGGTACCAGCAGCAGAACTGGGGCTTGAATTCGTATTGCTAGAACTATTAGTATTGCTATTGTTATAATTTGTACCTGAACTACTAGGACTAGAAGTTGCACTACTTGCTGTATTTGAGTTTCCAGAATAAGGGCTACTTCTTAGATTCGCATCGTTTGCACTACCACTATTAATCCCATGTGATTGACTTGTGTTACTGGTACCAGTGCTTGAGTTACTAGATGTAGGAGCAGTTTGGGCAGCGGCAGGTAGGATTATGGATAATGCCAGACTTAAAGAAAATATACTAGCTCCAATAGATTTAGATAAAGCAGACCGACTCATGCAAAAGCTCCTTTTCCTAGCTAACCTTTATAGAGAAACGGTTTATATGTTTTTTGCCAGATTATATTTAATATCTCTAATTGAAATGTTACAAATTTGTAGTGGTAGTTATCCTCAATCCGAAGACAGAAATCTTATGACAATAAGACACAGATGCTACCACAAGCAGCCAAATAAATTATTCCTGGTTATTAAACAACTAGAACAAGGCAGACGGGTATTCAAAGGCAGCTTTATAGTTGCGCTAGAGCTAGACTTTAGAAGCACATGACAAAACAAGCGCATGACAAGTAGGTTGACGCAATATGATGTTCCGCCAGTGAGGATGAAGGCTCTCCTAGTAGAGACACTCCTCAAGCAGCCGCAAATTGCTCGTGGTCCGTATTTGCAGCAAGGTACTGATTCCAGCATCATCATCCGTTGGGCTACTGATGCTCCTGTACAAGGTCGGGTTTGGTATGGTACAGAATTCGAAAGACTGGCTTCGACTCTGGAGGAGATAACAACGACCTGTGACCATCAGGTGAAACTTAATGGACTAATACCAGACCAGAAGTATTATTATGCGATTGGAACCAGCGCTGGTGTCTTGGTAGGCGGGACTGAAGATTATTTCTTTGTCACTGCACCATCAGTAGACCTTGCATCTGAATTCATCCGCCCACTCCGGATTTGGGTTGTAGGGGATGCTGGACGTGGAAACGATATAGCTGCATCAGTCCGGGATGGCTATCTGAAATTCACTGGCTCCCGCCATACCGACCTCTGGCTCATGCTGGGAGACAATGCATATGAGACTGGCACCTTGGAGGAGTATCAGCAAGGGATCTTTAATATGTATCCCACACTCTTACGACATAGTGTCCTTTGGACTGCTATTGGCAATCATGATGCTGGGAATGCCAGTTCTCTTGACCAGACAGGACCATATTATGAGCTTTTCACTCCCCCAGCTTATGGGGAAGCAGGCGGTATCCCATCTGGCACGGCTGCTTACTACTCATTTGACTACGGCAACATCCACTTTTTCTGTTTAGATTCTTACGGCAGCGATCGCTCTCCCACTGGTCCAATGTTCACCTGGCTGGTACGCGATGTTGCTGCCTCTAATAAGGACTGGCAGATTGCTTTTTGGCACCACCCTCCCTATACCAAAGGGTCACATGATTCTGATACCGAAATCGAGCTAATTGAGATGAGAGAGCGTGCTCTGCCCATTTTGGAGGACGCAGGCGTAGATTTGGTATTGGGCGGTCATAGTCATGCCTATGAGCGCTCGTACCTAATTGACGGACATTATGGTACCTCAGACACTTTTACTACAGGCATGAAAAAGGATGGAGGGAGTGGGCGAGAGTCCGAGTCAGGACCTTATCAAAAACGTCATCTAGCCTCTCATGCAGGGACAGTGTATATTGTTGCTGGTACCTCTGCACTGGCAGACAGAGTGTCTCCGCATCCTGCAATGTACACATCGCTTAGTATTCCAGGCTCACTCGTACTTGACGTACAAGGGAAAAGGCTTGACGTGATATTCATTGATGAGTACGGGGACGTAAAGGATAACTTTACCCTGGAGAAAACGACTTGAGATTGCACGGGCGTGCTGCTGGAGGCGGCTCCGGCGACTGCGTTGAGTGCGGAAATTCATCTTTCCGATAGGAGGTTGGAAGCAATCAACTTCTTTTGCAAAGCTAGCGCGACTGCATGGGTGCGATCGCGTGCTTCTAGCTTATGCAAAATGGTATGAACATGCACTTTTACAGTACCGAGGGTGATGTAGAGATATTCAGCAATTTCCTGATTAGTTTTGTGGGCTGCCAGAAGTGTTAGAATCTCTTGTTCCCGTTTTGTTAAAGGATTGGGGATTTGAACGACTCCTTGTGGAGAGTCAAGAGCGCCTTCGCCCTCAAAAGCAGTTCGAATTTCTGTTGTTGCCAATGAGTCCCACCAGGAAGCTCCAGCGCTAACAGAGCGGAGGGCTAGGATGAGAGTTTCGGCAGCAACTCCCTTCAGGCAGTAACCCTGTGCCCCGGCAGCAATCAGCCGCACAATCACAGACTTTTGAGAATGAGAAGTCAGGGCTAGAACGGGAAGATTCGGATGTTGCTGCTTAATTTGACGACAGGTTTCAATTCCGCCCAGCCCTGGCAGTCCCACATCCAACAGCACAATATCGAGAGGGCAACGGTTTGCTATAGCTACTGCTGTCTCGCCATCTTCTGCTTCTGCAGCAATTTCCAGTCCTGCCTCTTGTTGCAACCGCATGTGTAGCCCCAAGCGGAAAAGCTCGTCATCTTCAACAAGCAAAATTTTGATCGCAGCTGGTGACATCTTACTCTAATGCAGGTTACTGAAAGGGAAAAGCAGGTAATGGGAATCCAAAGAGGGCTCCACCAGATACAAGGTCCTCTGCCCAGATCATACCGTCATGAGCCTCAATTCTTGCTAAAACGCTTTGAAAGTCTCAATTGCTTCCAGTAAGGAAGTCTTCAAACCAATGTGCAGAAGTTTGTTTTGAATTGCCCGATCAATCAGTAACACCTGAAATTTGGTGGTTTTCGAAATAGGTTTCCATATTTTGGCATACCTGCTGAAATTGCTTGGGAGTCAAAATGGTTTCTGCTCGTTGCCTAGAAGATAAGAGCACTTTTTGTAGCTGTGGAAGCTGCTTTTGAGAAAGCTGCATCGCAGCAATAGCAGCAGGGAAAGTCGTATTGCCTCTGAGGGCAGCTTGCAACTGGTTTTGCTGCGCTGGAGTTAGAATGCTCCAAACTTGCGAGCGAGCTGATTCATAAAGCTGATTGACTTGAGCTTTTTGCTGTGCAGAAAGATTGACATCTGCTAGTGCTGCCGATTGAACTGCCTTTGAAGTCGTTGGTTGGGCCTGGACAATTGTAGGAGAAATGGTGAGGGTGAAGGAAATCGCCCCAATCAGGCTTGCAATCAGTTTAAGTGTTTGGGTGAAGCTGGCAAATTTCATAAAAAAGTTTAAAGGGAGTTTTAGCGTTCCGATCTTAGCAATTCAGTTTGGGCAGTCACTCTTAGCCTATAACCCGCTTAATAATAGGTGATGATGAAAGTAAGGTTTGAACTGAGAGCTACGCTATGACCACGCTAACCCTACCACTCGTGTTCGATAGGTTTTTAAAGTCATTCGCTCTTATCCAAACTGTAGCGAGCGTAGTCAACTTTAGCTAAACCAACCCTCTTCTCGTCTTCCTTCCAGGACTTGACGTTAAAAGTCAGATTATATATCATTCGCTATTGTGAGCCAAAATCATGTTGAACTCAGGTATCTCTTACCATGGTGAATCCAAATCAAGATAATCGGCAAATGGTTGGCTTCGATCTAAATTCTCTAAGTTTCGATAGTTTCGAGCGAAGCGCTGAAAGAGATATTGTCTGTCTCAGCCCCATTCGCACTGTTATTAGGCGTGAAGAGGAAATTCTCCTAATTAGGAGAGTAAGAAAGGTTGAAGAAATAGATGCAAGTCCAGCTTGCCCGATCAACACTAGCCAAGTATCACCTGCCCAGGGAGAGGACAGAATTGTTTATCAAGATGCAAAAATTGAGTAGATGCCGATTGGAAATAATATAGTACAAGCGCTCTAAATAGCTGGGAAGATAGCTTAGCTATCTTCCTCTTGGCACTAGTCGTCCTTATGCAAAAATGAAGTCAAGCACCTAGGGATACAGTGTCGTAGAAGCTGGTGCTCAGGAAGATGGTACCCATGCTGTTGAAGATGTCTAAGATTATTTTGATTGACGCCTAAGTGCGGCAAAAGCCATCTTTATCTGGGAGACAAAGCTCTGGAAGGTGGTGGGGAGTAAAGATGCTATTGATGGCTTCGCAGTAGTTTTGGAAAAATCATTTGTGGCAGTCGTATGCTCAAAACTCCATCCACTAAGCTCAAACCAGGGACAGCTTACATCCAAGATTCGGTCTCTGGTCAGATCAGCAATCTCTACACTCTCGACCTATCTACTGGTAAAGCCACTTTAGTTGGAGCAATCACCAGCGAAGTTGCCGATATTGCATTTGTGGAGTCTCACCTGTACGGACTTGCCCTAAAGAACGGTGGTCAAACCATGCAGCTAGTCGAGATTGACCCCGCTACAAGCATAACAACGGTCATAAAGGTCATAGGCGATATTGGAGCCTATGCGGTTGGTTTAGCTTACAATAGCCAGCGTGGCGTTCTTTATGCCACCACTGCTAAACAATTGGTCGCCATCGATCTGGAAACAGGTGCAAGTAAACCAATAGTCACTGTGGCTAATCAAGACTTCAATTGTGGTGAAGTCGCCTTCGATCGTCACGGCAAAGCATATATCACTCTCATCGGCTATGAACGAAGGAAGTTGTTGGCCACCTGTGACCTTGATACTGGTAAAGTAACCATAATTGGCGATATTGGCTTTCCTAATCTTGCCAGCATGGAATTTTATAACGATGTTCTATATGGAGTAACTGGTAGCTTCTTTAGACTAGGAGACGATGGTCAGTTGCTCCACATTGACACTACTACTGGCGCTGCCACCTTAGTCACTATGACCAACCCAATTGGTCGCTGGGCAGGAATCAGTATTTACGAACCAATACCTAAAGCGGCCCCCCTCGAAGCAAACCCTAAAGCAAATGAGAGTGCAACTACGGGGAGAACTACGAGTCCGACTCCAGATATGAAGGAGTTAAATATGAATATCTTGACCATCGAGCCTAAAGAAAATTGTTATGTTATTAATGAAAGTCGGATAAAGGACCTGCAAGAAAAGCGGGCAAATCTGTTGACATTGGATCAAGGAACTTATGACATCCAGATTCAAAATGAGCAGTACATTTATTCCAAGACTAAAACAGAGCGAGAACCGCTTATCTTACTCTGGATTTATGGGATTAATGGAAAGACTTTTATCAATAAAAATACTGGTTTCGAGGTACGAACAACCTGGAGAACTTTGAATGGGCATACAGATAAGTTGACTTTAGAAGTCAAAGAAAAGGTGAGTTTGTGTGCGATATCTTTTGGCATTGATATAGCGAATAGCCATGAACCAGTTACAATTTTAGTTACTAGCAGTAAACCTTATTTTAACCCTTTAAAATTAACAGTTAATAGTAAAGAAAATTGTTATGTGCTTGATGAAAAATATCTCTTGAATCTGAAACGGTGGGGTTCTAATTTTATTGATTTAAATCCCGGAAAGTATGAGATTAAAATACGGCCTGATAGTCAGATAAGTTATTGGTTAGAAGATAAAAAAATCAAACTAGAACCTCAGGCTTTAATCTGGATTAAGGGAGGAAAGTTTATTGCCGAACACACAAGAATTGAACTTACAGAGAGCTGGTACTCATTAAATGGATATGAGGACCGAGTGTTTTTAGAGGTTATAGACAAAACAACACTATTTGGCCTCTTCTTTGACACGCAAAAGGAGGGTAATGAGGGGAGAATTACCCTTTCAGTAGAGAAAAGTGCTTCACCGTCTTTAATTTCTTCTCAAATCAATTCTCCCGCGGATTCTTCAGTCATCTCTCCAAAGCTAGCTCAGATACCTTCTCTACAAAATTTGTCTGGAATTTGGGATATCCGCAATCCTCAAACAGATATTATTTGTGTTTCCCCAATCCGTACTGTCATTCGACGCGAAGAGGAAATCGTGCTCATTCGCAGAGTTCGCAAAGTTGAGGAAATAGACGCCACTCCCACTTGTCCTGCCAATTCTATCCAAGTCCAGGCGGAAAACGATGTACTGTAAGTTTGTGTGAACGGTTCTTCTCATTTTGGAGAAATATAGCTATGAGCGATCAACTCCCCAATCAGATTACCATCAATGCAATCGTTCGAGACTTCAAGGCTGACCATCCCGATTTTGAAACAGATCGTTTTACTTTGTGGAATAGAGATGATGACCTGCATAAACCGGAAAAGGGTATTATTCAAGCCAAACTAGGTTCCGATCGTAAACCTGTCTACAACGAGCAGCATAACCATCGGTCTACATCAGGTGAAGTGAAAAATTTTGACCAGTGGTACAGAGATGTCCCTGGGGTAAACAAAGTGTTTCAGTATGACCTTGTGTTAGAGCACACGGGAGATGGGCATTATAAGTTTGAGAGCCA
>JAFASY010000052.1 GCA_019244235.1 Chroococcidiopsidaceae cyanobacterium CP_BM_ER_R8_30
TGTTCTTGAGCAAAGGCAATCATGTTCCGTGATGTATCTATGCCCACCACAGAACCTTGAGGAATACGGGAGGCGATCGCCGCTGTAATTTTGCCATTCCCGCAGCCAATGTCCAGGACGCGATCTCGTTCACCTAAAGTCACACGAGACAGTTGCTCTGTGGCGATCGCCTCCTGAAGTTGAGAAATCGATTGATATCTGCTGGCATTCCATTCAGTCATAATCAGGAGTGACTACTAAGGGTGTTGGGGTAAAGTGTCCCGGCTTAAATTGGTAGCCGAATATCAATATTACCCCTGCAAGATATAAGATGAGCTATTAGCTACTGGTTTTCTTTAGCTCCCTGGAATGCCAGTTAAGCGATTTTTGCTTGCTCAATCTCTATTTCAATCAATGCTGCATTGTGAAGCACAGTAAGATATTGATGTTCTTGAGCCTAGTTGGTGTGATTGCTACCCTAGTTATCACCACTGTGCCTGTAATTGCCCAATCAACTAGTCGAAATCTTAGAATTACGCCCACTCTACAGATGAAAACAGTTCGACTAGAAAAGGTATTAACTAGTCAGCAGCAGACACTTGAATTTTCAAGCCACCGAAAGTTACTTGAACCTCCGGATCATCAGAGTAAACCTATTAAAGTTACTACGGGAGTCTACATCAGCAACTTAATCGATCTCGATGAAACTAATGAAAATTTTGAAATAATGGGTTATCTGTACTCAAGTTGGAAAGACTTAAGATTATCCTTTGATCCCAAAGAAAAAGGCTTACAACAAATCAAATCTTATCAGGCTGGAGATATCTGGGCACCGAGGTTGAGGTTTGTTAACTCCCAAAAATTTAACGTTGTTGATGATTATCTCAGTATTAACAATGATGGTACTGTTCTACATGTTCAAACATTTGATGCTAAGTTATCGTCACCATTTTTCTTAAAGTTTTTTCCATTTGATTCTCAAACACTCTTGCTCCTTGTTGTATCTTGGAATTACCCTACAAGCCAGGTTGTTCTCGATCCTGATAGAATTTCAACAGGATTTAACCGAGAAGCCTATTCTATACGCTCAGCGTGGCATTTCAAATCAATAAGTCAAAAGGTAAAGTCTGTCTTGTTCCCTCCTGAAAGAAATAGTTATTCTCGTTTGATAATTGAGCTTAAGATCCAGCGTGCGTTTGCTTATTATATTTGGAATTTTTTTCTGCCTATCATATTCTTTAACATAATTGCATGGGGTGCTTTCTGGATTAATCCTCAGAAGGAATTTAGTAGTCAAGTTACAATTGGTATTTCATCTATGCTTTTCTTGACTACTTTCGGTTTTGTTGTTAAAGCGGGTTTACCAAGAGTTGCTTACCTAATTTTCTCTGATGGATTTGTATTTCTTTCCTATACCTCTGTTTTCATCTCTCTTCTCAATATACTAGTGATCCATAACCTTACCCAAATAGGAAGGGAAAACCTTGCGTTGAAGTTGCAAAAAAAAGTCTCCTTTGTAATGCCTATTTCTTTCATTCTTTGTAACTTTTTGTTAATTGGCTTTCTCTTAATTTCTTAATTTAGTTAAAAATATTCTATTTTCTATGCTTGCAAATAATCTCTGGTTCATCTATGCCCTAGGGGCAGCAATTTTATGGGGATTGCAATATGCCACAATCGAGCAACTCTCAAAAACCATCCCCACCCCTTTGCTGACACTTGCCTACACTATTGCTCTTGCTCTCACCTACTTGTTTGTCTTTGTCTGCTTCCGTTTTGAATTAAGTCTAGCTCAGCTCAGGAACTATTGGACGATTAGAAATCTGTTGCTCTTTGGGCTGGTGGTTTTGGTCGGTTGTGCCAGCACAATCCTAATTTTCGCGGCGATCGCCAAAGGCACTGCTACCAAAGCTAGCATTATCGAGATTACCTATCCCATTTTTGTTGCCCTATTTGCAATACTCCTCTATCAGGAGGACACACTTAACTGGCAAACTTTAATCGGTGGTCTGATCATTTTATTTGGGGTCATCATCGTTCTCAGAGGGTAACGTTCTCCCACGCTGACTGCAAAGCAGTACAGCGGGTTGTGTTGCAAAAACGGGAGCGGGTAGTGTTTTAAATTTATTGTTAGACTATTCGTAATAGTTTAGGAAGTGGCTCGGTCGTGCATTTTTCATTTAAGCCCCCATTCCCGAATACTGCTTCAGCCCTCGCCGCCACAGCCAACGATTCCAAACAAAAAACATTACACCCCAACCCAACATTACCAACAACCCTCGCCCCACCTCAACTGGTAGCCCAATCAAAACAGATGCTGGGAAATTAATTAGGTAGGGAAACGGAGTCCAAACCAAAACCTGACGCACGGGTGCAGGGAACATTTTCAATGGAGCAATCATTCCCGAAAGAAATAGATAGAACAAAAACCAAAAGTTCTCAATTGCCATTGCTCGTTCAGTCCAGAAGGCAAACATAGCGAAGGTGTACTGGATGAGAAATCGTAGAGCAAAGGCAAGCACCAGCACTATTAAAAATAGTAAGAACCTTGCAGGACTTGGTATCCAGAAAGCTTGTGGGTAGAGCATGAAGAAAAACCCTACCAGCGCTAGTGCGAATGGCAAACGGGCAAGTCTTTCGGACAGATGACTGGCAACGTGATGCCAGACGGGGTCGAGTGGCTGTAGCAAACGAGGTGAAAGCCTTCCTTCCACTACTTCCTTTTCAAACTCATAGATTACCCAAACTGTAGTGAACTGCCTGATCAAAAAAACTGCGAGAAAGTAGCGTACAAAGTCTACAGGTGTGAGCCCAAACCTGCCGCCTTGTGCTGCTTGGGTCCAGACTCCCATTAGGATAAGTGGTAGAGTTCCAGACAAAGCCCATAGAAATAGCTCTGCTCTGTACTCCAGCATATAAGCATAGTAAGCTACGAGCAAAACCTTAGCTTTTCTGATAGCCGAACTCAAGAAACTACCCCCGCACGGAATACGCGACCAATCACCTCTTCAACTGGCGGCTCTGTCACAGTTAAATCTATTACATCCAATTCTGCTAGCATTTTAGCCACTATGCGGGTCAGCATTCCACGCTGTACGAGGAAACGTACTGATGGACCTTCCATATGTTTAATTTCACCGTAAGGCAACAGTTCTGCCTCAGTTTGAGGATGGGTAAGTTTCACCTGTACCTCACGGTAGGGGGCAAAGCGCTCCAACAGTCCATCCAGGCTACCATCGTAAATCAGCTGTCCTTGATGAATCAGCAGCACTCGCTGGCAGAGAGCAGTAATGTCTGCCATGTAATGACTTGTTAATAGAATCGTAGCTCCATATCGCTGGTTGTACTCTCGTAAGAATTCACGGACTCCCACTTGGGCATTAACGTCGAGTCCCAGTGTCGGCTCGTCTAAAAAGAGGACTTGGGGTTGGTGCAATAGTGCTGCTAGCAGTTCAGCTTTCATGCGCTCACCTAAGGAAAGTTTGCGGACTGGCTGGGTTAGCTTGCCTTCTAGGGCTAGCATTTCAGTCAGTTCACCCACTCGCTGCCGGTACTCTCGCTCAGAAAGACCATAAATGGCAGCATTGATCTTGAAGGAGTCCAGCGCTGGCAAATCCCAAATGAGCTGCTGTTTTTGCCCCATTACCAGTGTGATTTGCTGCAAAAAGTCAGCTTGGCGCCGGAAGGGGACGTATCCCGCGACCCTCACCCGCCCAGCAGAGGGGTAGATTAGCCCTGTGAGCATCTTCAGAGTAGTCGTTTTGCCCGCGCCGTTGGCTCCTAAAAAGCCGACAACCTCTCCAGGCTCAATTTGGAAAGAAACTTGCTTAACCGCCTCTACCGCCCGATAGGAGCGGCGCACAAAGTGTAGCAATGTTCCCTTGATGCCTGGTTCTTTGACAGCTACTGGATAGACTTTGCTTAGGTTTTCAGCCAGTACAGTGGACATAAAGTTGACTTTAACGCTAAGAAGCGCTCAGATTATTTGGCTATAGGGCAGAACTAACTAACTAGCCCAAAATTAAGTATGGTACGAATTCAGCGTCTTACCCACTGTCTTAGGGAACCTCTAATTGACCCATGCTACAAGGATTTTTTCAGATTGCTGTAACGCTCATCATCTTGGTAGTGATTGCTCCCTTTTTTGGTAGATACATGGCGCGAGTCTATCTGGGAGAGAAAACTTTACTCGATCCGGCCATGATTCCTCTAGAGCGAGTCATCTACATTTTGAGCGGTGTCAGAGCAAAAGTGAATATGACTGGCTGGCAATATATTCGTGCAGTGATGTTCATTAATATCATCGCGGGTGGACTAGTTTTTGCACTGCTTAAAACTCAGACATTTCTGCCATTGAATCCCACTCGACTAGCCACACCTGCATGGGATACAGTGTTTCACACCACTATCTCATTTTTAACTAACACAGATCAACAGCATTACTCCGGCGAAACCACCCTAAGCTACCTCAGCCAGATCTTGGGTATTGGCTACATGTTCTTCGTTTCCGCTGCCACTGGCTTAGCTGTAGGCATTGCCTTTATTCGGGGCTTGACTGGCAAGCCGTTGGGGAACTTTTATGTCGATCTAACTCTATCTGTGACACGCATCTTGCTACCAATCTCACTGGTGGGAGCAATATTGTTACTGGCATCAGGTGTCCCAGAAACGCTATTGGGTCCTCAGATAGTCACCACATTGGATGGAGCAACGCAACCAATTGCTAGAGGACCTGTAGCTCATTTTGAAATCATTAAGCAGCTAGGAGAAAACGGTGGTGGCTTCTTTGGACAGAACTCTGCCCATCCGTTTGAAAATCCCAACCCTGCTACCAATTTGTTGGAAACTATTGCTATGGCCAGCATTCCTGCTGCCTTTATCTTCACATACGGTGTTTTTATAGGTAACACCAAGCAAGCCAAGCTGCTGTTCTGGATGGTCTTCATCATCTTTGTAGTTTTAATTGGGGTGAGCGCAGTTGATGAGTACCAGGGCAATCCTCTCGTTAACGATCTCCTAGATCTAGACCCGGATCTTCAAGCTAATTTGGAGGGCAAAGAAACTCGATTTGGTTGGGCACAAACAGCGCTATTTACAGTGACAACTACTGGGACTATGTGTGGAGCTGTAAATGCAATGCTTGATTCTCTCATGCCACTCGGTCAATTGTCTGCCCTATTTAATTTGTTCCTCCAAATCATCTGGGGTGGTCAGGGAACTGGGACAGCTTACCTATTCATCTACCTGATTTTGTCAGTTTTCGTTACGGGCTTGATGGTAGGGCGAACGCCAGAGTTTCTGGGTCGCAAAATTGAGAAACCGGAAGTCGTCCTTGCCAGCGTTGTCCTGCTAGTTCACCCGCTCGTTATCTTGTTCCCAATGGCGATCACTCTAGCCTTTCCTGATCAGTTGGCGGGTACAGGTAATCCAGGGTTTCACGGTGTGACTGAGGTGGTTTATGAGTATGCCTCAGCTGCAGCGAATAATGGTTCTGGCTTTGCTGGTTTGGGCAATAGCGAACCTGCCAAGACTGCTTTGTGGTGGAATCTCAGTTGCCTTCTTCCCCTAATATTGGGACGCTATCTGCCAATCGTTGCCATGCTGCTGTTAGCTAATAATATGGCGCACAAACAGCCTGTACCTGAAACTGTAGGAACGCTGCGAACTGATACAGTTCTTTTCACTATAGTCACAGCAGGAGTCATTGTGATTTTGGGAGTACTGACATTCTTTCCCGTTATGGCCTTGGGTCCGATTGCTGAGGCTTTTCAAATTGCTAGAGGGTAATACCATTTGGAATTTTGCCAGCTTTATTGATGGGCAGCTTCGTCCTATTGCAGATATAAAGCTAAATAGTGTAAGGTGTTACGATCCGTGACTTGGGTTTATCATCTTTTCTTTTGCTGGAGCGCTTGTAATGTCTATTGTGCGGGACTTTATTAGAGCTATTCGTATCACCCTAATTCTCTGGGTGGTTACAGCAGTCATATATCCTGCCGTCATACTCCTAGTAGGTCAGAAATTCTTTCCATACCAAGCCAACGGCAGTTTAGTACAAGATCTACAGGGACAAGTTGTTGGATCAGCTTTGATCGGTCAACCTTTCACCGCTGAACGGTATTTCTGGAGTCGTCCTAGCTCGATTAACTATAGTACGGCCGATCCCAAGAATGACAAGTATCACATCCTTAGAACCGGGATATCTGGTGCTAGTAATTTGGCTCCTAGTAATCCAGAGCTGCTTAAACAAGTTCAGAAACGAATTGACAAGCTGAAACAGGCTAGTGTCTTGCCAATAACGGCTGATTTAGTCTACACTTCTGGCTCTGGCTTAGATCCTCACATTACACCAGAAGCAGCTATGGCTCAGCTCAATCGGGTAGCTCGGATTCGTGGCTTTTCCGCAGAGCAGATTAATAATTTGATTATTAAACACACACGAGGCAGATTCTTAGGAATTTTTGGCGAACCGGGTGTTAACGTTTTAAATTTGAATCGGGACCTCGATGTTGCGCAGGCTGCCCGCGAATAAAATTAAGGCAGGTAGAAGTTAATGACCCGAGTCATCGGCTTAATAAGTGGTACATCAGTAGACGGCATTGATGCTGCTTTGATAGATGTTGTTGGAACTGACTGGGACTTAAAAGTTGAGCTACTAGCTGGAGCAACCTATCCGTACCCATCTGACCTTAGGCAGCAAATTTTAGCAGTTTGTGGTGGTGCAGCCCTGTCCATGGCAGAGTTGGCAGAATTAGATGATGCGATCGCTCTAGTTTTTGCCCAGGCAGCTCAAAACATTCAAAGTGATCGCGCTCCGGCTGAATTGATCGGCTCTCATGGTCAAACGGTTTATCACCGACCCCCTGGGGAGAGGAGGGAGGGATGGGGAGATGGGGAACTCGGGGTCCCTACGAAGTGGGAATTAGGGGCAATGGGGAGATGGGGGAATGGGGGGATAGGGAGAATTTCAAGAGCAAACCGATTGGGATATAGTTTACAGCTGGGGCGTGGGGCGGTGATTGCTCAGTTGACTGGTATTCCTTGCGTTAGTAATTTTCGTAGTGCTGATATTGCTGCTGGGGGTCAAGGGGCTCCTTTGGTATCTAAAGTCGATGCTTATCTGCTGAGCCATCTGCAGGCTTCTCGCTGCGTACAGAATGTTGGCGGTATTGGTAATGTGACCTATCTACCGACAGCTAAAGATAAATCTCTTTGGGAACAACAAATTTGTGGCTGGGATACTGGACCAGGAAATACGCTTTTAGATCTGGCAGTGCAGCATTTTACTAATGGCGCTAAAACTTATGACCAAGACGGTAAGATAGCTGCTACTGGCACTCCCTGTAAGGAATTGGTAGAACAGTGGTTACAGCAAGATTACTTCCAACAACTACCACCTAAATCGACTGGGCGAGAGCATTTTAGCTCTCAATACTTGCATCAGTGTTTGGCTCAAGCTGCAGTACATGAGCTGGAGCAAGCTGACTTGTTAGCGACTTTAACAGAATTAACTGCTGCTTCAATTGCTCACAGCTATCAAACTTTCTTACCACAGATGCCTCAGCAAGTGCTGTTGTGCGGTGGGGGAAGTCGCAATTTATACTTGAGACATCGGCTTGAGGTGCAGTTAGAATCGGTGCAGGTGCTAACCACGGATGAAGTGGGCTTGAGTGCAGATTTTAAGGAAGCAATTGCCTTTGCTATTCTAGCTTACTGGCGTCAGCTGGGTATTCCTGGAAACCTACCTCAAGTCACTGGTGCAAGTCAACCTGTCCTTTTAGGAGACGTTCACCCAGTTCATGGCGGGCATATCTAAACCCTCCTCCCGATCTGCCGATGCTCGATCCCCATATTGATCGTTTACTTGCCAAGCGCTATCGCATCCAAAAATTGATTGGCACTGGAGCAATGAGTCGGGTTTATTTAGCAAGCGATATTCTGCTAGGAGGTGTACCTGTTGCCATCAAGTTTCTCGCCTTGGCAATTGAGCAGCAAACAAAAATCCGAGTGCGGGATCGCTTTGAGCAAGAAGCAAAAATCTGCGCCCTTCTCAGTCAAAAAACTAGCCACATTGTCCAAGTGACGGATTACGGCGTCGATGAAAACGACAACCCTTTCTACGTCATGGAATATTTGCAAGGCAAGAGCTTGGGTCATGTCATTCGCCTTCAACCGCTTTCCTTAGCAACATTCCTGCGGTTAGCACGTCAAATCAGCATTGGGTTACAGTGTGCTCACCAAGGTATATGGATCAATGATGCCATCTGTCCTATCATCCACCGAGATCTAAAACCTAGCAACATTTTGGTACTGCATGACTCAAAGTCTAAGGAGCTGATTAAAATTCTTGACTTTGGCATTGCTAAGCTACTCCAGCCAGATAGCAATCGGACTAATTATTACCTAGGCACCTTAGCTTACTCTTCTCCTGAACAGATGGATGGCAAGGAACTCGATTGCCGCTCAGATATTTACAGTCTAGGCATAATGATGTTTGAAATGCTAACTGGCAAAATGCCCCTGCAAGCAGATACGCAATCTTTTGGAGGATGGTACAAAACTCATCTCTCTCAACAACCGCGTTCTCTAAATTCAGTTGCACCTAGATTAGAGATACCTCAGACGCTGGCAGATTTGGTAATGAGCTGTATGGCCAAGGCTCCAGATGATCGTCCGCAAACCATGAGCGAAATTATCGAAGCTTTAGTCCTCCTTGAGCAACGCTACGGCGATCGCTCACTCAAGACGCAGCCTACCCAGGATATGTCTGAGTTTATGATTTCCTGGCCTCAAGACAAACCGATTGCCGATATTGTCTTTTCCGCACCTATTTCTAATAACGGTGAAATTTCAGCAGGATTGTGGGTTATGTTGCCACAACAAGAAATTCGTAAACGTCTTTTGAATATCCGCTACAATCAATTTCTGTGCATCATGGCTCCTCATCCAATGATGTTATGGATTACCGTCCTCTATAACCAGCAGCATGGTCCTAAGTGGCTACCTTGCTACCTAGATATGAAAATGTCACAGACTCGGGAGACAGCGCGACTACTGGGAGAATTGGGGCAATACCGCCTGTTATTGTTTGCCCGAGAAGAACCTCAACGCCCTTGTGCTTGTACGCTCGTACCCATTGCTCCCGCACAATGCCGACTCATGCAAAACTGGCTCACAACCAGTCAGGTTTTGACATCAGTTGCAGAACCGCAGACCAGTAAAAGTCTTCTCAAGAAGGAATTCGACGAGCTTAAACCCCAAATTCTCAAGAAGTTAGAAGCAATCAGATGAAGCCTTCGTACTACGCATCACCTAGTAGCCATTGTCCCCTATAAACAAATAAATATGCTGTCCTTCAAGCCTAAATAAGAGCATTTTCATCTGCTCGCCAGTGGCAGTTACGATGAGACGATTAAGCTTTAGGATGTGAGAATGGGTGATCCCTCTCCTAAGAAACATTTTGAGATGAGGCAGCAGTATGCGAGGACTTGGAGAACAGGCGCTGCGGTTATTTTTGCTGACAAAATTAGCCTATCAATCCTCTAGTCAGCTAACAAAGCTGTCACTATGTATGATAACAGGAATTTTTTGATTTTTCTCTTTGGGATAGATGTGGAAATCACTATCTATCGTCAGCACATAACTTGATGCATATTGTTCAGCCATCCGCACCATGCAGGCATCAGCTAAGGATATTGGTACAGATCGATAGCGGTTTAACAGTTCCCCTACACGCTCCACTTCTTCCTCTAAGCAAAACGGAATTTGGACAATGCCTCGTTGGATCAGCGACACAACGGCTTGCTGACCACCATAAACACTTCTTAATAAAAAGCTTGCTTCTGTAATGACAGCTTCACAGGTGAGCAAGGGTGGCTCAATCTGCTCCCATTCTGTTTTGGCCCATTGATGAAACTGATCTCGTCGGTTAACTAAAGCCACTAGAGGACCTGTATCTAGTAGAACTTGCTGCCTCACTATTCCCCAAATCCTTGCATGTATTCTGGGTTAGTAGACAAATCTTCCGGTCCCTCCACACAGCCCACCAAGTCACCTGCTGCTGACAAAGCTGATATTCCAGGCTCCCAGTTTTTTCGAGGTATGTCCTGATAATTGATCTTTGTTCGTAAAAACTCAATGAAATCCAGTACCTGTTGCTGCTTTTCTTGAGGCAGCATTTTGAGCTTGGCAATGCCTTCAGACAGTTGCACCGATGCCAGTGGTTCAGAACTCATGATTGTGCTCCAAATTGATAGAATTTCTCCGTTGCTCTCACTATTTTTACTTTGCCAAATTTGACTCTAATGTAAGTGATGGCTCTTCAATCTCCTTTGCATCTCCTTCTAGTAGTGCTGTTAATGCTTCCATTTCCTCCATTGCCGTTTGTAACTTCGTCACCATTAGAGTGGTAATCTCATCCAGTTCTGGCAAGTTATGCCCCAACTACAAGCTCTCATCCCTAAGGTCAGGTGATATCTAGGTATCAATTGCGTTTAGCAATCTGCTTTCTGGTGAAGTAACGGAAATGTCCCGATTTCCCAGCGTCAGTGCGCGGACTCCACCATTTTGGTCATCTTCATATGCTATTTCATAATTTTGGAAATGCTCTCTTGTTAATGATATCCGCTTACCAAAAGCAGGCATAGCAGAAAACCAGATTGATGCTGTGGGGCGCGAGCGGCGGCGTTGGTCACGTAGCGTTAACTGGCCAAGCATATGGGCGTGCATGTTTTCGCCATTGTGTCGGGATATTGCGGCAGTTAAACAGTTTTCCTTTGGAATTGACACAGCAACAAGCCAAACCAACGATTGGGATCTGTCCAAACTTGTTGTGGCATTAAACCCCGATTTGAGAGTTCTTGTTGTAAGACGTCAGGGTCAAATTTGCGAGAAATTTCTGTCAAGATCGTCTCGTTAGTCTCAAAATGAACGGTTAAGTCTAGAGTGCGTAGCTGGACAATTTGTGATCGCAAACTCCGCAAATGCATCTCGATTTGTTGCTGTGATTCGTTATAAAAAGCTTGGTGTTCAAATTGTGTAGTGTCAAAGTTACCCTCAAAACGCCGATTCAAATGATCCAACATGTTTAAGTTAAACGCTGCTGTTACTCCCTG
>JAFASY010000089.1 GCA_019244235.1 Chroococcidiopsidaceae cyanobacterium CP_BM_ER_R8_30
TGGATTAGCAGAACCAAGGAAGAAATAGCAACCAGGGACTGCTTGCAGAAAGTATGCCATATCCTCAGCACCCATTGTTTGACACTCTGGCACCACCCCAGCAGGAGTTTCTACAACTGTTTCTGCCACTGTGCGCACCAATTCTGCGATTGCCGCATCATTGACTAATGCTGGGTAATGTCGCCGATAGTCTAACTCATATCTTGCACCGTGACTCTGGCAAATCCCAGCAATGATTTGTTCAATGCGCTTCCCAAAGTAGCCGTCGAAAGCTGGATTAAAGTATCGGACTGTGCCACTCATCTGTGCTGTGTCTGCAATGACATTGAATGCTGTACCTGCATGCAGTTGACCAATTGTCACCACCGCTGAGTCTAAAGGATTGACATTGCGAGCCACGATTGTCTGTAAAGCATTGACAATCTGGGCACTAACAACGACTGAATCTATTGTCTGTTGTGGAATGGCACCATGTCCGCCTTTGCCGAAAATTGTGCAATTAAACTCTTCAACAGACGCCATCATCGCGCCGCTTTTAACTCCTACCGTACCGAGGGGTAGATTATTCCATAAGTGCAAACCAATAATGGCATCAACATCGGGATTTTGTAGCACTCCAGCCTCGATCATCGGCTGCGCTCCTCCTGGTCCCTCTTCCGCTGGCTGGAAGATCATTTTTACTGTCCCGGCAAGCTGATTGCGATGCTGGGAAAGATAGTATGCTGTACCCAGAGCGATGGTAGTATGTCCATCATGACCACAAGCATGCATTACACCATCGTGCTGCGAACGATAGGGTACATCGTTCTCTTCTTGAATTGGCAGAGCATCCATGTCTGCCCGAATCGCTAGCACTGGTCCTGGTTTGTCACTCTCAATCGTGGCAACGATACCCGTTTTTGCTATGCCAGCTTGGTGAGCAATCCCCCATCCTTGCAACTTTTGAGCGATAAATTCGGCAGTTAGCTGTTCTTTAAAACCTAGTTCTGGGCGTTGGTGTAGCCGTCGTCGCCACTCAACCATTTGCGGTTGCAAAGCTTGAATCTTTTCGCGAATTCGAGATATGTCAACAGAGGGTGATTTTGAGGATGTTGATAGCATTTTCTTTTAAATTTAACAAACGCTCTTTAGAGAGGCAACAAATGCTCTAAATCTAAATTAGACGCAGCTTGAGCTAGTTTAGATAGATTAGAGAGATCGTCTAGATAGGACAAGCAGCCCAAGACAGGAGTACAAGTGAGTGATTGAATGAGTTCAGCTGGTGCCCAATCAGCAATTTCCTGTTCTGAACAAGGCTGGATGCAATTAAGGACTATACCTTTGAGAGGGACACGAGTCGATCTAGCTAAAGCAACATTAGCAACTGCCTGAGCAATCGCTCCCAATCTCACTGGCACTACTAATACCGTTGGCAGCCGCCAGTCTGCTGCTATGTCTGCTACTGTAAGTTCGTCACTCACAGGAGATCCTAAGCCCCCCAGTGCTTCCACTAATACCCGATCTCTCGCTCCGCAGAGGCGTACTAAAGCTTGCCAGACAAGTTCTAGATCTACTCGCTGTTCGGCTCGTGCTGCCGCAATGGGAGGAGCCAAGGGGAGATCGAAGTATAGGGGAGTGATTTCTGCTAGAGATTGTTCTAGAGAAAATAACTGGTTGTATAACTCGCGGTCACCCACTCCTGCCTGGATGGGCTTCATGATTCCCAAACTCTGGTGATGCAGGTATTTCTGCCAGTAGGCAGCCAAAGCCGTTGTCAAGACGGTTTTCCCGACTTCAGTATCTGTTCCGGTAATCAGTAGTGCGTTCAAAATTGCGAATTACGAATTGTGAATTGTTCATGCTGGGTTCGCTAGATGGAGAATGAGCTTATATCTACTCCTGGAAATTCCGTGGGTAGGTTGCAGCTCAATAATGTAAACCCCAGTAGCAGGCAGTCTTCCTTGATAGTGAGTCACTTGGTCAGCGCCATCTACAATGGGTGTTCGGTCTGGTCCCAAAATATTGAGTACAACGCCTTCAGCTATCAGAATTGCACTTAAGTGTTGCCCTTGTTCGCCCTGAAAAGCGTATTCAACTTGATGCGCTTTTAGACTACCCCTGAGTATAGTTCTTTTGCCTGTGTGTAGGTTTAGGTTGCTTAACGAAGTCACCGTAGACTGATTAGACTTCAAGGCTTCAGTACCAGTAGGGGTTGCCGAATCACTTGCTGACGGGGACGTTGGCGTTGTCCCAGAAATGAGTGGAGACGGGAACGCTTGCGGCAACACTGTAGGCTGAACTGATGAACGTGAAGGGTTGAGGCGCGAACTCACCAATAACCAAGCGCTGACTCCAGGTAGCAAGGCAGCTATGAGAAAAATGATTGCCACTACCCATGGATTCTCCCATAGTTGGCGCTTGGATACCGAAATGACTGATGCGAGTTGCTCTTGTGGACTAGTGCTGGATGCAACTGCGGCAGGACGGTGACCAATAACAGATTGCCACCAGGACAAGTTTGTAGCTGTTATCTGGGCGGAAGGTGATTCAAGGGACAACCGGAGAGCTTGCGCTACTGCAGCAACAGATTGGTAGCGATCGCTAGGCTTGTAGCTCAACATTCGATGCAAGACTGCATCCAGTTCTGGGCTGAGCGTAACATAATGTTGCCAGTTCCAGGAGAGCTGGGTGTCATCAAACAGTTCTTGTGGCTTTTGAGCAGTTAGCAACACTACACATGTGGCGGCAAAGGCATAAAGATCGCTGCTGGGATAGGCTTTACCAGTTTGAATTTGCTCAGCTGGTATATAGCCCAACTCACCTATGCTTGTTAACAGGTAAGTCGATGGAAATAAGAACTGAGACACTAGTTCTTGAATGCTTCCAAAGTTAGTTAAGACTGGTAGGTGGTCGCGCTCACGTAAGATAATACTATTTGGGGAGATAGCTCGGTGAATCATCCCTTGACCATGTAAATGCTCTAGCACTGGCAACAACTGCTTGAAGAGCTGCAATATTTCTGCTTCCGAAAAGGTTTGACCAATCGTCAGTCGCTCATCTAGTAGTGCTGCGCAGGTTTTACCTTCAACATATTCCTGCACCAGAAACAGACTTTTGTCCTGCTCGAATATAGACAAAAACTGGAGAACTTGTGGGTGCTGGATCTGGTAAAGGCGCTTTGCCTCTTGTTGAAACAGCTCTTTCGCCTTTTCTAAGCTGGAGTCTCTCTGAATCAGGGTGAGTTCTTTCAGTGTACAAAGATTGTTGCAGCGCCCTTGGTCTTCTGCCAAATAAAGACGTTCTACAGCCCCTTGACTCACAATCTTGGTCAGGCGGTAGCGGTTTTGCAGGACAGTGTCAGTTGTAATAATTGGTTGCATGGGCAATTGTTCAACCTGACTAGAATCAGGAACTGCTCCTAGCCAAGGCTTGCTTTCTACTATATAACTCTATTTCCCTACTTGAAATCCAGCAAGGTGCTGTCGCTATGACCAATTTGCCAGACGAGATTTATGAAATTGGAAAATGTAGGTGACGACAAAACCTTTCGGATTCTTGAAATCAACCCTTCAAGCCAAAGCAGATGCCTGGGGTCGAGCAAAAATCATTCGTCCAGCCGAAGTTTGTAAGGCACTAGTCACAACCACGCGAATTTCGCCGCCAACATAATTGCTACCTTCCTCAACGACAACCATAGTGCCATCCTCCAGATATCCGATACCCTGACTAGGCTCTTTACCTCCTTTGAGAATCTTCAGGTCAATATTGTCGCCTGGCAGGTAACTAGGACGCACTGCATTCACGAGATCGTTGATATTCAATACAGGCACCTTCTGCACGGTTGCAACTTTAGATAGGTTGTAGTCATTAGTCAAGAGAGTGCCATTAATTTCTTGTGCCAACCTCACTAACTTGGCATCTACCGTAGAAATATCTTCATAGTCAGCTGGGTTGATCGTAATCCGCTCTGGATAGGCTGTTTTAATTCGGTTAAGAATTTCTAACCCTCGCCTTCCCCTAACCCGCTTTTGATCTTTGGTAGCATCTGCCACCTGCTGTAGTTCCTGCAACACAAACTGCGGCACTAAAATCTGTCCCTCTAGAAATCCTGTCCCTAACAGCGCTTCAAGGCGACCATCGATAATGCAGCTGGTATCCAAAACCTTCGTAGCTGCAGGCTTAAGCGTCCCTTCTGCTAAGAGCATTGTTTCAACTGTGTGCGGATTAATCAACCGTAGGAAGGCTCGTCCGTGTGTGTCAGCCAAGCTGATACCCGAGAAGGCAGACAACATACTCCCTAAAACCGCAACGAGTGGCTTAATAAAACCGAAGTCTTGAGGAATC
>JAFASY010000092.1 GCA_019244235.1 Chroococcidiopsidaceae cyanobacterium CP_BM_ER_R8_30
ATTTGAGCTTCGTTCACAATCAATTGGTGACAATGTATTATGATTATGGAGATTGTAATTGAAACAACGATCCCGTTGACTTTGTAACCGTCCGAGCCGACAATCCCTTCTTGAAATCCTCAATTGAGGAGATAAGAGCAAGGCTTAAGATAGCCCAGCAATACCAATAATATTAGTATTGCTCTCATAGTGGTGTTCCTGATAGGATACTAACGAGCAAAGATTGGTTCAACTAAATCAAGTGCTCATAAAGTACTAGTGCGAGATGTGTTACTGCTAGCGAGTTGGTATTAAATGCTGGCTCAGTTAGCTACAGAGATCGAAAAAAAGGATTTGCCAATAGAGCGCAGAAGTATACGAGGGTTGACAATTTTAGGTCTTATAGCTTGAGATCGTTCATCACCCTTGAAAGTTGCAAAGCTTGGCAAACTGACATAAGTTATCGGCACTGGACTGATACTGGTTACTCAGGTTCAGAAAGTGTTGGGGATAGAGATGCTTTCTTTACTCAATATCTGGTTTAGCTAATGACTCTCTTGCATATAATTACAATTTGCATAGCGATAGAGTATTTTGTCACGGCAGTATGCCTGTGCATTACTTGGCTCAAGCTTTTTCTAAAGGAAAATGGCATGCCTTTAGAAGAACGATATTTATCTATACTGACTTTGTGTTTAGCCACAATCTTGTGGCCTCTTGTTGTGCCCATTTCTTACACACGGCTTATTAGTAGTAGGTCGTCAAGTCATTTAATCCGCGTATCGAGACGTAGCTTAAATACAAAGCAGAAACTTTCTAAATCTAGTCGGGTAATTATCGTCAGGAGGTACGATCAATCTTTAGAGTCAGAATATTTAGATAGGTCTGTGGACGAGTCAAACAGGGTGGTGTTGTAGATCCATGATAGTACTGAAAAGGATGAAATATTGTGCTGTGGCTCTTCAAGACGTTAGGTCGACACCTCTAGTTCATGCCTCTGTCAGCAGTAAAATGAAGCGGTTAATTGACATTATAGGAGCCCTCATTGGCTTAAGTGTTACAGCAATTGTTATAATTCCAGTCTTTATCGCCTTGACGATCGATAATCCAGGACCAATTTTCTATAGTCAAACTCGTTGTGGTCTTAATGGACGCCTTTTCCAGCTTAGAAAATTCCGCTCTATGATAGTTGGAGCTGACCAACTCCAGCATCTTATCAACAACGAGGCCGCAGGTCACATCTTCAAAAACAAAAATGATCCTCGCATTACCCGTGTAGGTAAATTCCTCCGTCGTACTAGCTTAGATGAATTTCCTCAGTTCTGGAATGTGTTGTTAGGAGAGATGAGTCTAATCGGTACTCGTCCGCCAACACCAAATGAAGTTAAGCATTACAATAGCTATCACTGGCAACGGTTAAATGTCAAACCAGGGATCACGGGTGAGTGGCAAGTGAACGGTCGCTCTAACGTCAAAGATTTTGAAGAGATTGTGCGAATGGATCTAAATTATCAGCGCAAGTGGTCAATTACTTATGATCTGAGTTTGCTGCTGAAGACTCTTTTGGTTGTGCTAGGGCAAAAGGGCGCTTGCTAGTATTCTCCGAATTGCATCTAGTAAAGGTTGCCCGTCTTGAAACGGGCAACCTTGTAGCTATTGTGATTCGAGGTTTTTTAGAGGCAAACCAGCTACACGCAGATTGACAACCGCTTCCCGAAGAGAGCGATCGCTACTTTGTTGCCGCGTAGGGTTGAGAGCTATAGCTATATGTGGTTGTTGACCGAGAACAGCTTTCACCAAATTAGTTAAGGTGTTTCTCGGTCCAAACTCGACAAAGCAATAACCTCCAGCTGCATAAATATTTTCGATTGCCTGCCGCGACAGAAGTGACCTATTCAGATGTTCTTTTAGGAGTTCTTGGATTGCTTTAGGCTCAGCAGCATCACAGTTTCCCGTAACATTAGAGTAAACCGGAATTTGGGGCTTGCTAAAACCAACTGCTTCAACTGCCTTCAGAAAGGCTTTCCCGACCTGCTCCGGTGGTATACGAGCAGCCACTCGCTGGTCGTCTGGGGTAGCTAGACCTCTGCTTCTGACCAAAAAAAAGTAATCGTCATCTCTTAAAACCCTAGCCGCCCAAAGTGCCGTCAGTTCGCCGCAGCCTTGTCCCACAACAAAGTCAGGATAGAACCCGACTTGTTGCAGAATTTTATAAAGACCAACACTAAAAGCCCCAACAGCCAGCTGAGCATATTCAGGACACATAAGTACTGCTGCCTGAGTATACCTTTGAAGAGTATCAAATGTCGGTGGAGGGAAAACTATTCTTGAAAGGGGTTGTAGACCATGTTGACCGAAGAGTGTGTCTACATAACTGAAGACTTGCCTTAGGTCAGAAAAGTTAATTGCGAGTTCCTGACCCATTTCGAGATATTGAGATCCTTCTCCAGAAAATAGAGCCACCACTTTACAATGGGGAGTGATGCTACTAGAGCGATAGTAGATCCCGCGAGGATGATGCCAGACCGGGGCTAAGAGATTGTCTTCGAGACAGTTAACACTGCTCTCCAGCAAGTTGTAAGCATCAGACAAAGAATCACACACAAACCCGATTCTGGCATCTGTGGATGAAATTTCTAATGATTTACATGCATCAATAAGTTCTGCATAATGCTGCTCTCCGTCTGCCGATTGGAGCTTGAGCAGTAGATTTTCACACTGGGCTAACAACTGCACAGGTGTTGACGCAAACAGCAGCACTGATTGGGGAGTGCAGTGTAAGCGATGGGCTTTATGAGGTTCACTCTTATACTCTTCTAAAATAATGTGATAGCTTGTACCGCCAAAGCCGAAGGAACTGACACCTGCACGTCTTGGCGGTGCTCCCTGTGGATTTATCCAGGGTCTAGTTTCCGTATTTAAGTAGAAGGGTGAAGTCTCAACGTTAAGTTTTGGGTGCGGTCTCGTAATATTAATAGTTGGTGGTAATACTTTGTGATGTAGCGCCAAAGCAGTTTTAATGACACTAGCAGCACCTGCTGCGGCTTTAGTATTCCCAATTTGGGATTTAACAGTGCCAAGAGCGATGTGTTGTGTTTTCGAATTATGTCGGCCAAAAACTGCTTTTAAAGCAGTAAATTCAATTTGATCCCCAGTCTTGGTACCCGTACCGTGCGCTTCGAGCAAACCAACACTCAAGGGCGATAAACCAGCATTGCGATAAGCCCGTTGCAAGACTCCAATCTGCCCTTCCAAACGAGGAGGAGCATAAATACTTCTATACCGATCGGCGCTAGAAGTCCCAATCCCTTTAATCACAGCATAGATTCTATCCCCATCGCGTTCGGCGTCCTCTAAGCGTTTGAGCACTATCATGCCGATACCATCAGTAAGTACCATACCATCCGCATCGGCATCGAAAGGTCTGACATTCTGGTTTTCAAACTGAGCTGACGTTTTACTAAAAAACATCTTGGTAGATCTAGAGCTGTCGACGTTCTCCTGAAGGCAACCTCCACTCCCGTAGTTGACTGCGTCAATATCAACTCCACCAGCCAGGATTATATCTCTGCGATATTCTGTGAGTTCCTTGAGTGCAATAGTTAGAGCCCCTAGGGAACTAGTACAGGCAGCATCTATCACACACTTTGCACCTCCCAAGTCAAGCCAATGAGCAATCTGTCTGATGACGCCTTTGGCCAACATATTAGAGGGTACGTTCTCTTCCCGCTTCAGAGTTGCTAGACTGGCTGTTCCCGCATTTATTAATGTTTTTTCATCAAATATACTGGCACTTCTTAGCGCCTTCTCAGTGCGAGAATAATGTCTCCTATCAGTGCGTGACATGGTTGCTTGTCTTGCCACCATTCCTAAAATGATCCCAGTCCGTTCCCGATTAAACCGCCAAGATTCACCATAACCAGCATCTACCATAGCTTCTTTGGCTACAATCAAAGCCATCAAGGGTGAAACATGATTGATGTCATTGATATTGCTAGAATTGAAATTTGTTTCTGGTATAAACCCTTCTCTCTGATAGTAAGTATTGTCAAGCACTTTGGAGGCTATATGGTGACTGATTGTATCCAATTGTGCAGGGTATAAGCCAGTAATACAATCTACTTGACGTAGAACGTTATGCCAATATTCCTGAAGGTTTCTAGCCCGCGGAAAGATAGCAGCCATGCCGATTATCGCAACCGGGGTCCGTTGCAGTTGGGCTTTCATCTAGCTAATTTCTCCCTTATAAACACGCCCAAAGTAATTACTCTAAGAAATAGATTTGAGCTCAACCTCAAATCGTCAAATTTATAGCTAGAGAGTAGATTTGAGCCTAACTTCAAATTGTCAAATTCATAGTTAGGGAAATAATGACAAAATTTTTACTGTTAAATCTGTGGCATCAGGTCAACAACATTATTGAAACTACTGAAATAGTCTCTTAGGACATTCGCCTGACTACCAGTAAAATCTAACCACTCATAATGATAAGGGCTCGGAAAAGCCGATTCCAACTGTAGTAGTGGAAACTTAGGAGTTGCTAGCAATATAGAAACGCTTTCCTCTCCCGACACAGTTAGGTTTTCCAGCTTGACAGCGGCAATATAGTTGGTATTGATAACAATGTTTTCAACTTTGATGAATGCCATGGGAACTTAAGTTTAAATTATTAAAGTTTGCTACAGTCAAGCGGTTCTCTATTCCGAAATCTAATTCATCATGCGACTTGGTTTAACTCAAGAAACTGGCAATTTTTACAGAGTTAAAACTGACGTCGGCAATTACAAAGAAAAACCTAAAAGAACATTTGAAGTACAGCGAATAAATCACCTCACACCTATTGCTATTCCCTTGCAAGCTTATGAAAGCGTAAATACTGAATCACCTTGAGCTACTATAGCCTATCAGTAATTTCCTCATGCTGTCATCTCTAAAACCCAATAAAACCATAAAGATTCAATAAGTAATCTGTAAAGTTTTGGTGAAGAAGGTGAGGAAATACGGAAAGAGGATACACCTGCTTTATATTAGCTTTCATAAAGCCAGAGTCCAAGCCAAGCGCGTTACACATACTAATAAGCTCCCAAAAATGCTCTTGGATTTACTGTATCTAACGTTACTCTTTGCTTTGCCTTAATTTCATGTACAGAATCATACATCAGCACTCAACCGTTTGTGTACCAGTTGCCTCTCAATAGATAACAGCTGGGTGCTGTAGTTATCTCTATGCCGTCTTCAGGGGTAGTGAAATAATTTCACCGCCTTGCCAAGAGATTAGCTCTGCTACGAACAGAAGTGCTTTCAGAGTAAGGGACTCTGCTACACAATCAGTGAAAACCATTACAGCAGCTACTACGGTAAGCACTTCCTTATCAACAGTGAGCAAACTACAAAGTTTTACGAGGTTTTGACTTCGAACTCCCCTTAAAGCTCTAATAAACTAGATCAAGGGAGACGGATATGCGCAAGCCAGACGACTAATCAAAGGTGAAATAACAATTACCTTTGAATTACACTGTATCTACCAGATTAGACTTACGTTACCCTGCCTGTCAATTCACCATTTGCAAAGATTTATTAATTGGCTTGCAATCACCTCGTCCATTGCTTCGGTCGCCATCTAGGAAAAAAGAGGAATTATTAAATTTGCTCAACCCCCCCACTTTTTTCTATAAAACGGTTACAATAGATACAGAATATAATCGTTCATCTCTCAATCAGTCTTAAAAGATGTGCTAGAGAGACGGAAGTACGGAATGATCCCGAAGGAACGCGCCTCACCAACCAAATGCCTAGGAGGCGAAACTGATGAACATCTCCCAACAACTTGCTGTCGTAGTTCCTTCAACTGGACATCACGTATCTGTTGCTCCCACTACTGGACATCCTACAGAAGTAGCATCTCTATCTTGGTCCAACTACTTAGGAGGGGCAGCACTCCTAGTTTTACTAGTCACAATGCTTAGGGTCAGTCTTAGCTCAGCTGGTTTTACCAAAAAGCAAACGACAGGCTATCGACGACATCTCAACTCCTCTGCTCGGTCAGTCCATCATCACTAAAGAGGCTCGGGACATCAATAAATTGGTGACCGCTTGTTTCCCTAATCACTTTGAGAAAGGCTTGCAAGACTGGAGACGGATCGTCTTTACGACAAATGATAGTCAATTCTACTTCTGGTGTCGGCCTTTGCAATTGCCTATAAACAACTCCGGTTCTCTGAAGATTTTGGAAAGAAGCTGGAACTAAACTGATCCCAACTCCACCTGCAACTAGACTGACAATGGTATGGATCGTATTTGCCTGTTGCACAACTCTGGGACTAAAGCCCGTTTGCTGGCAGGCGCTCACAATCCGGTCATAGAAACCAACGGCTAGATGACGCAAAATTAAAATGAACGGTTCACTAGAGAGCGACAGCAACGGAATTTGAGGCAACGTGGCTAGAGGATGGCTTTGGGGCAACGCTGCCATGAGAGGTTCTTTCGTAACAGAGATAATACTTAAAGAAGCATCGTAGGATGGTAGGTAGAGAAATCCAATATCAAGACCACCATTACGTAGCTTTTGCAGTTGCTGCTCGGTCGTTAGCTCGTATAGGGACAGCTCTACGTCAGGGAAACGCTGACGGAAAACTTGTAGGAGTTCAGGAAGAAGGCTGTAGGAAGCAGAACTGACAAAGCCCATAGAGAGAGAGCCAATCTCACCCCTTCCGGCACGTTGAGCCGCCAAAATGGTTTGCTCAATTTGAGTGAGACTCCGGCGCGCCTCCACAAGGAACACCTCACCAGCCTGGGTTAATTGGACTCGGCGTTTAGTGCGATGCAACAGCTGCACTCCCAACTCTTCCTCTAAACTGTGAATTTGTTGACTCAAGGGTGGTTGAGCCATATGTAGACGTTCAGCCGCCCGTCCGAAATGCAGTTCTTCAGCAACGGCAATGAAGTACTGTAGGTGTCGAAGCTCCATAACTCTTGAAAATCGTGATATCCATTACATATTAGTTGGTCACGAAAAAGGTATTGGACATTGGTAAAACTTTTTTTAATAATGTAATAGGTAAAAACTTAAACATTCACACATTCAAATGACTCAAAATATTCAGTCAGGTAGAGAGTTTATAAGATCAAATGTATACTTTTGTTTGATATTATGATTAGCTATGATTCTTGGCAAATAATAAGGTCTAAACCATGCCAAGAAGGTTTTACTACAGTTAACTCTCAACATTTTTAGGCTTTTGTTGACTAGGAAGTTGATCTTCCAACAATTTTTAACACAATTTTCGAAAAATGCAAGTAGCGCTTTTTGTCAAAAATTGTCCAGTAGCACACTACCAGCAAACGGTAGACAGGTTACTGCAACTGATGCAGCAGCGCCTGATGGTGCAACATGATGTGGCTCGCTGGAAATGGAATCAGAAAAGTTCTATTGAGGCTCCTCAGCGCGAACAGGAGCTGTTATCAAAACGGCGGCAGCAAGCAACAAATTATGATCTTGATCCCGATACTGCTGTAATCTTTTTTCAACGGCAGATTCAGGCAGGAAAGCTAATTCAAGTAGCTAATTTCCAAAACTGGCAGAGAAAGGGCGAGGGCTTTTTTCCTAACGTGCCTTCCCTCAATCATATATTGAGGCCATTTCTAGATAAGTTGGACCTAGAGTTACTTTCTGTTTTAGCAACACTTAATCCAGTCCTCGATTGCTCAACAACACAAGAACATCAGTTGATTCACTCACGCGCCCAAATTATTTTCCAGGGAGATGGCATCGATACTACAGTCCGCCATGTTGCTCTTGTGCCCTTGAACGAAGTTCAAAAAAGCTGTCTGTTA
>JAFASY010000269.1 GCA_019244235.1 Chroococcidiopsidaceae cyanobacterium CP_BM_ER_R8_30
TCAACAAAGGACTGGTTCCTTCCAAAGGGAACACTGGACTTGTTCCCTCCGAAGAACCTGGCTACGATTTCAAATCCAAAATTCTTGGCAAAGGCGGCGATCGCCGATTTCATGGCAAAGTAGTAGAAGGCATTCTCTACTTCCCTGGCAAACAAACCACTCACTAGAGCTTCAGGCTTGTGACTAGCACACTCAAAAATCACCCAATCTGGCAGACTCTTAGCCAAACCTTGAAGCAACTTGACCCCAATCAAATTGCTATTCAACACCTGCAAGCTTGTGATGCTCAAATAAACGGCTATTGGGATGAAGAGGAATTTTATGAAGTCATTTCCTTTACACAATTACCTCATCCGAAGTTGATGAGTAGTTCCTGGGGAATCTTTCCTGATAACACCGAAAATTCCCATTGGCTGCAACTCAAATTTTCACTCATCATCAATCTCTCCACTGATTCAGATTCATCTCAAGACGCTGCTCAAACTACGATTGGTGAATTAATCCTTGTCTTGGATGAAAATTTAGAAGTAGTCGATGAAAATTGGCTTGTCGATGTTCACTCTCCCTATGTTCTGGCTACTTGAGCTTGTGCTCTTGAGCTAGCACTCTTCGCGCTCTTCAAGCAGCCTCCGGCAAACCCTTGAGTCGCCGGAGCTTCCACAGGCCTTGCCTTGAGTTTTCCAGATTTTCACACGATTTTATAACGACCGCAACAGAGCAACGCCTGCAATCACCCAAATGGTTTATTCAATTACGAAGAAGGGTTAACTAAGCAAGATCGTACCTAGCATAAAGCTGTGATAACTAAGCAGAAGGGCGATTTGAAGTAATGAGGAGGGGCAATCGATTGGAGGAAAGGGCAATCCTAGTTATGCAGAGAATAACGACGAGCTTTTTTAGGTGATCGCTATTAAGGTTATGAACCGCTTCAAAATTTGCAACACTGGGTACAAGTCATTGCCCCGGTTTAGCAATGAAAACACATCTGACAACCCATATTTTGGAACATCGCCGAACACCAGCTTAATAAACAAAAACTCACTTCCATTTAAAACCACCCCAAATAAAGGTCTATCCCGTTTAGGAGATGCCAGCATATAAGCAAGAGCCTGTGAAATTGCCTTTGTTAACGAAAACTCTGAATTTTTTGCCTCAATGACAGTCACCCACAACACTTCCTGAATCACCAACACATCGATACTTCCCTGAATCACCTCCCCCTCATCCGCTGCCGAAACCCGCACGTTGACCTCTCCGTCAACTCGAAACGGGGGTTCATAAAATCCAGCTAAATCTAATAGAGGTGATAACACCACCATTTTGACAATGCTTTCCATCACTGGATACTCCAGTAAGTAGAGGTAATTGCGCTTTACCCGAGCGAGCGCCTGCTGTTCTGAGTCGGTGAGTTCGGGAAGATCATTCAGCCATTCTGGGAAAAACAACTCATCCTCCACCCGTTGCAGACCAAACTTTGCCTTCAGATCGTGGAGCTTAATATTTCTTGCCGCGATTGCCTGAGTCATGATAATTCTCAAGGGTGGAGAATAGCTTTATTGTAGATTTTTGTTGGGTAGCATCGCACGCTCATGGAGATTGGGAAAGACCGGTCATTGTCTGCTCATTTTGAGGTTGGTGTTCAACTCGGATTGAGACAACACGCTCTATGCATTATCGTGCAACTTCACTGCGAGAAGCGATAAAATGTAGGTAGTAAAACGTAGATACCTACGTTTTCTCGCAGAAATTGCATCGTTTATCAAGTCCAAGTTAGTAGATTATGTCTAATAGCCAGCAAGTTCTGGAAATAGCTCGTGAGGCTGGAGTGGTCCGTGCAAAGGATATAGTTTCACACGGTATACACCCTTCTGTACTGCAACGTCTTGAACGGCAGGGACTACTCCTGAAGTCAGGGCGTGGGCTTTACACTGCTGTCGAGGCAAATATAACCGAACACCATAGCTTGGTGGAGGCAGTCAAGAGAGTACCACATGGCGTTATTTGCTTACTCTCTGCGCTTAGCTTCTATGAACTTACCACTCAAGCTCCATTTGCGGTGTGGATAGCAATTTCCCAAAAAGCTCGTCGCCCAAAGGATACTCTTCTGCCACTACGAATTGTTTATATGTCTGGTAAAGCTCTGAATGCAGGAATTGAAGAACATCAGATTGAGGGTGTCTCTGTCCAGGTTTACTGCATTGCTAAGACTATTGCAGACTGCTTCAAGTACCGCAATAAGATTGGTCTGGATGTAGCTCTGGAAGCTCTACGAGAGGTATGGAGGGAGAAGAAATGCTCAACGGATGAACTCTGGCATTACGCTAAAATTTGCCGTGTTCAAAATGTCATGCTCCCTTACTTAGAATCTTTAGCATGAAACCAAAGCCAGTAAAAAATCATACAGCATCAGTGCATATGCAGCTATTGCGGAAAGCGAAGGAGCAGAAGGAAGACTTTAACCAACGTTGCGGAATTCCCCACCCGTCTTAACGGTGGGGGACGGCACTTAAAGCGGCGAATTCACTTCGCCGCACGTTGCCTCATGGATAGCAACCAGAAAACAGAAGCGAACGCGCAACGCGTGCCGTAGGCATAGCAACATTTTCTTCTTCCTATGCTACACTGTTATCAGTGAAGTTCAACAATGATAATGTACCGCGCCTACAAGTTCCGATTATACCCAACTCCAGAGCAGCAGATAGCCTTAGCCAAGAGCTTTGGTTGTTGTCGTTGGTTTTGGAACTACTCGTTGAACTTGTGCCAGGAAACATATAAGGCGACTGGAAAAGGCTTAGCAAGAGGTGCTATTCAGGGATTGCTACCATCTCTCAAGAAGGAGTATCCTTGGCTAACTGATGCTTACTCTCAGTGCTTGCAGTATGTAGCTCTAAACTTGTCAACTGCCTACAAAAACTTCTTTGACAAGAGAGCGGGTCTACCTAAGTTCAAGTCCAAGCATGGTAGACAATCTATAACTTATCCTCAAAAGGTTAAGTTAGAAGGCGATTATCTCAAGCTGCCTGGGAAAGTAGGGAGTATTTACTGCCAACAGGATAGAGAAGTAGTTGGGCAGTTTATCACCACCACTATTTCTCAGAATACTGATGGTAAGTATTACGTTTCTATCATAGTTGATGACGGAAAAGCTACTCCTGAACCAATTACAAAAGGTAAAGCAGTTGGAATTGATTTGGGGCTAACTCACTTTTGCATAACCAGTGATGGCAGCAAGTTTGACAAACCTAGGCATACCGAAGGACATGCTAAGAATCTCAAGAAAAAGCAGCAAAGTCTCGCCAGGAAGCAAAAGGGCAGTAACAAGAGAGCTAAAGCTAAGAGGTTAGTAGCGAGAGTACATTCTAAGATTTCACTCGTTAGAGAAGATTTCCTACACAAGCTATCCCGCAAGATAGTCAACGAAAACCAAGTGATTGTTGTAGAAAATCTAGCAGTGAAAAACATGGTCAAGAATCACAATTTAGCTAAAGCAATTAGTGATTGTGGTTGGGGGCAGTTCTGCACCATGCTTAAATATAAAGCCGAGTGGTCAGGAAAAACTTACATAGAAGTTGACAGATTTTTTGCTTCTTCTAAAACATGTAGTGTTTGCCTCCACAAGGTAGATAGCTTACCATTGGATATTCGGTCATGGATTTGTACCCATTGTCAAACGCACCATGACCGGGATATCAACGCAGCTATCAATATTAGAAATGAAGCTTTGCGGATATTGGCGTTGGGAACCAGCGCTACAGCCAATGGAGGGAATGTAAGTCAACCTGGTAAAGCTTCTGTTTTGCTGGATGCAGTTCCCGATGAAGTTGGAAACCCCATCCGCCTTGCGGTGGGGTAGTTCATTAGCAATCGTAAAGGGCAAGGTTACGACTCCAAAATTCCTAGAGCAAAAACCTGCTCTGCAGTGAGGTTTAGCTCGGGAAAAGCAGCAGAGATAATTCGGTCACTCCCACGAAACTGCTGAACCTGATACTCTCCATCAATCAACTGATAGACCGAAAACGTGGGTTGTTTGGGTGAGCCAATATAGCGTCTGCCACCCAAGCCTAAATAATCAACAATCCAATATTCCGGAGTACCTAATGCCTCGTAGTCAATGAACTTGTGACCATAGTCGTCCCGCCAATTCGTACTAACAACTTCAATGACAACTCGTACTGATTCTCCTTTGGTGATGGTGGAGCGTTTTCTCCAGAGAGGTTCCCCGTTTAATGCTAGTCGATCTAAGACAATGACATCAGGGTTATAGCCTGACTTATCAGTATCTACGGGTTTGACGATTGCCTGCCGAGGTACAGCGTATGGCAATTGCAACCGCTTGATTTCCAAGAATAGCTCACCTGCTAGGAAACCACTGACTTGCTCATGGGCTCCTGTTGGTTGCATTTCAATAACCACTCCATTCCACAGTTCATAACGACCATAGCCATCCGGATACCAGTCAAAAAACTCCTCCAGGGTCCTCAGTTGTGGAATCACCTGAACCATTGCGCCGACATTCCTCTATTTACATCACCTTCAAGTGTAGTTTAACCAGGTCTGACAAAGATAGTTGTGGAAGCGCGATTGCAAGGTTGGAATGACCGTGATTGGAGAAGAGTGACCGATTTCATGATAAAGCAATGGCAGATCCCCTATTCTTCACCCCCAATGGCTATTGGGGCGCAGATGTTTACTATCCCTGTGTCCTGGCTAATTGAGTTTTCCAGATTTATGCTAATTGTCAGTGGCACTCAATTTGACCTTATTTGGGTACCAGATAAGCAGTTATGGTTGTAATGATGGAAAGTTTTCTTTAAGCACTTCCGAGATTCTACTCAAGCATCTTCAGGTTACGTACCGCACCTTGATCTGCGCTAGTTGCTAGCAGTGCATAAGCCTTAAGCGCTGCTGTTACTCGACGTTGCCGAGGCTGTGCAGGCTTCCACGCATCTTTGCCTTTCGCTTCCATTGCAGCACGACGGTCGGCTAATTCCTCCGCCGATAAATCTACATTGACACTGCGGTTGCGAATATCAATGAGAATGCGATCGCCATTGTGAACCAGCGCAATGTTGCCACCCGCCGCCGCCTCTGGAGAGGCATGACCGATCGAGAGACCCGAAGTTCCCCCTGAGAAGCGACCGTCGGTCAACAAAGCACAATCTCTGCCCAAGCCTTTGGATTTGAGGTAACTAGTTGGATAAAGCATCTCCTGCATTCCAGGTCCACCGCGCGGACCCTCGTAGCGAATGATCACTACGTCGCCCGGTTCTACCTCATCACTCAGAATTCCTTTGATAGCGGCATCCTGGCTTTCATAAATACGTGCCTTACCTGCAAACACATGAATGCTTTCGTCTACGCCTGCCGTCTTCACAACACAACCACAATCAGCTAAATTACCATAAAGCACAGCCAGTCCGCCCTCGGTGCTGAAAGCATGTTCGATGCTACGAATGCAGCCGTTCTCCCGGTCTAGGTCGAGCGACGACCAACGGGTCGATTGACTAAACGCTTGCTGAGTTGGAATTCCCGCAGGTCCCGCCCTGAAGAAGGTGTGCACCGCTTCGTCGTCAGTGCGCATTACATCCCAGCGATCGAGCGCTTCCTTCAGCGTTTGAGTGTGAACAGTAGGCACGTCTGTGTGGAGCAGACCAGCACGATCTAATTCGCCAAGAATACCAGGGATACCGCCAGCCCGATGGACATCCTCAATATGATACTTAGGGGTGTTCGGTGCCACTTTGCAGAGTTGCGGAACCTGGCGCGAAAGGCGATCGATGTCGGTCAAAGTGAAATTGACCCCCGCTTCCTGGACGGCAGCCAGCAAGTGCAAAATCGTGTTGGTCGATCCGCCCATGGCGATGTCAAGCGCCATCGCATTCTCAAATGCTTTGAAACTGGCGATCGAGCGTGGCAGTACAGATTCATCCTCCTGCTCATAGTAGCGGCGGGTAATGCGAACAATGGTTCGTGCCGCGTTAAGAAACAGTTCTTTACGGTCGAAATGAGTCGCCAGCACAGTGCCGTTACCCGGTAAGGCAAGACCGATCGCCTCAGTGAGACAGTTCATGGAATTAGCAGTGAACATGCCGGAACAAGAGCCGCAGGTCGGGCAGGCAGAACGCTCATATTCCTCAACCACCTCGTTGCTGATGCTATCGTTTGCGGCAACTACCATCGCGTCTATCAAGTCCAGCTTGTGCTCAGCAAGTTTTGTTTTGCCCGCTTCCATCGGTCCGCCAGAGATAAACACGGTGGGAATGTTGAGACGCAGGGCTGCCATCAACATACCAGGGGTAATTTTGTCACAGTTAGAAATGCAGACTAAGGCATCGGCACAATGAGCATTGACCATGTACTCGACTGAATCGGCGATGATTTCGCGCGAGGGCAAACTGTAAAGCATCCCGTCATGCCCCATCGCAATGCCATCGTCTACCGCGATCGTGTTAAATTCCTTGGCAACCCCACCAGCGGCTTCAATTTCACGGCATACTAGTTGACCCAGATCCTTGAGGTGAACATGACCGGGTACAAATTGGGTAAAGGAGTTGGCGACCGCAATGATCGGCTTGTCGAAATCCTCGGTCTGCATTCCGGTGGCACGCCAGAGCGCACGGGCACCAGCCATATTGCGTCCCTGAGTAGAGGTTTTGGATCGATAGAGCATGGCGCATTATGTTTGGTTAACAGGTCCTAACAGACTAGATTTTATTAGGAAATGAGTAGTTGTCGCTAAACTTGCACCATCTCCGGATGCTCGATCTTTGTCCCCAACAGTTTCAAAAACTCTGCTAACCAGAAGGGGTGAGCGGGCCAAGCCGGAGCCGTGACCAAATTACCATCAACCATTGCTCGATCGGGTGGGATATGGGCGTAGAGTCCACCAGCACGAATCACGTCTGGACCACAAGCTGGATAGGCAGTGCAGCCCTTATCTGTTAGCACATCAGCTGCGGCTAACACTAATAACCCATGACAAATAGCAGCAATCGGCTTATTTGTATGGGCAAAGTGACGAACAATTTCCAATACCCTGTCATTGAGGCGAATATACTCTGGTGCCCTTCCTCCAGGAATAACTAAAGCATCGTAAGCTTCTGCCTCTATTTCCTCAAAGTTGGCATTCAAGGAGAAGTTATGACCCGGCTTTTCGCTGTAAGTTTGATCTCCTTCAAAGTCATGAATCGCTGTCCGCACGGTTTCCCCAGCCTGCCTATCGGGGCAAACGGCATGAACTGTATGCCCCACCATTTGCAAAGCTTGGAAAGGTACCATGACTTCGTAGTCTTCAACGAAATCACCCACAAGCATCAAGATTTTCTTAGCTGCCATCTTCACAAGCCCCCGCTATTGAACACACTATCCTTACATTGTCCTCGACAAGAGCGACTAGCCACTGCCAACCTTGTCAAGCGATGGTGCTGCCATATTAGCCTCTAGCTGCAGCAGTCCTGTTAGCAGGGAAGCAGGGCGATCGCGATAAGGCCAAGCAAAGGCATGGCGAAAGGCTGCATCCTGACAAGCTTGCAGTTGAGGAAAATCAATAATGTCTTGGGTCAGCAAATTTTCATACTCAAACGGCAGACGGACATTATGCAATCCTGCGTTGTCAGTGCAGATGGCAATGTCTACACCCGCATCAAAACAACGGTCAAACACCAGCTTTAGTTGACTCATTTCCTCTAGAGTGCCAGTTTTCAAGTATGTGGTTGGGCAGACTTCTAGACATTGCTGCCGATTAGCCACCTCGCTAAGCAACTCTGGATGCAGTATGGGAATCTGAATACCGTGACCAATTCGCATAAGATAGGGCAAAAGTTCTGGGTAACAGCCTGCTGGGGTTTCATAGAGATGCCCAGTTGTGTTAACCCCTTGCGAGCGCGCGTAGGCATAGAGCCCAACAAATTCCTCCAATCGCTCCTCGTAATAAGCATCTCCACCCGCTAAATCTACAGCACAAACATACTTGCGATTCTGGGCTGCCAAGTCCACAATTGCCTTATTCACCTCATACGGTAGCCGCGAATGCATGCAGAGAATTTGGCTAGTCACAATGGGATATTCTCTCACTTGACTGGCTTTGCCCACAACTTCTACGATTTCAGCCATCTGATCGATCCGCTCTGTCATGCCCAAGTGGTCAGGTGTCCGTAGGTAGGGCGTGTAGCGCAACTCCAAATAGGCTAGATTTTCGAAGATATAAGCGCCGCGAATCAACCGAGAGATAAAGTATGGCAATGTGTCTACTGTTTGGACGCTTTCCACCAATGTATGAAGTTCTAGATACTCGTCGAGTGTATTGCGGGGACGTGTGTAGAACTCCTCAAATTTTGAGTAGTCAGAAAACTGCTTGACTAGATCAGGTGAATGGCGTTGGAAGTAGCGCCACAGAATCCGCGGCACAACCGAACCCCCTAAATGGCGGTGCAGTTCAGCGTACAAGGTCACAGGCACAACTCCTAATAAAAGTTAATATTTTTCTATGTTAACCATCATCAAGGAGGCAGGTGAACTAGATAGCCAACTGCCTGTACGACTACTAAGCAATTTGTGTTTCTAGTCCTCAACACACCCGTATCTTGCTACG